>CAIOJO010000208.1 GCA_903858635.1 uncultured Telmatospirillum sp. | reverse complement strand
GCGGCGATGGCCGGCATCAGCGAGCGTACCGCTCGCCAGATCGACAAAGACCCGAGGCTTCCGTCGCAGGGCAAGGCGAAGCGATCATGGCGGACCCGGGAGAACCCGCTGATCGCCGTATGGCCCCGTGTTCTCGAACTGCTGAACGGACCCGCCGGGCTGATGGCGGTTAGCATCTTCGAGACTCTGCAGGACGAGTTCGGCGAGGAGGTCGTGCCCGACAGCGTACGGCGCACCCTGGAACGGCGGGTCGCCGACTGGCGGGCGCTGCATGGCCCGGACAAGGAGGTATTTTTTCCGCAGCGGCACGACCCCGGGCGACAGGGGCTGTCGGATTTCACCGTCGCCGACGAGCTCGGCGTCACCCTGGCCGGCCAAGCCCAGCGACGTGGCGGTGTAAGTCGTGGTCCCGCTGCCATTCCATGGGTCCAGCACGACGGCGCCGGATGCCAGCTTGGCGCTTTGCAGCAGCTCTCGGGCGAAGAACTCGGGATAGCCGGCGTAGTACGGGAAGAAGCCCTCCCAGCCGGTCTGCAGGCGTTTGTTCCGCTTCGGCGAAATGATGCGAAGTCGCTTGGTCATCAGCGCGTCCCGAGATCAAGGGACGGATCGTGCGACGCCCGCGTCACAGCGCGTACCCCCGCTCGCGGCGTAGCGTGATGCCGAGCCGGGTCAGCTCGGCCGGCAGCAGGGCGGCTTGCAATAGGGCGATAGGCAACGTTCCAGACAAGGCGGAAAAGGCGCGGTCGTATATGGCGACACAGGCGCCGGTCGTTAGGCGGGAGTCGAACAGGATGGCGTCGACGTCTGCCAATTCATCGTACACGGTCTGCGAGAAGGCCTGGCCAATGGTATGGTCGCGGGCTCTGCTGGCGTCGGTGTCGACGCCCAGCTCGTAGGCCCCTGCACCCCGCAGATCGAGCAATGCGAGCTCACGACTGGAGCTGATGGCCGTTAGGCACACCTGCTCTAGGTGAGGTCGGTAGAGGTAGCGTCGAGACTTGCCCTCGAAGCGGTCGCGCACGACGGCCTCGGCAAACGCGGTGGAGAAGTTGTCCGCTGCGTAGAGCACCCGAAAGGCGTCGGTCGGGCTGGAATATCGGCTCGAGCCGAACCCCGCGCCGGCTGGCGTGGCCCGGTGTGGGGTTGGCAGGATGCGAGGCCAGTCGGAGAGCTTGGCTTCGATTACCCGTTCACGGAGTTTGGACGTGACGAGCTTCACGCGTATTCAAAGGCTGCTAACGCCGCGCTGACGACGCTCTTAACTTCACCGGCGTGCAGGGCGTCGATCGGGGCCTTGCCGTCCGTCATCCGATTAGGGGCGACCAGCCACTCCCATGCTTCCTCAGCGGAAGTGAAATGCTCGACGATCTGGTCGAGGCCGTCCACGGGCCGGCGGCGATCGAACTGCCGCAGTGGGTAGACGAAGTTCCGCAATCCCTTGCGCAGTGCCACGACCTTGCCGGCCTTACGCCAATTGTCGAGGGTGCCCCGTGCAATGCTGAGCCGCCCGACTAGCGCGCCCGCCCCAACGAGCTCGCTCTCGGCCCAGTCGGTCGCCTCGTCATCGACGGTGATCGCGTCCAAAAGCCGACTTCCCTTTGCGGCCGAGACGACCGGGCCGACGCCGGTGCCTTGCAACACGCGGCCCGTGGGCGCGGCCGGAGGTGCCACCGCCGTCGGTTCGCGCCGACGGAGTGTCTTGGCCACGGGAACGGTCACCTTAAGCGTCGAAGCTAGCTCGACGAGGTCGTGCAGGGGCATGCGCTCGACCTTGCGCTCGATCGCCTTGGTCAACGCAGTTCGCGTGAGATGAGATGGCTTTGCTGCGCTCATGACTCGTCCTCCCTGGGCAAGATAGGCAATATGGGCAGATTGTGCAATGGATATTCTGCAGCCTAGTTCCGCCGTGCGGGGCTCAGGCGAATCTCATTACGCCGATAAGGGCAAAGCGGTTGGAGGGGAACGCCTTCCCCTTGGCCGGTGCCGCAGTCGCCGACGCCCCCCTTCTGCGGGGAAGTCCCCGGCAACGCCCCCTTTTAGAGTGAGAGGACGGACCGGCTTCGCCGTGACGGGTTGAGGGTTGGAGGAGAGACCGTATCGTCCGTCTGAGGACCGTCCTCGCCCGCACCGGCCTCAGCCGCTCAACTATCTACCGCAAGATCGCCGAGGGCACGTTTCCGGCTCAGCTAAAGATCAGCATGAACGGCACCGGTTGGCACGAATCCGACATCGATTGTTGGATCGCCAATCCAGCCGGCTGGCGGCCACCAGAGGCGACAGAGAAGATGCGCGCGAGCCACGCGTAGTTCAGAGATCGTCGTCCAACTCGTCGTCGTGAATCTCGGCGGCGCGCTGCCTCGCGTTGGCGATCAGCTCTTTGGCAGACTCGCCCTTCATCCAAGCATCGAGCATGTCAGCCCAGCATTGAAGCATGATCTTGCGCTCGGCCAAGTAGCGGTTCACGTTGTAGACAGCCGCAATCCGGTTTCGAGGCGCGTGAGCCATGCTCATCTCGATCCAGCGATCATCGAATTTGGCTCGGTTCAGGCCTGTCGAAAAGGTGCGGCGCAGGTCGTGAACGCCAAGG
Source organism: uncultured Telmatospirillum sp. (assembly GCA_903858635.1). GTDB lineage: Bacteria > Pseudomonadota > Alphaproteobacteria > Rhodospirillales > Magnetospirillaceae > DUZF01. The sequence goes on along the minus strand of CAIOJO010000208.1, from coordinate 585 downwards.
CTTTCAAAGTCCGGATCATCCTTGCGGATACGCTCAACAGCCGCATCGATCACGCGATTAAGCGTGGCGTTGCTTATGGGCGTATCGCCGTCGTACCGGCCAGGATGTAGGTATCGGCTGACGCCGAACATCGTGCGGAACGCCGTAAGAATGTCGAGCGCCTGATCGCTCAGCGGGACAACATGCGCCTTGCCAGCCTTCATACGCTCGGCCGGGATCGTCCAGCGCGCGGCGGCGAAGTCGATTTCCTTCCATGTGGCGTCAATGAACTCCGACTTGCGGACTCCGGTTAGCAGAACAAACTTCACCGCTGAGCGCAGCGTTGGCGCCGCCGCCACGTGATCCAACGCCGTTAGGACTGCGCGAACTTCGGACGGCGACAGGGCGCGCTCGCGCGGCTCAAACGTGGCGATGGCGCTGGTGCGTATCGACTCGGCTGGATTGCGGCATTATGTAGCAGCCGCCACCACGGCTGCGTACCGTCGCCGCCCGCCATCGGTTAAAATCTTGTCATTCCACCACCAAGGAAAGACGAAGAGATGGGCGAGCTCCACGTCATATCGGCATTGCGCGACAAGCGGGCGG
>CAIOJO010000207.1 GCA_903858635.1 uncultured Telmatospirillum sp. | reverse complement strand
CTGAAGATAGCCCCAGGCCAGCAGCGGGATCCCCCACGGCACGACGGCGAGGTCGCCGTGGCGTCGGGCCAACTCAAAGGCGATCACGGCGAGCGGAGCGGAAGGGGATGAAGGTTCGCCGCGACGTACTCTTGAACCAACGGAACAGCGTCCTTCGCCGCCGTGGGCTCGGTGCCCCGCCCTGTTCGGTCTTGTCCGACATACCAGTCCCCTGAGCCCGTATATTACAATTGATACCTATTCTGCAGGGGAACAACTGACCGGCGCCTTCGATAGCGCGGTGGCCAGCGTGCTCGACGTGGTGTCGGGGGCGGCCACCGAAATGGAGGCCACCGCCCAGGCGATGTCGGCCAATGCCGAGCAGACGAGCAGGCAGGCGACCGCCGTCGCCACAGCGGCCGATCAGACCTCTGCCTCGGTCGAGACCGTCGCCACCGCCGCCGAGGAACTGTCCTCGTCGATTGGCGAGATCGGCCGGCAGGTCGAACGGTCCAGCCGCATATCCCAGGCTGCGTCCGACGAAGCCAATCACACCAACGCCACGGTGCAGGCCTTGGCCGAAAGTTCGGCCCGCATCGGCGCCGTGGTCCAGCTGATCAACGACATCGCCAGCCAGACCAATCTTCTGGCGCTGAACGCCACCATCGAAGCGGCGCGCGCCGGCGATGCCGGCAAGGGCTTCGCGGTGGTCGCCAACGAGGTCAAGAGCCTGGCCAACCAAACCGGCAAGGCGACGGAAGAGATCAGCCAACAGATCAGCAGCGTCCAATCGGCCCCCGCCGAGGCGGTGGCGGCCATCAACGGCATTACCAAGCGTATCGACGAGATCAACCAGATCGCCACCGCCATCGCTTCGGCGGTCGAGGAACAGTCGGCCGCCACCGGCGAGATCGCCCGCAACATCCAGCAGGCGTCCGGCGGCACCCACGAGATGTCGACCAACATCGGCAACGTCACCCAGGCGGCAGCGGAAACCGGATCGGCGGCGAATCAGGTTCTGTCGTCGGCCCGTTCCTTGTCGCGCGAGGCCGTCAGCCTCAAGGATGTCGTCGGCAAATTCCTGGAGGGCGTCCGCACCGCCTGAGGGCGGGGCCTAGCCCGTCTCGCTATCCCAATCCGCCCCATTGATAGGCCGCCTCGAAGATCAGACCTCCGGCGACCAGCAGGAAAAAGGGATGCAGCCGTTTTCGCCAGGTGAGGAGAGCCGCCGCGCCGCATATCACGCTCGCGGTCAGGGCACCCCCTCCGGCCAACTGGTACAGCGATAAGACGCCGGCCAGAACCAGTCCCGCGGCAATGGGGGCCAAGCCGCGTTGCAGGGCCGTATGCCATTGGGTGCCGCGATAATGGGTCCACAGGCGGCCAACTCCGTAACAGATCACAGAAGACGGCACATACAACGCCACCGCGGCCACCACCGCCCCCAGATAACCGGCCACCTTCCAGCCGATGACCACGCCGAGCATGGAACTGGGCCCAGGCGCAAAGCGACAGACGGCAAAGTAATCGAGGTATTCGGCCGGTCCCATCCAATGGTGGAGGTCGACCACGGCATATTGCAGGGGCGCGTAGATCACCGTGGCGCCGCCGATGGCGCTGAGGGACAACGGAACGAACAAGAGGGCGATCTGGATCAGCCGCGATGCTTCACCCATGGTCCGCTTCCTTCGGCCAGGCAAGCCAGACGCTGAGCGGACCCAGCCCGAACACCACCAGGAACAGCGGCCAGTGCAAGATCCCGACGGCACCGAATGTCAGCGCCGCCACCAGCAAGGATAGCCAACCGCGATACGCCGTTTGCACCGAAACCATGGTGACGCGCAGCAGCATGCCGATGGCCGCGGCGGCCACGCCGGCCATCGCCGCATGCAACCAGGCCACGCCCAGCAGCTGTCGGTAGGCCATGGCGACCAACAGGACGGCGACGAAAGGGCCGGTCAGGACCGCGGCAAGAGCGACTGCCGCGCCGCCCGCGCCCCGCAGATTGCGGCCGACATGGATCGCCAAGTTGGTCGAATTGACACCTGGCAGGATCTGCGCCAGTGCCACCCCGGGCAGAAATTCCTCGTCCGTGAGCCAGCCCCGAACCACCACCACTTCGCGATGAATCCAGGACACCAAGCCTCCGCCGAAGCTGAAAAGCCCGATCAAGAAAAAGACCCGGTACAGGGCACCGAGCCCAACCCGCTCCGATTGCTCCAATTTCGCCTCCGCCAGCGGCAAGGTCTTGGAACGCCCTGCCCCTCGCCTCTCGACGACGAACTCGGCGATAGCATCTCGCAATGCAGGCGCCGCAAACCGGGTTGCCAAGTTAGCTCCGCGGGAGCGATATGAACCGCATTCGGCAATCTAGCAAGTCTTCTCATTGGCTTATCGTTCGGCCTCGATCCAGCGAGATGCTTCAGATCAACCAGCGGCGACAGGTCGATAATCCTGTTAGACTGTCCGACCTTATGGCCACATGACCTCGGTTGGCCGACGGGCCCAGGAGGAGATATGAGCCATACAGTCACAAACCCGTCGCGCCTCGGCATCCTAGCACCATGAACAGTCATGACCACTTCTGAGCACAGCGCAGGAACCGTACTCGTCCGCAATGGGATTGTTCTGTTTGGCGTCGGGCTCGTATCTGCCGTCTGCGTATACATTGGCAATGAGTGGTTCCACACGATATTTCTACCGAGGCTAGGGATCGGATCCGCGGTCGGCGACGCCCTTGGCGATTTTTTCATCATTATTGTCGCCTTCATCGGACAGCGCCTAGCCTCGCTGGCCTTCTTTGACGATATCTACTTCGGCTTGCTCGGGTACGCACGGCAGTTGCAGATGGCCAAGGATGCGATGCATACGGAACTTGGCGAACTGGGCGATCTTGCCAGCACCGACAAGCTGACTGGAGCCTGGAACCGTCGTCGTTTTGAAGAACTCATCAGGGGAGAAATGGAACGCCTGGCCCGCTATGACCATGCTCTTTCGCTGCTGATGATCGATATCGACCATTTCAAGACGATCAACGATCACTGCTGTCCGGTTAACTGAAGGAACAAAGCTCTGAAAGCCACGGATTGCGCGGGTTTCCGGCCGAAAATGGTCGGTGTCGACTTGAACTGGTTGTGGGCGCAGTCTCGCAGATTTTCCT
>CAIOJO010000206.1 GCA_903858635.1 uncultured Telmatospirillum sp. | reverse complement strand
GTCGCCGGAACGACGGCGGCCAATGTGGTAGATTTCTTCATGGCGTTGCTCTCCTTTGCGGATTCGACACCCCGAGCCTACAGGCTCAAGGTGAGCAACGCCTGCCCTCCAATTTCAACATCGACCGGGACATCCCCCTGGTGGCGGCATAGGAGAGAGCCTCGCCGTTGGGGTCGGTGAATGTATCGGCCGGCAGGGTGAACGACAGAACCCCCGGCAACCAGTTTTGCGCCGCCGTCGGCGCGACAACGGGCGGCGACAAGAAACCGACGTTGAATGTTTCGCTGCCCGATAGGCCGATCGCATCCGTCGCCGCAACCGTGACGGCGAACGACTTCGCCGACGTGGGAGCCGTTCCGGAAAATGTGCCGGTGGTGGCATCGAAGGCCAACCAACCGGGCATGCCGGTCGCCTTCAGGCTCAAGGACTGGCCTTGCGGATCGGTGAAGGTATCGGCCGCCAAGGCGAAGGACATGGTCTTTCCCGGCACGAGAACCTGAGCGGCGGTCTGATCGGTAACGGTCGGAAAACCCAGCATCGTGAAGTTTATGTTTTCCGCTGCCGATAACCCGCTGGTGAGGTCGGTGGCCGTGAGGGTCACCGCGAATGCATTGGCGGTGACTGCCGGGTTGGCGAGATCAAGGAGGAAAGCCGGCCCGAAGCTTGGGGTCGACAGAAACATCAGCCAAGCCGGCAAGGCGGACCCATCGGCCAGCGTTGCCGCATAGGTCATCGTGCCATTTGTGTCGATAAAGGCCTTCGCGGGCAAATCGAGCTCGACGAATTGCCCCTGGGTGAACGTCTGATGCGGCGTCTGGATCTGAAGGATGGGCGTATAGGACGGCGTCAGTTGCACGGAAATAAGGAACGACTCGCTGGTGGACAGGGCAGCGGCGTCCGTCGCGACGAGCGTTACGGCAAATGTCCCGGCGGTGGCCGGAGCAGTGCCCGAGAATGTGCCGGTGGTGGCATTGAAGCTCAGCCAGCTGGGCAGCGAGGTTGCCTTCACCGTGAGCCCCAGGCCGAAGTCGTTGAAGCTGTCGGCGGGCAACGCCAGCGACACCTTCTGACCCACGACCCAGGTCTGATCCGGCGTATGATCCGAAACCACCGGCCCCGCCACCGTGAAATTGATGGTTTCCGTAGCCGAGGACGCCGTAGCGACGTCGGCGGCGGTCACCATCACGCTGAACTGGTTCTTGGCCGGGGCGGCGAGATCAAGAAGGAAGGATGGCCCAAAGGTCGGGGTGGAGAGAAACATCAGCCAATTCGGCAAGGCCGACCCATCGGCCATCGTCGCCGTATAGGTCAGCTGGCCGCTACCCCCGGTGAAGGAATTGGCCGGCAGATCGAGCTCTTGCAGCGCCGGCCCCGGAACCAAGGCCTGATCCGGCGTTTGTGACGCGAGTTGAACCGTAGCCATGGCTTAGCTCCGGCGACAGACGAAAGAAATCCGCCGCGAGGCACGTCTCCTGCCAGCCCATCTGGACATAAATTCGAGCGGCGAGTGGATCAGCCGACCCCCTCGGCCCGCCCGCTGGACGGCGCCCGCGTCGCGGGCGGCGTTAACCTCAAATTAATATTGTAGACAAAAACCGCAAAACGTCAAGCCAATAGGCAAAGCGTGAATCACGGTAGAAATAATACCCTCCCTCACGGTGCAAATAACCAAGGACACAGCAAGAGACATTGGCCTACTTGCTTCGGCCATCGCTGAATTACTCATACTTGACGGACATTTGCATAAAATGCGCTCTTGTTCTGCGGTCATTGATGCCGAGGACAACCGTCCGCCTCTATGCGGCGCAGGTCCTCATCGAGGCGACCAGGCGGCCAGCCACGCTCACACCCCCGCGCAGATGGGTGGCGCCCGCTGCCGGACTCAGGCGCCCCAGTCGTCCGGGCGGTTTATCGGGGCAGAAGCGACGTTGCCGCGGCGGTCTTGACCATCACGGCATGGCCATTGAGGTTGTGAATGATGAGGGCCGAAGGAACACCCGTCAGCTCGTTGACCAGACGGGTCACCCCGTCGGTTTCGACGAATCCGTAGTCGTCGAAGACAACCGCGCCGCCGACTTGCAGACGAGGCCAGACCCACTCAAGCACGTCCCTCGCCGAGTCATAGACATCCACGTCGATATGGCAGAGGGAAAAGACGGCATCCCCGACCCTGCCGGCCGTTTCATCGGGAAACACCCCAACCAGGATTTCGACATTGTCCAGCGCCAGCGCCTCTTTCGCTTTCACGACGATATCCACGGAAGTATTATCGTGCTCTCCACCACTATAGGTGGAATCCATTTCTCCTGCCTTCACCACGCCGCTAAAGGTGTCACACAGGAAGACTCGCGAGTGGCTACCCATCAATTTCGACTTCAAAGCCATCAAGCACCCCGTGCCCCCGCGCCACACTCCCACTTCAAGAATATCGCCGCCCAATCGAGCGCACTGCTCGACCAATTTCCACAGCTCGTAGCACCTATAAACATCGACAATGGTATTTGCTTTTATCGCCATGTGGGCCGCGACAAACACATCATGGTTCAGCCATGGTGAGTATTTCGCACCTGGCACGATTACACTGTAACGAAAGCCGTCCGCCGGCGATTTAATCTCTATGCCGCGAATAAAGTCGATACAGGCAGACACAAATTGCGATATGTCTTTTTGCATTACCGACCCTTTTCAGCAAATACGGCATCTTCCACGACAGGCTTCTTAGTTTTATCCCGCTCACCGGCGGATGGCAAATAGCCAAGACGAAGCGGCCCAAATGCCGTCTCGAACCCACACAGCTTGCTTAGCGAGCCTTGCCGGCCATACCCTGAAGCTTGCGATTGGCGGCAGTCACGCCGGCCAGGAGGCCACCATGGTCAAGTTTCTGAAGGTGCGGGACACCAGCGGGCACATCGTGTTTCTGCATCCCGACCACGTCACATGCGTCTCGCAGCGGAACGGGTTCGCCGAAATCGTCCTCGACACCGGCGGGACGGTTACCGTCGAGGCGGAGGCCGAGCAGATCGTCTCCCAGCTCGAGCGAGACCAGCGCTGACCGACGGAGCCATCCACTGCCCCACCATTCCGCGGGAGCCGTGCCCCGGAAAATGAAGACCCTGCCGCTTGTGACGGCAGGGCTTCGGAGGGTTGTCAAAATGCCCGTCTTGACACCCCAAACATAGCAACATTTCCACTTTTGTACAACATCTTGTTGGGGGCGCACCCCGCACCACAATCAGTGGCCTATCTGGACGAGGCGGGCTAACTGGTCAAAATTCATGGCTTTTTTTATGGTGCCCGCTGCCGGACTCGAACCGGCACCGCCGAAGCGCACGGATTTTAAGTCCGTTATGTCTACCATTCCATCAAGCGGGCCGGGACCGAAGGTAAGGCAGAATCCGCCGCAAGGAAACGCCGCAGTCACCGGCTCAACACCGTCATCGCGAGAAGCGAAGCGCCGTGACGATCCAGAAACCTGGATTGCTTCGCTCTGCTCGCAATGACGGGGTTGTTCGGGTGAGCGCATGAGGGACAGTGGAAATTTCCCTCAATCCTCGTCCTGGGCCAGGCTCATGATGCCGACCCCCATGCCGACGCTGCCGAAGGTGACGAACAGGCCGAAGAAGAACAGCAGCAGGGTCAGGATACCGTCGGCCGATTCGTCGGCCAGGCTGCGCAGATGGGCGATGTCGAACCCCACGATCAGTCCGCCGAACACCATGCCGCCCAGCGCGCCCACCAGCAAATGGCGAATGAGGAAGCCGATCGCCGCCCGCTCGTAACGATGCAATTTCATGCCCGCCACCTGCCTTAAGCCGCAAGGCGATCGCCATCAGGCGGGCGGGTGGCCGTCGTCCTCGGTCCGCGCGCCGAGCGAACGCGCCAGTTCGCCAACCTCGGCCGCCGTCGCCCCGATTTCCGCCGCATCGGTGCCGCGGGTCACGATGACCGTGCCGAAGCTGCCGTCGCGCACGAAGGGGTAGCTGCCGATCTCGACGGCCGGATGTCGGTCCTGGATGTCCCGCAAGCCGGCCGCCACGGTCCCTTCGGCGATAAATATGGTGACGCTCTTCGACAACATCCGAGCCCCACCCTTCAGGCTAGGCCGAATGCCATCGAACATTGCCTGCATGATGCGCGGCACCCCGGCCATCACATAGACATTGCCGAGGCGAAAGCCCGGAGCATGGCTGACCGGGTTGTCGATCAGCTCGGCGCCTTCCGGAATATTGGCCATCCTGAGCCGTGCTTCGTTGAGATTCTCCGGCTTGATCTGGCGCAGCAACCGTTCGACGGCGCGAGGGTCCCGCCGCAAGGGCACGCCGAAGGCCTTGGCGATGCATTCCGAGGTGATGTCGTCGTGGGTCGGGCCGATGCCGCCGGTGGTGAAGACGTAAGCGTGGCGGACCCGCAAGCTGTTGATGCTGTCGATGATGGCCGCCTCGTCATCGGCGATGACGCGGACCTCGGTCAGGCGCACCCCCACCTCGTTGAGGCCAAGGGCGATGTATTGCAGGTTGATGTCCTGGGTCCGCCCCGACAGGATCTCGTTGCCGATGATGACCAGGGCCGCACTGACTTCCTCGCCCATTCCGCTTCCCTTTTCCGCTTTGCGGATAATCTACAGCCAGTCGCGCAGCAGCGCCACCAGCGGCAGATCGGCCGGCGGCATCGGATAATCGGCCAAGCGGGCCGGCGCCACCCAGGCCAGACGCTGCCCCTCGCAGGGCTCGACCATGCCCCGCCATTGCCGGCAGGCGTAGAGCGGCATCAGCAGATGGAAGCTGTCGTAGTCGTGCGAGGCGAAGGCCAGGGGGGCCAGGCAGGACTCGCCGACGGCGATCCCCAGCTCCTCGCGCAATTCGCGAACCAGAGCGGCTTCCGGCGTTTCGCCGGGCTGCAGCTTGCCGCCCGGAAACTCCCATTGACCGGCCATCGACTTGCCGGCGGGGCGCTGGGCCAACAGCACCCGGCCATCGACGTCGATCAGCGCGGCGGCGGCCACCAACAGGATCGGCCGGGCGCGCCGGGCGCGGTCCCAATGCTCGCGGTCGAGGACCAGATAGTCGAGCAGGGCGGTGGTGCGGCGGGCCGGCATCTCGGTCGCCTGGCGGCGGTCCAAGACGAACCCCGCCTTGTCGAGCACGCGCCGCGAGGCCAGGTTGTCCGGCACCACCGAAGCCCACAGCAGGCCGACGCCGAAATTATCGAACAGCATGCGGATCACCCGGCCCAGCGCTTCGCTGGCATAGCCGCGGCGCCAATAGGAGCGGCCGATCCAATAGCCGATCTCGGCGGTTCCGGCTTCGATGGTGGCGCCGACGCACCCCACCAGCCGCTGGCTCAGCCGCTCCTCGATGGCAAACACCAGGGCGCGACCCTGGGCGGTCTCGCTCTCGACCTTGGCGACGAACTGTTCGGCATCCTGGCGCTGGTAGGGAAAGGGAATATTGGTGGTGTGACGGGCCACCTCCCAATCGTCGAGCAAGCCGGCCACCGCCACCACGTCGGCGGCGGCCAGCGCCCGCAGCCGCAGATGCGCCGTATCCAGCGGCTCGCCGCGCCAGCCGCGGCCGGCGCCGAGACAGCCGTCCTCAGGTCCGATAGGAGCCATTGATGTCGATATAGGCGTGGGTCAGATCGCAGGTCCACACCGTGGCCTTGCCACGCCCCACCCCGACATCCACCGCGAACACCACGTCGGTGCCCTTCATATGGGCGGTGACCGGGGTCTCGTCATAGCCCGGCACCACTTGTCCGTCCTTGGCCACCAGAACACCGCCGATGCTGATCGACAGGCGGTCGCGGTCGGCCTTCTCACCCGATTTGCCGACCGCCATGACGATGCGGCCCCAATTGGCGTCCTCGCCCGCCACCGCCGTCTTGACCAGCGGCGAATTGGCGATGGCCAGCCCGATGCGTTTGGCGGCCCGCCGGCTGGCGGCGCCGCTGACGGTGATCTCGACAAATTTGCTGGCCCCCTCGCCGTCCCGCACCACCTGCAGGGCGAGATCGAGCAGGAGCCCGTCCAATGCCTTCCTGAAGTCGCGCAGCAAGGGGTCGGCGGCGCTTTGCACCGCAGGATTGCCGGCGGCGCCGGTGGCGAACAGCATCAGGGTATCGCTGGTCGAGGTGTCGGAATCCACCGTGATGCTGTTGAACGAGCGCTCGGCACCCTTGGTCAGCAAGGTTTGCAGCAGCGGGGCCGGCAGGGCGGCATCGGTAAAGACATAGGCCAGCATGGTGGCCATGTCGGGGGCGATCATGCCCGCCCCCTTGCAGAAACCGTTGAGGCGCACCGGCACGCCGCCGATGAGGGCGGTGCGGGTGGCCAGCTTGGGATAGGTGTCGGTGGTCATGATGGCGCCGGCCGCATCGTCCCACGCCGCCGGCGACAGCCTGGCCAGCGCGTCGCCCAGCGCCGCGGTGATCTTGCCGTCGTCGAGGGGCACGCCGATGGTGCCGGTGGAGGCGATGAACACCTCTTCCGGCGCACAGCCGACCAGCTCGGCCGCCGCCTCGACGGTGCGCCGGGCCGAGGCGGTGCCGAGGCTGCCGGTAAAGGCATTGGCATTGCCCGAATTGACCACCAGCAGCCGGGCCCGCCCGCCGCCCAGCGCCTGACGACACCACAAGACGGGTGCCGCGGCGGTGAGCGAGCGAGTAAAGACGCCGGCGACCGTGGTGCCGGGCGCAAGTTCGACCACCATCAGGTCGTTGCGGCCCTGGTAGCGCAGGCCGCAGGCATGGGCCGCCAGGCGGACCCCGGACAGCGGTTGCAGACTTGCAAAGGCCTTGGGGGCCAGGGGCGAAATGGCCGTCATGGTGGTCGAGCGTCCCTCGGTCGTCTAGCGGTCCGATCCTGACGCTTGGATCCCAAGCGTCAGGTAAATCGGCCCGCCAACGGATTGAATTGTGGTGCGGATCAGTTCTTCGCCTTGGCCTCGGCAGCCGTGCCATCGGCCTTGAAGCGCTTGATCGAGGCGGTCTTCTGCAGGCCGTCGATGATCTTCTGCACATCCTGCTGGGCCAGTTCGCCCTTGATCTGCGGCTTGGCTTCGTCATAGGTCGGCGGCGGCGCCACGCGGCGATCCTCGACCTTGATCACATGCCAGCCGAACTGGGTCTTGACCGGGGTCTGGGTGACCTCGCCCGGCTTCAGCTTGAAGGCCGCCTCGGAGAACTCGGGGACGGTCTCGTCCTTGCCGATATAACCGAGGTCGCCGCCATTGGTCTTGCCGGACGGGTCCTTGGTCTTGGCCTTGGCCTCGTCCTCGAAGGAAACCCCCGACTTGAGGTCGGCGATCACCGCCTTGGCGAGGTCTTCGCTATCGACCAGGATGTGGCGGGCCTTCACCTCTTCCTTCGGCGGCATGGTCTTTTTCATCTCTTCGTAACGCGCCTTGATGGCGTCTTCGGAGATATCCTTGTCGACCTGCTTGGCCAGGAAAGCCTGCTGCAGGATGCGGGTCTCGGCATCCTTGAACGCCGCCTTGACCTGCGGATCGTCCTTCAGCTTCTGCTTGTTGGCCTGTTCGAGGATGAGCTGGCCGGTGATCGCATGGTCGAGCAACTGGTCATAGACCATCTCGAGCGGCACCTGGCGGAGCTGGGGAATACCCTGCTGCTGCTCGAGAAGGTAGGAGCGATGGATCTCCTTTCCATTCACCGTGGCGACGACCGGATCGGCATCCGCTGCCAGGGCGGGCAGAGCCGTGGCCGTCATCAGGGCGGCGAGCGCGATGGCGCCCAAGGAACGGTTGGTCATGCGACAAATTCCTTTTTTTCAGGCGGTCATCCGGAGCGACCCCTTCTGGCCGGCGGAAGTCCGTGGGGGATTAGGGCAACTACAGCCTCGCATTAAGCACAACCGGCGACGCCGCACAAGAGCACCGATGGCCTTCGTGCCGGGCGGCCTTGGTCGCGCCCCGGGTTGCGCCGAGCCGCAGCTGCCAGGCGGCCCCCGTCCTTTTCCGTCATGCCTTCGGGGTCAACGCCCCGACCCAGGCTTGCGCCGGCCGCGGCCGGCGTCGTTGACAGACGGAGTGCCTGGCTCTATCTGTGTCAACGTCTCGTAAAAGGCTTGCTCAAGCCATCCGTACCGATAGAGGTCACCCTTATGTTCGGCGCCATCGCCCGACGCTTGTTCGGCACTGCCAACGACCGTCTCTTGAAGACTTTCAAGAAGCAGGTCGAGGCCATCAACGACATTGAGCCCACGCTGCTCGGGTTGTCGGACGACGAACTCAAGGCTCGTACCGACTGGCTGCGCGGCCGGCTGGCCCAGGGCGAGGACGAGGATGACATCCTGGTCGACGCCTTCGCCACGGTGCGCGAAGCGGCCAAGCGAACCCTCGGCCAGCGCCATTTCGACGTCCAGCTGTTGGGCGGCATCGTGCTGCACAAGGGCATGATCTCGGAAATGCGCACCGGTGAAGGCAAGACGCTGGTGGCCACCCTGCCGGTCTATCTCAATGCGCTGTCCAGCCAAGGCGTCCATGTGGTGACCGTCAACGACTATCTGGCCCAGCGCGACTCGGAATGGATGGGCCAGATCTACCGCTTCCTCGGGCTGACCGTCGGCGTCATCGTCCACGATCTCGACGACGGCCAGCGGCAAGCGGCCTATGGCGCCGACATCACCTACGGCACCAACAACGAGTTCGGCTTCGACTATCTGCGCGACAACATGAAGTTCCGGCTCGACGAGATGGTCCAGCGGCCATTCCATTACGCCATCGTCGATGAGGTCGACTCGATCCTGATCGACGAGGCGCGCACGCCGTTGATCATTTCCGGTCCGACCGAAGACAACTCGGAGCTCTACCTGCGGGTCGACCGGCTGATTCCCGAGCTGACCGCCGAGGATTTCGAGAAGGACGAAAAGGCTCGCGCCGTCACCCTGACCGAACAGGGAGTGGAGCATATGGAAGCCCTGCTGACCCAGGTCGGCCTGATGAGCAGCGGCAACCTCTACGACATCCAGAACATCAGCCTGGTGCATCACGCCAACCAGGCCTTGCGGGCGCATAAGCTGTTCACCCGGGACGTCGACTACATCGTCAAGGACAACAAGGTCATCATCATCGATGAGTTCACCGGCCGCATGATGGAGGGCCGCCGCTATTCCGAAGGCCTGCACCAGGCGCTGGAGGCCAAGGAGCAGGTGGAAATCCAGAACGAGAACCAGACTCTCGCCTCGATCACCTTCCAGAATTATTTCCGTCTCTATCCCAAGCTGGCCGGCATGACCGGTACGGCGATGACCGAGGCGTCGGAATTCGGCGAGATCTACAATCTCGAAGTGGTCGACATCCCGACCAATGTCGACGTGCAACGGCACGACCATGACGACCAGGTGTACCGCACGGCGCGCGAGAAGGTGGACGCCATCGTCGAGCTGATCGAGGACTGCCGCAAGCGCCGCCAGCCGGTTCTGGTGGGCACCGTCAGCATCGAGAAGTCGGAACTGCTGTCGGAGATGCTGAAGAAGAAGAAGGTCCCGCATGAGGTGCTGAACGCCCGCCACCACGAGCGCGAAGCCTTTATCGTGGCCCAGGCCGGCGTACCGGGCGGAGTGACCATCGCCACCAACATGGCGGGCCGCGGCACCGACATCCAATTGGGCGGCAATCTGGAGATGCGCCTCAAGGCCGAACTGGCCGGCATCGAAGATCCGGCGGCACAATCCGCCAAGGCCACCGCCATCCGCGACGAAGTGGCCGAATTGCGCAAGGTGGCGCTCGAGGCCGGGGGGCTCTACGTGATCGGTACCGAGCGCCATGAGAGCCGGCGCATCGACAACCAGTTGCGCGGCCGCTCGGGCCGCCAGGGCGATCCGGGCGCCTCGAAGTTCTTCCTGTCGCTGGAAGACGACCTGATGCGCATCTTCGGTTCGCAGCGCATGGACGGCATGCTGCAGAAGCTGGGGCTGCAGGAGGGCGAGGCGATCATCCATCCGTGGATCAACAAGGCATTGGAGAAGGCGCAGCAGAAGGTCGAGGCGCGCAACTTCGACATCCGCAAGAACCTGCTGAAGTTCGACGACGTGATGAACGACCAGCGCAAGGTGATCTACGAGCAGCGCAAGGAGCTGATGAACGCCGTCGAGGTGTCGCAGACCATCGTCGACATGCGCCACGAGGTGATCGAGGAAATCGTCCACCGCTGCATCCCCGAACGGGCCTATCCCGAGCAGTGGGACGTCACCGGGCTGCACGAAGAAGCCTTGCGGGTGTTCAATCTCGACTTGCCGGTAGCCGCCTGGGCCCAGGAAGAGGGCATCGCCGGCACCGAGATGCGCCACCGCATCCTCGACTCGACCGACCGCAAGATGGCCGAGAAGGCCGCCAATTACGGTCCCGAGGTGATGCGCATGGTGGAGAAGAGCCTGCTTCTGCAGCTTCTCGACCAGTCGTGGAAGGACCACCTGCTGACCCTGGACCACCTGCGGCAAGGCATCGGCCTGCGCGCTTACGGGCAGCGCGACCCGCTGAACGAATATAAGCGCGAAGCGTTCAACCTGTTCGAGGAGATGCTGTCGCGCCTGCGCGAGAAGATCACCTCGCTGCTCGCCCATATCGAGCTCAGGGTCGAGGCCGACGCCGAAGAGGCGTTACAGCCGCGGCGCCCCACCCGCGTCGTCGAAAGCCGCGAGGATCCGGCCTTCGCCGGCGCCGAGGCGGAGGCCCTGCCGCAGCAGACGGTGACCGCCACCTTGCAGCCGGTGCGCACCGCCGCCGTCAACCCGGCCGACCCGTCGACCTGGACCGGCGCCGCCCGCAACGCCCCCTGCCCCTGCGGTTCGGGCAAGAAATACAAGCACTGCCACGGCGCGGTGAGTTAAGCCGAACGCACACCCTCCAGGAACCGCGCGATGTCGGCCTGCAGCGCCTCGGCCTGGGCGGTGAGGCGGTGCCCGGAGGTCAGCACCTGGGCCGGTGCGGTCCCCGCCTCGGCGGCGGCGCTGGTTACTCCGCCAATGGCCTCGGCCACCTGCTGGGTGGCCGCGGTCGCTCCTTCCACATTGCGGGCGATCTGATTGGTCGCCGCCGACTGCTGGTCGACGGCCGAGGCGATCGCCGCGGCGATCTGATTGGCCTCGGCGGTCCGCCCGACGATCCGCCCGATGGCTTCCACGGCAAGCCGCGTCGAGGCCTGCACGGCGGCGATCTGCGAGCCGATTTCGCCGGTCGCCTTGGCCGTCTGGTTGGCCAGGTTCTTCACCTCGCCGGCCACCACCGCAAAACCCTTGCCGGCATCACCGGCCCGCGCCGCCTCGATGGTGGCGTTCAACGCCAGCAGGTTGGTCTGGGCGGCGATGGCGGTGATCAGTTGCACCACGTCGCCGATGCGGGCCGAGGCATCGGCCAGGCTCTTGATGGTGGCATCGGCGTTTTCGGCGTCCTTGGCGGCCGCCAGGGTGACCAGGGTCGACTGTTCGACCTGCTGCCCGATCTCGCAAATCGACGACGTCAATTGGTCGGCGGCCAAGGCCACGGTCTCGACGTTCGACGCGGCCCGTTCGGTGGCGGCGGCAACGGCGGCGGCCTCGCGGCTGGTTTGCTCGGTGGTCGCCGCCATGGTGTTGGCGGTGGCTTCCATCTGGACGGCGGCCTCGGCCACCGCGGCGATGTTGCCCGAAACCTGCCGCTCGAATTGCTTGGTGAGCTCGTCCAGCCGGCGGACCCGCCGCTCCCGCTCGCCCTGCTGGCTCTTTTGGGCCGCGGCCAGGGTTTCGGCCTGCAGCATGCCGTCGCGGAACACGCCGACCGCCCGGGCCATCCGCCCCAGCTCATCGGTTCGCTCGACATGCGGAACCGCCGCCGAGGTGTGGCCTTGGGCGAGGGTGGCCATGGCGGCGGTCATTTCATTCATCGGGCGGCCGATAATGCGCCTGAGAATCCACCCGATGCCGGCCACCAAGGCAAGCGCCATCGCCAGTCCGGCGGCCATCGTCACCCCCAGCACGGTCTTCAGGCGGGCGAAGTCGGGGCGGGTATCGAGGCTGCTGGAAAAGACGGCGATCACGCCGCCCTTGGTCTCGCTCATCAGATTGCCATGGCATTTGGCGCAGGCCTCGTCGTCGGTGCCCCCTGTAACGCCGAGGACGATCGGCAGGCTGTACCGATACGCCCCGCCGACCAGCCGGCCCACCGGTTGGCCGGTGCGCAGCGCCTCTTCGTCCACCGCGTCCTGCGCCGCCTTCGGCGCCCGGTCGGGTTCGCGAAGCTGCATGTAATGGGTCGTCTTGGGTCCCCAGACGCTCCACAGCTTGCCGGGATAGGCGGTGTTGCGGTCCTTGAACCAGTTGTTGAAGACGGTGATGGCGACGTTGTTGGGATCGTCGCGGCGTTGCCGCATGGTGGCCAGCACCAGGGCATGCAGCGACGACAACTCGTTGTCCGAGAATCGCTCGAACTTGCGCATCACCTGCTGGTATTCGAACCAACCGACGGCCGCCAAACCGCTGACCGATAAGGAGATCACCCCGACACCGGTAATGATCATGAACTTGGCCTGCAGGCTCAGGCGCTTCCACCAACTCGACATCGGGCGTTTCCCCCGGTTCTCCGCCAAGACGGGGCCAAGGCAGGAACCAGTGTTGGTCTGTTGCGCCGAATCACCGCGACCGCCCACGGGCGAGGGAAGATTTCACCGGCGATCTACCTATACAAGTCTGGCAGATGACCGCCTTTATTTCAAGTGTGTTATTGTGGGTTTATGTAGTAATCACATATATTACCTGTGATTGATTCTTCTCGTCTGCCATCCTAACTGTGGATGGCGGTCATCCTTTCAAAATCTTGCCGAAGAATTCGGTGGTCCGCTGCCAGGCCAACTGGGCATCCGGCTTGTTGAAATTGTCGCCGGTTGGGTTGGCGAAGGCGTGGTTGGCGTCGTACCAATAAACCGTATAGGGCTTCCCGGCCTGTTTCATGGCCGCCTCGAAGCGGTCGACCATCGGCTTGTTGATGAACTGGTCCCGGGTCCCGAAATGGCCGAGCACCGGTCCCTGCAGACGGGCCAATTGATCGGCCGGCAGGTCGCATTTGCCGTAGTAGAGCACCGTAGCGTCGACCGGCGCCGCCACCGAGCCGTTCAACGCCCAGCCGCCGCCAAAGCACCAGCCGACGATGCCGACCCGGCGGACTCCCTCGTTATGATTGCGGGCCCAGGCGATCCACGACGCGAGGGTATCGGTGGCCTCGGCCGGAACCACCTTCTGGGTCAAGGCCTTGGCTTCGTCGGGGGTGGTCACCACGCGGCCGTCGAACAGATCGAGGGCCAGGGCAAGATATCCCTGTTGGGCGAAATCAACGGCGGTGGCCTTGATCTGGTCATTCAGGCCCCACCATTCATGGACCAGCAGAACCACCGGCGCCGGGGTCTTCTGCGGCCGGGCCAGGGCGCCGGCGACCGCCTTGCCGCCCGCCGTCTTGATCTGCACCAGCTGGGTGATCTCGGCGGCGGCCCGGGCGAGGCGCGGATCGGCCAGCACGGTGGCCAGCGGCAGCCCGGCCAAGCCTTTGAGAATAGTCCGTCGTTCAATCATGGCGAGATCCCCCTTGGAGCGAACATCGCTTAGATGTGGACGCCGCGAAGGATTGCAAAGGGGGCGGGCTGGGCGCCCACGGGCAAGAGCCTGTGAGAAAATTGTTTTTCAGTGGGACCGGCGTCCCTGCCGGTCTTTCGCCGCGGAGCGGCGGAAATGCTCAGCTTCCGGCTCCGCCGGAACGCCGGCAGGGACGCCGGCGCCACT
>CAIOJO010000205.1 GCA_903858635.1 uncultured Telmatospirillum sp. | reverse complement strand
GGTACGCCAATGGCCAAGGTGTGGAGAAGGACGCGGTCCAAGCCGTCGCTTGGTATCGAAAGGCCGCTGAACAGGGGAATGCGACCGCACAATATTATTTAGGCACGATGTACGAGAATGGCCAAGGAGTGGAGAAGGACATTGTCCAAGCCGTCTCTTGGTATCGAAAGGCGGCTGAACAAGGAAATGCCGACGGGCAAAATAATTTAGGCGTGATGTACGAGAGTGGCCGAGGAGTGGAGAAGAACGCGATCCAAGCCGCCTCATGGTTTCGCAAGGCAGCTGAACAGGGGAATGCGACCGCACAAAGTAATTTAGGCTATACCCCGGTTAGGCCAGAATCCGAAAATCGGCGGGGTCGATGACGCGGAAATTGTCGGTCACGCTATCGCAGAAGGTGTTCCACCGCTCAGGCACGTCCGTTCGCAGGAAGCGCAGGACGGCGTCGCAGAAGGCGTTATAGGTGCCGTAACATCGGTTGTGGGTGACGGCTCGATGCATCAGCCCCCAGAGGCGTTCGATGGGGTTGAGATGGGGGCAATAGGCCGGGATGAAGTGCAGTTTGATCCGCCGTTCCGGCTGGGCCAGCCAATCCCCGACCAGCCTGGCGTGGTGATAGCGCGCATTGTCGAGAAAGACGTGGATCGCTCGCTTGGCCGGGTACAGGCTTTCGATGGCGGTGAGCAGGGCGATGGTGCTGGCGGCATCGGCTGCGCAAACCTCGATCATCCGGGTCTTGCCTGTTTCAAGATCAATGGCGCCATGAATGTTGAGACGATCGCGACCGCTGTTCTGGTCGATGGCAACCTTGCCCCCCTTCGGCGCCCAGCAGCCGACTGGGCGAGCCCCGTGGGTGGGGTGGACGGCATCGGCAAAGAGCACCGCCTCGTCGTCGTCCAAGCCGTTGAGCAGGTCGTTGTAGGCCTTGATGAAGGCCTCCTGCTTGCTCGGATCGAGCTTGCGAGCCACCGCTTCCGGCCGCCGGTGCTCCAGTCCCAGCCGGTGCAGCATTGCCACCAGGCCGCAACGGCTCTCGTAGACCACGCCGAACCGCGCCTCGATCCACGCCCCGATCTCACGGGTGGTCCGCGGCAGGACCTCGGCGATCCACGTCACCAACTCGGTTTCCTGCGACGCCGTCATTCGGCTGCTGCTTCCCTCGTAGTGGAAGGTCTCCAATCCGGCCATTCCATCCCGCTGAAACATTTCGAACCATGTCCGCACGGTGCTGTCGTCCAGCAGCAGCGCCGCCGCCACCTGATCAAACGACCAGCCCTTGTCCAGCAGGATGATGGCGTTGGCCCTCCGCGCAACCCGATGCTCGACCATCCCGCGCCTCGCCAGCGCGGTCAGCGAAACACGTTGATCTGGAGTAAGGAACGGCGCGTCGGGCATGGGAGATTCATGAATCGTTCCTGCGTCAAGGGCAAGCCCTTTGTTGGATTCTCAGGGAGTCAGGGTATATATGTACGAGAGTGGCCAAGGTGTTGTCCGAGATCTTGATCAGGCCGCTGCGTGGTTAAAGAAATCTGCAGATCGAGGCAATGCAGATGCGAAACAAAAACTAGAGGCTATCAATAGAAAAATTGCATATGAAGATTATCGAGGCGACAACATAAATATTAATTTAAGTAAACTCTCAATACATGGTGCTTATCCAGGCATGACATCTCAAGATGCTGTTCGCCATGTCCGGGAGGAGTGTGGGACGTGCATCATCCGCCAAGGAGGAGACGACAATGCCCAGAATATCGAAATATTTTTGCGCGGACAGCCCCTTAATACCTTACGGACAAGAGGTCAGCTTGTTATAAACACGCCGAGTGAAAGCATAACAATTTCTTCACTCAGGTCAAGTGGGCGGGTATATAGAGTATCACTTGTCATAATTGATGGCGAATATGATGTTCGAAAGCGCATAACCGAGATAGTTAAGGTAGTTAATTTACCTTTTTACCATGACAATGTAATGACTGTTGGGGAATACGAAGTTCCCATGGAAAGGTGG
>CAIOJO010000204.1 GCA_903858635.1 uncultured Telmatospirillum sp. | reverse complement strand
GTCGTGACCAAGTCGACGGTGCCGGTCGGGACCGGCCGCGAGGTCGCCCGGATCATCCGCGAGACCTGCCCCGATGCCGATTTCGACGTGGTCTCCAATCCCGAGTTCCTGCGCGAAGGATCGGCGATCAACGACTTCATGCGGCCGGACCGCGTTGTCATCGGGGCCGAAAGCGAACGGGCCCGCGCCGTGATGAAGCAGCTCTACCGGGTGCTCTACCTGATCGAGACGCCGATCGTCTTCACCTCGCTGGAGACCTCGGAGCTGATCAAATACGCCGCCAACACCTTCCTTGCCGCCAAAATCACCTTCATCAACGAGATCGCCGATCTTTGCGAGGCGGTGGGGGCCGATGTTCACGACGTGGCCAGGGGCATTGGCCTGGACGGCCGCATCGGTCGCAAGTTCCTGCATCCCGGCCCCGGCTACGGGGGGTCCTGTTTCCCCAAGGATACCCTGGCCCTGGTTCGCACGGCGCGCGACAAGGGCTCGCCGCTGCGCATCATCGAGACGGTGGTGTCGATCAACGAGGAGCGTAAACGGCGTATGGCCGACAAGATCATCGCGGCCTGCGGCGGCTCGGTGAAGGGCAAGACCATCGCCGTGCTCGGCCTGACCTTCAAGCCCAACACCGACGACATGCGCGATTCGCCCAGCCTGGAAATCGTTCCCGGCCTGCAACGGGCTGGTGCGCTGGTGCGGGCCTTCGATCCCGAGGGCATGGACGAGGCTCGCAAGATGCTGTCCGACGTGGTGTTCTGCGAGAACAGTTACGAAACCATGCAGGATGCCGATGCGGTGGCCATCCTCACCGAATGGAACGAGTTCCGGGCGCTCGACTTTAGCCGGGTCAAGGAACTGCTGAAGAGTCCGGTAATCATCGATCTGCGCAACATTTACAGTCCGGCCGAAATGATGGCGGCCGGCTTCCAATACAGCTCGATCGGCCGCCCGGGCAGCCCGGCCGGTGCCACCACGGTAGCCGAGGCCGAGGCATAAGGGAATTGGCCGACGCCCTGTTCATTCACCCGACAAGGCCTTTTCCCGGCCAGAAGCCAGGCACCTCGGGCCTGCGCAAGAAGGTTTCGGAGTTTCAGCAGCCCAACTATCTGGAGAACTTCGTCCAGGCGATCTTCGATTCGCTCGAAGGCTTCGAGGGCGCCACTCTGGTGCTCGGGGGCGACGGCCGCTATTTCAACCGGGAGGCCATCGACATCATCCTGCGCATGGCCGCCGCCAATGGCTTCGGCCGCGTGCTGGTCGGTCAAGGCGGTATCCTGTCGACGCCGGCGGTGTCCTGCATCATCCGCAAATACCGGGCCTTCGGCGGCATCGTCCTGTCCGCCAGCCACAATCCGGGCGGCCCGCATGAAGACTTCGGGATCAAGTACAATATCGGTGCCGGGGGGCCCGCCCCCGAGAAGGTGACCGCCGCCATCCACGCCAAGACCATGGCCATCAGCCAGTACCGGATCCTGCCGACGGGTGCCGTCGACATCGATCGCCTGGGTGAGCAACGTCTTGGCGCGATGCGGGTCGAGGTCATCGATCCGGTCGCCGACTACGCCCTGCTGATGGAACAGCTGTTCGACTTCGCGGCAATCCGCCGCCTGTTTGCCTCGGGCTTTCGCGTCTGCTTCGATGCCATGCATGCGGTCACCGGTCCCTATGCCCATGCCATCCTCGAAGGCCGGCTCGGCGCCGCCGCCGGCAGTGTGATCAACGGCACCCCCTTGCCCGATTTCGGCGGGGGCCACCCCGATCCCAACCTGGTGCACGCCCATGCCCTGGTCCGTGCGATGACCGGGCCCGATGCCCCCGACTTGGGGGCAGCCTCGGACGGGGACGGGGACCGCAACATGATCCTCGGGCGCGATTTCTACGTTACCCCCTCGGACAGCTTGGCCGTGCTGGCCGCCAACGCCGGCTTGGCGCCCGGCTATGCCCGGGGCCTGACCGGCATCGCCCGCTCGATGCCGACCAGTCAGGCGGCTGACCGCGTCGCCGCGGCATTGGGGATCCGCTGCTACGAGACACCGACCGGCTGGAAGTTCTTCGGCAATCTGCTGGACGCCGGACTCGCCACCATCTGCGGCGAGGAAAGCTTCGGTACCGGTTCCGACCACCTGCGCGAGAAGGACGGGCTGTGGGCGGTCCTGATGTGGCTCAATGTCCTAGCCGAGCGGCGCCAGTCGGTCGCCGCCGTGGTGCGCGACCATTGGGCGCGCTATGGCCGCAATTACTATTCCCGCCATGACTACGAGGGGCTGGACAGCGCCGCCGCCGAAGGGCTGATGGACCATCTGCGGGCCAGTCTGGACGGCTTGGCCGGGCAAAGCTTCGGCGGTCGCGAGGTCAGCCTGGCCGACGATTTCGCCTATGCCGATCCGGTCGACGGCAGCGTCAGCAGGCAGCAGGGCATCCGGGTGATCTTCACCGATGGGGCGCGTATCGTCTATCGGCTGTCCGGCACCGGCACCGAGGGGGCGACGCTCAGGGTGTATATCGAGCGGTACGAACCCGACCCCTCGAAGCATGACCAAGAGACCCAGACGGTCTTGGCCGGACTCATCGGCCTGGCCGACCAATTGGCCGGCATCAGGCAGCGCACCGGCCGGAACAGCCCGACGGTCATCACCTGAGGTCAAGGGCGGCCGTGAAAAATTAGTGGCTCCGTGCCGGCGTTCCGGCGGAGCCGGAAGCCCAGCATTGCGCCACTTCGCGGCGCAGGCCGGCGGGGACGCCGGCCCCACTAAAGAACAATATCGTCACAGGCTTGGTGGCGGAAATGCCTGCGTGGCGTGTCCATTTGATAACGAAACTCCAGCGGCGTGGCGGCCCATGACCGAGACTCATCGCTTCCATCCAGTCGTGTTGCGGGAATACGACATTCGCGGGGTGGTCGGGCGCGACCTGGGTCCCGCCGACGGCTACGGCATCGGCCGCGCCTTCGGCAGCGCCCTGGTCGAGACGGGCGGCCGCGTGGTCTGTGTCGGCCAGGATGGCCGTTTGAGCACGGCCGCGCTGGAGGCTGCGGTGGTCGCCGGCTTGGTCGCCTGCGGTCTGGAGGTCCGCCGCATCGGCCTCGGACCGACCCCGATGCTGAATTATGCGGTGCGTCGCCACCAGGCGGCCGGCGGCGTGATGGTCACCGGCTCGCACAATCCGGCCGACCACAATGGCTTCAAGCTGATCGACGGCGATGCCTACCTGACCGGAGATGCGATCCGGGGGCTCGCCGCCCGCGCCGCCGATGGTCGCCTGGTGCGTGGCGAAGGACGGGTGGTGCTCTATCCGATGGCGGTCGATTATATCGAATGCTTGGCCGGTGCCTGGGATGGCGGCAGGGCACCCAGTGTCGCCTGGGATCCCGGCAACGGCGCCGTCGCCGCCGTGCTGCCGCTGCTGCTGCAACGGCTGCCGGGGCGTCACGTGGTAATCAACGGCACGGTCGACGGGACCTTTCCTGGCCATCCTCCCGATCCGGCCGAACCCAGGAACCTGCGCCAATTGCAGGACCTGGTGCTGACCGAGGGAACCGAATTGGGGGTGGCCTTCGACGGGGACGGCGACCGCATCGGGGTGGTCGACGACCAGGGGCGGGTGGTCTGCGCCGACCAGCTGCTGGCCATCCTGGCCGAGAGTCTGCTAAAGGCCCGGCCGGGTGCCGCCGTGGTGGCCGACGTCAAGGCCAGCCAGGTCCTCTTCGACGAGGTGCGACGGCTCGGCGGGCGGGCCATCATGGGGCGTTCCGGCCGCTCGCCGATCCAACGCAAGATGGCCGAGAGCCAGGCCCTGCTCGGTGGAGAAATGTCCGGCCATATCTTCTGGGCCGACGGTTACTACGGCTTCGACGACGGGCTTTACGCGGCGCTGCGGCTGATCCGCGTGGTGTCGCGCCTGGCGGGGGAAACTTTGGCCGGGCGGGTCGATCGGCTGCCGCATCGGCTGAATACGCCGGAGATGCGACTGCCCTGCGCCGACGAGCGGAAGTTCGTCGTGGTCGACGAAGTGAGGGCCAGGCTCACCGCCGATGGGGCCGCCTTCGATGGGACCGACGGTGTCAGGGTCGGCACGCCGGACGGCTGGTGGCTGCTGCGCGCCTCGCACACCGAAGCGGCCCTGTCGGCGCGCTGCGAAGCGCTGTCGCCGGACGGGCTGAAGGAACTGCGGCACCAGCTGGGAACCCATCTCCGCCTGTCCGGCGTGGCGGTGCCCTGGGGGTGACAACCGAGGGCCTGACGGCGTTATCCGGCCATCTCCGGCATCGCAGAAACCCCGACCACCGTCATGTGACCGGCCAAGGATGAGAGGCTGAGCTCGAATGCCGCCGCGACACCATTATGGGTTCCGGACCAAGCGGATCGTGCGGCCGGGTGAGGCGCCCGGTTGAATCCGACCTCGGCTGGCACTATCGTTTTGCCACAGCCAGCCCGGAAGCTACGCATGACCAGCTTCACTCTTGCCGATCTGTCGCTCGCCTTCGATTCCATCGCCGCCGCGTCATAGTGCCCCGCATGCGACTGTTTTTCTTCGGGACATTGATGGACGCCGAATTGCGGCAAGTCGTCATCGGCCGCGCGCTCGGTTCCGGACAGATCGAGCCGGCCACCATTGGGGGCTTTCGTCGTGTCCTGGTGGCTGGCCGGAATTACCCGATGCTGCTGCCGCACCCGACCGGCCGGGTCGAGGGGATGCTCGCCCATGGTCTGGAGGAGGACGAGGTGCGGCGCCTGGTGCTGTTCGAAGGTGGCGAGTACCGGCTGCGGCCGGTTGCGGTGACCGACCTTCGGGGCCAACGGATCGACGCCGCGGCCTTTCTGGCCGACCGCGAACGAGCCGATCGCCGGGCTTGGACGCTGGAGCGTTGGCAGCGCCGCCATAAGCGGGCGTTCGTCCGCCAAGCCGAAGCGTTCATGCGACGAGGGCTGAAATGGCTTTAAGTGGGGCCGGCGTCCCCGCCGGCCTGCGCCGCGGAGCGGCGGAAATGCTGGCCTTCCGGCTCTGCCGGAACACCGGCACAGAGGCCGGTGCCACTAACTTATTTCACAGGCTCACAGCTAGCGCGAGGCGACGTCGACGCCGGCGTTGATGACGCGGCAGGAGACATGGCTCTTGTTGAGGCGGCGGCAGGCCTCATGGGCGGTGTCTTCGGGCAGGCCGATGACTCGGGCGCGATAGACCCGGTGATGGCCCTTGCCGGGGCTGACGCTGATTTCGCCGTCAGCCGCCAGCTTGCCGAGTTTGTGCAGCGCCGCGTCGGCCGCGTGCCGGGCCTTGGCTTGCTGCGCGAAAGCACCCACTTGGATGCCCCAATTGTCGTCGTCGGCATCGCCTTCCTCGGCCGCTTTGGCCGGTTGCGCATGGGCGACCAGCTTGGTGTGACTGGTGGTCACCTGGCCGGCGCGGGCGGCGGCCATCGCTTTCATGACGGTCCGATATTGGCTGCCGTCGGCCTTGGCCTTCGGGCGAGCCGAATCCTCGGCCGCAGCAAGCTCGGCCTCTTCCTTCTGCTCGGGCAATTCGGCCATTTCGATTCCGGCGGAACCGGGGGCGCGGTGGAAGGCGGTGTCGAGCAGCTGCGCCATGTGGCGGTCGCGGGCGGCGGCGCTCTGGCCGCCGAATACCACGCCGATCAGGCGGCGGCCGTCGCGCTTGGCCGAGGCGACCAGGTTGAAGCCGGAGGCGGCGATATAGCCGGTCTTGATCCCGTCGGCGCCCTCATACCGTTCCATCAGGTGGTTGTGGGTGTTGAGCACCAAGCCGTTGTAGACAAACTGTTTGGTCGAAAAGTAATGGTAGTAGTTACCGTGATTGTGGATCATCGCCCGGGCCAGGGTCACCATATCGCGGGCGGTGCTCTGCTGGCCGAGATTGGGCAGGCCGGAGGCGTTCTTGAATTGGGTCTGGCGCATGCCGAGTTCGCGCGCCTTGTGCGTCATTTTCTCGGCGAAGCCCGGTTCGCTGCCGCCCAGATACTCGGCGACACAGACCGCGGCATCATTGGCCGACTTGGTGACCAAGCCAAGGACGGCATCCTCGACCAACAGCGTCTGGCCCGGCACCAGCCCCAGTTTCGACGGCGCCTGCGCGGCGGCGTGGGCCGAGATCGGCATGCGGTCGCTCAAATGCACCCGCCCGGCGGTCATCTCGTCGAACAGGAGGTAGAGCGTCATGATCTTGGTCAGCGAAGCCGGATAGTTTCGGCTGTCGACATTGACGGCGTGCAAGACTTCGCCGGTGTCGGCGTCGACCACCATCGAGGCGTATTTCGCCTCGGCCGGCGTCGGTGCCGCCGTCAGGAAAATAGCCATCAGTAAGAGGAGGAAGATGGAAACCAGCCGTCCGGCCGGATGAAAATTCAACAACAATAAGGACTTGCGTTGGATCAATTTCACGTCCTATTGCCTTGCTCAGGAGTTGACTGAAACGGCGCTTCAACAATAAGAAATCTGCCGTTTCCTGTCCATACTTTGGATGAGACGGCTAAGCTTTTTTCGTAGAAGGTGGCGATCTTCCGAGACGGGGGTCTAGGCCTTCCTGTTACCGAGCCAAGGCGCTCATGGACAAGGTGTAGGCCGATGGGCAAAGATGCCTGAAAACGGCTTAGGATTCGGTTAATGCGGATGGACAATGCGTTCCCGGTCGGTCGGCTGGCGCAGGCGATCCTGCTGGTTTTCCTGGTCACCGGCTGCGCCTATCAAGGCAGCGGCATCGACAATCCGGTGACGCGTCGCGCCGCCTGGTTTTCCTTCGTCGCCGGTGACGACATCCGGGCTTCTTGCGGGATTGCCGGGGGGGACCGTTATCGGCTGGTCTACAATGGCTTCTGGCACGATCAGGTGCGCATCTATGAACTCGGTCTGGCCCAGCCGACCCAGCTGGACCAGCGGGTATTGGGGCCTCCCGATCTCGGCCGTATCCAAATTGACGATCTGCTCGCCGCGTGGCGCGGGCGAAGCGCCACCAGCCTGCTCGACCAAGCGTCTTATGACCGGTTGGTCGGCAGCTTCGCCGCCAGCGACATGTTCGCTCGGCCTCCGGTCGGCCTCCGGCTCCCGTCCGACGGATTCTATTGGACGGCCGTCGGTTGCCGCGCCGGCAGCTACTTCCACAATGCCTGGCTGTACCCGTCGGAGCGGTTCGCCAAGCTGACCTTCCCGGCGGTGCTGCAGGCGTTCGACCACACCGGGGTGGCGATCAACAAGCCCGATCCCTTCGCCTATGTCGGCCAGTACAACCAGGACCAGATCGAGGCCGAGCGGTGGTCCATCGAGGTCGAACCGGAGTCCTTTTCGGGCCCAAAGTGAACTTTTTGCGAGTGCGATGCTGCACTGCACAAATAGCTGTTGACGGCAGTGTTCAAGCTGCGGCATATGCAGGCTATACCGCATTGCAATACGCGCAGGAATTGAGACCGGCGCGTCGCACCGCCCTTTCCCCTCCTGGGCGATGCCGCATGCCAATTTGACGCAGGGAGACAGAAGATGACCGTCGCCAAGCAAGCCAAATCCGCCAGCACTGCCGCCGTTGCCGCCGAACCCGTGAAGCAGAGCGTCGAGGCTGTTGCAGTGCAAAAAGAAACCATCGAAAGCGTCGCACCGGCCGCGGCCGAAGTTGTTCCGCCGACTCCGGACAAGGCGGGCATCGCCGCCTTCAAGGGCTACGAGGACATTCTTCAATTCAACAAGGACACGGTGGACGCCTTCGTCAAGTCGAGCACCATCGTCGCCAAGGGCGTGCAGGATCTGTCGAAGTCGATCGTGACGCTGGCGCAAGAGTCCATCGAGGAATCGATGACCGCCGGCAAGGCCTTCATCGGCGCC
>CAIOJO010000203.1 GCA_903858635.1 uncultured Telmatospirillum sp. | reverse complement strand
TGATACTGACTTGTTGCCAAGCCTCTTCGACGATTGTCGCCGGAACGACGGCGGCCAATGTGGTAGTTTTCTTCCTGGCGTTGCTCTCCTTTCCGGATTCGACACCCCGAGCCTACAGGCTCAAGGTGAGCAACGCCTGCCCTCCAATTTCAACATCGACCGGGACATCCCCCTGTCGAAGGCGGAAGCGGGGAAGCTGGAGCTGGGGGAGGACGTGGTCGACCCGCGGGCCCTGGTCGAGGGGGTGGCCGAAGTCTTTCTGCATCAACTTGCCGAAAAGGGCGTCCGTCTCACCTGGCAGGTGTCGGAGGCAGTGCCGGCCACCGTAGCCGGCGACCACACGCGACTGCGCCAAGTCCTGCTCAACCTGGCCGGCAATGCGGTCAAGTTCACCGAGGCGGGACAGATCGACATATCCGTCTCGGCGCAATCGGTGAAGGAGGAGCCGCGGCTTCGCTTCGAGGTCCGGGATACCGGTCCGGGCATTGCCGAGGACAGCCGGGGACGTTTGTTCAACATGTTCACCCAGAGCGACGCCTCGACCAGCCGGCGTTACGGGGGTACCGGATTGGGGCTGGCCATCTCGCGGCGCATCGTCGAATTAATGGACGGCAGCATCGGTTTCGACAGCCGCCTGGGCGAGGGCAGCAGCTTCTGGTTCGAGGTGCCGCTACGCCCGGTTTCGGCGGTGGGGTTTGGCGACGATCTGACCAGGGTGCTGCCGCCGGTTGCCGACGCCGCCCGGGCGGGCGACCCGCTGCGGGTGCTGGTGGTGGAAGACAACCAGATCAATCAGTATGTGGCCAAGGGGCTGTTGGAGAATCTGGGCTACCGTACCGAGGTCGCCGGCGACGGCTATCAGGCGGTCGAGCTGCTGGCCCATAGCGACTACGACGTGGTGTTCATGGATCTGCAGATGCCCGGGCTCGACGGCATCGGCGCTACGGCGATGGTTCGACAGCTTCCCGACGGCCGAGGCGACCTGCCGATCATCGCCATGACGGCGAATGCCATGGCGGGAGATCGCGAGGCCTGCCTGGTCGGCGGCATGAACGATTATATCGCCAAGCCGATCAATCGCCGCGAGTTGCGCGAACTGATGGACAAATGGGCCCAACGCCTGTCGCCGCGGCGCCCGGTCGAGGCACCGAAGCCGCCCGCTCCGGCACCCCAGGCGGCGGCGCCCCGGGCGGTCGATCCCGCCTTTCAGGGGGAATTGAAAGAGATCCTCGGCGGTGCCGATTTCGACAAGCTGTTGCGCCAATTGGCCCAGCAGATCGACCTGGCCTTGCCGGCCATCCATGCCGCCTTGGCCGAGGGCGACCGCAATGCCGCCCATGCCGCGTCGCACAGCTTGAAAGGCGCGGCGCGGAACCTCGGCTTCGTCGCCTTGCCGGACAGCCTGGCCGAATTCGAGCTGGCCTGCCGGCAGGACGGCGAGGCGGACTGGGCTGGCCTGATCGCCGCCATCGAGACCGCCGCCCACCAGACCCAGGACTGGCTGACGACCACGCTGCAGGAGAGAGTAGGGTCATAGTGGGGTGAAAAAATTAGAGCATTGTGCTTTATGACAGAATCGCCTTCGTCACCCCCGCGAAGGCGGGGGTCCACGCCGACGCCAGAAATTCGGAGCCGTAATGGATTCCCGCTTCCGCGGGAATGACGAGAGGGGTGATCCGATCT
>CAIOJO010000202.1 GCA_903858635.1 uncultured Telmatospirillum sp. | reverse complement strand
GCTGTGAAATAATTGTTTTTCAGTGGCACCGGCGTCCCTGCCGGTGTCCGCCGTGGAGCGGCGGAAACGCTGGTCTTCCGGCTCCGCCGGAACACCGGCACGGAGGCCGGTGCCACCAACTTATTTCACAGCCTCAGATGCCCGCCCCACTGACTTACGGTTCGTCGGCCGGGGCCAGTTCGAGGACGGTTTGCGCGACCGCGCCCGGCAGTTCGTCCACCGAGCGCAGCTTGCGGTCGATGGCCCGTTTACGCACCGAGATGTCCTCGATGGTGTTCGACGCCTCCACCAGCTTCTTCTGCACCTTGTCCAGGGCCTCGCCGTATTTGCCGAACTCGGTCTTGACCGCCCCCAGGATCTCCCACACCTCGCTCGAGCGTTTCTGGATGGCCAGCGTGCGAAAGCCCATCTGCAGGCTGTTCAACAGGGCGCCGAGGGTGGTCGGCCCGCACAGATTGATCCGATGGTCGCGCTGCAGCTGATCGGTCAGACCGGGCCGGCGCAGCAGCTCGGCATAGAGGCTTTCGGTGGGCAGGAACAGGATGGCGAAATCGGTGGTGCGCGGCGGATTGATGTATTTGCCGCTGACGTCCTTGGCGAAGGATTTGACCCGCTGCTCGAGCGCTCGCGACGCCGTCTCGACGCCCTCGGCATCGCCGCGGTCGGCGGCCTCGACCAGCCGCTCGTAGTCCTCGCGCGGGAATTTGGCGTCGATCGGCAGCCACACCTCGCCTTCGCCGTCGCCCTTGCCGGGCAGACGGATGACATATTCGACACGATCGGCCGAGCCCTCGCGACAGGCCACATTGGCCAGGTATTGCTCGGAGGTCAGCACCTGTTCGAGCAGGTTGCCGAGTTGCACTTCGCCCCAGGTGCCGCGGGTCTTGACGTTGGTCAGCACCTTCTTCAGGTCGCCGACCCCGTTGGCCAGGCTCTGCATTTCGCCCAGCCCCTTATGCACCAGTTCGAGCCGCTCGGAGACCAGCTTGAAGGATTCGCCCAGCCGCTTCTCCAGCGTGCCCTGCAGCTTCTCGTCCACTGTGTGGCGCATCTGCTCGAGCTTGGCGGCGTTGTCTTCCTGCAGTTTGAGCAGGCGCTGCTCGACGGTGCTGCGCAACGCCTCCTGCCGCAATTCGTTGGCCTTGGTCAATTCGCCGATCTGCCGGGCGAAGGCGTCGAGCCGCTGTTCGAGGGTCTGCGTCAGCCGGCTCATCTGGGCGGCGAACCCGTCCAGGGTGCCTTTCTGCAACTCGGACAGGCCCTTCAGGCCGCCCCCCACCTCGTCGCGCAGCGATTTGGCGGCGGCACCCGCCTCGTCCCGCCCCTGCACCAGTTCGTCGCGCAATCGCCGCTCCAGCCGGTCCAGGCTGTCGAGCAGGCGCAGGGTGGCGTCGTCGCGGCCGAGACGCAGGTGCAGGAAGACCACGCCGAGCCCGGCCAGCGCGGCGACGGCGAGGGTGGCGACGGCCAGCCAGTCCATGGTCAAGCCGGCGGCGCCGAGAACGTGCTGATCAGCCCGACGAGGATCATTTTGTTCTCCCTTTGATCTAACCCGGACAGACAGGTGTACGCCGCGCCACCGCGGGCGTCAACCTCACCAGGGACCAGAGAACAGGCGGGAGAACCGTTGCGCTGCGGGTCAGGCGACCCGCAGAACCCTCGCCGGGGCGGCAACGCCAAGGTGATCTTCATGATTGGCCGGGGACAAGCGGGTCACCGTGGCATTGCTGGCCAGCATGGCCTTTTCGTACCGGCGGGCCACCCCGTGCAACGTATCGGCCGTCTTCGTCAAGCCGAGAAACCGCAACCACTCTTCCTGGTTCGCCAGAAAGCCGACCACCCGGCGAATATCTTCGTTATTCATCACGCCTCACAAAACTTGTGCACCGCACAAAAACCGCGCGGACTATATCCGAAAGGTCTAGGGCTTGCTGCGCGCAATATGCATAACTCCCATGTCAACAGCGCAGCGGGGGCCGCTTTCCGGCATCGCCGCGCCGCCGGCCCCACCAACTTTTGGATAAGATGAATTACCGCCACGCCTACCACGCCGGAAATTTCGCCGATGTCGTCAAGCACGCCGTCCTGGCCTTGCTGCTGGGCCATCTCAGGAAGAAGCCGACGCCGTTTTGCGTCATCGACACCCATGCCGGCATTGGCTGCTACGACCTGACCGCCGAGGCGGCGGCGAAGACCGGCGAATTCCAACACGGCATCGGCAGGCTGCTGGAGACCGGTCCGCTGCCGGCCCTGCTCGACGACTACCTGGCGGCCGTCAAGGCGGTCAATCCGGGCTGGCCGGAGTTGCGCTTCTATCCCGGTTCGCCGTGGATCTCACGCAGTCAGCTGCGGCCGACCGACCGCCTGACACTGGTCGAACTGCATCCCGAAGACGCCACGGCGCTGAAGCGCGAATTCGCCGGCGACCGCCAGGTTTCGGTGCGGGCCGAAGACGGCTACCAAGCCCTCAAGGCGCTGTTGCCGCCGAAGGAGCGGCGCGGATTGGTGCTGATCGACCCGCCCTTCGAAGCCGATGACGAATTCCAACGGATGGCCAAGGGCCTCGGTCACGCCTTGCAGCGCTGGCCGACCGGGCTTTACGGGCTGTGGTATCCGATCAAGGGGCGCGCCCCGGTGCAGCGCTTCCTCGGTGAATTGGCCACCATGGGCCGGCCCTGCCTGGCGGCCGAGTTGCACCTGTTCCCCGACGACCGCCCGGACCGGCTGAACGGCTGCGGCATGGTGCTGCTCAATCCACCATGGAAGCTCGACGTGGCCCTGGCGGCGCTGCTGCCGGTGCTCGGCCAGCGGCTGGGAGCGAAGGGGCCGACGCAAGTCACCTGGCTGCACCGGGACTGAGACCCAAGGCTGCACCGGGATTGAGGTCCGAGAACCGCAAAGACGCAGAGACGCAAAGAAAAATCCGCAGAAACTACACCTTGGCGCCTTTGCGCCTTGGCGGTTCAATCACTGCCGCCGCAATGTCGGGCAAGTCAGCTTCCGGTCGCCACCGTCTCCAGCAGGGCCAGCAGGCCGGCCAGCAGCTTGAGCGGCGTCGGCGGGCAGCCGGGGATGGAAAGGTCCACCGGCAGCACATGATGCACCCCGCCGAGCACGGCGTAGCCGCCGGCGAAGCAGCCGCCGTCGATGGCGCAATCGCCCATCGCGACCACCCATTTCGGATGCGGGGCGGCGTCATAGGTGCGTTGCAGGGCCACCGCCATGTTGGTGGTGACCGGCCCGGTCACCAGGATGACATCGGCGTGGCGCGGACTGGCGACGAAGCGGATACCGAACCGCTCGAGGTCGTAGACGGGACCGTTGGCCGCGTTGATTTCCAACTCGCAGCCATTGCACGAGCCGGCATCGACCTCGCGGATCGACAGCGAACGGCCCAACCGGGCCTGGGCCCGCTCGCCGATCCGGCGGGCCAATTCCTCCAGTCCCGCCGGATCGGCAACGGGCCCGTCGATGGTGCGCGGTCCGTGCAGCAGTTCCTGGGCGAGGCGACGGAGCAGCGACATCAGAGATCCGCCCCCGAGTAGGAGCAATTGAATGACTTGTTGCACAGCGGGAAGTCGGCAACGATGTTGCCCTCGATGGCCGCCTCGAGCAACGGCCATTGGAACCAGGACGGGTCGCGCGGATGGCAGCGCACCACCTTGCCCACCTCGGACAGCCGCACCCACATCAGGATCTCGCCGCGAAAGCTCTCGACCAGCGACATGCCTTCGCCGCCGCGGGTCGGCACCGGGCGATGCAGGTGGCCGCCCGGGATGGTCTCGATGATCTGCTCGAGCAGCCCGAAACTCGCCTGCACCTCTTCGATGCGCAGCCAGACCCGGGCGTTGACGTCCCCGTCCGGACGCACCGGGACGGCGAATTCCAGATCGTCATAGGGTGGATAGCCGGGCACCTTGCGGGCATCGCCGCCGTGTGACGAGGCCCGCCCGACGAAGCCGCCGGCGCCGAACCGATAGGCCAGCGAGCCATGGACGATGCCGGTGCCGACCGTGCGGTCCTGCAGGCTGGGCAGATCGTCATAGATGGCGACCAGCTTCTTGAAGCCCTTGCGCAGGTCGTGGATCAGCGTCCGCAAGACGCTGGTCGCTTCCCGCGTCAGGTCGACCGCGACGCCGCCGGGGATCACCCGGTCCATCAGCAGACGATGGCCGAAATAGGTTTCGTTGAACGACAGGATCTGTTCGCGCAACACCATGCAGCGGGCCAGCAGGAAGCCGAAGGCGGCGTCGTTGGCGATGGCGCCGATATCGAGCAGGTGGTTGGCGATGCGCTCCAACTCGGCGAACAGGGCGCGCAGCCAGTCGGCCCGCGGCGCCGCCTCGGCGCCGGTGGCGGCTTCGACCGCCCGGGCGAAGGCGATGGCATAGGCCACCGTGCTGTCGCCCGAGATACGGCCGGCCAGGCGGGCCGCCTCGGCCACCGGCCGACCGGCCATCAGGCTTTCGACTCCCTTATGGGTGTAACCGAGCCGTTCCTCCAGGCGGACCACCGTCTCGCCGGCGCAGGTGAAGCGGAAATGCCCGGGCTCGATGACCCCGGCATGCACCGGCCCGACCGGAATCTGGTGCAGGCTTTCGCCCTCGACCGGCAGGAACGAATAGTCGGGGCTGGCCTGCGGCACCGCGCCGCGCAGCCCGGCCAGCGGCACCGCCAGCGGCCAGCGGCCGTGATCGAGCCAGGGGCGCAGGTCGGCCAGGCCCTCCGGGATCAGTCCGTGCAGATCGCGGATGGCCCGTTCCAGACGGATGGCGCCGGGCCGCACCTCCGACAGCGACGGGAAACGGCGATCGGGGCAATGCAGCGAGGCGACGCCGATGCTGCCATCCGCGTCGTCGCGCAGCGCCACATGGATCTCTTTCCCTTCGCCCCACAGGCCCAGCAGGGTCCATTCGGAAATGGCCATCTGATGCAGCAGCTCGCGCCAGCCGCGTTCGTCCAGTTGGACGCGCGGCCACGGCCGGTGACCGGGGACGGCGCGCCCGCCGCCGAGGAATTCCATCAGGGTCATGTTGCCCAGCATCGCCTTACCCCAGCAGCTTGGCCACGGCCTGGAACCAGGCGACCAACGGATCCGGCAGATAGATGCCGGCGACCAGGGCGAGGGCCAGATGGGCCACCAGCGGCGCCATCCCGACCGCCCGCTTGAAGCCGCTTTGCCGCACCGTCTCGCCATAACCGGCCAGCACCGAGGGCTCGCCGAAGGCCATCCCCTGCAGGCGCAGGATCAGCGCCCCGAACCCGACGATCAGGCCGATGATCACCGGCGCGGCGAGCAGCGGCGTTTGCGCGAAGGTCGAACTCACCACCAGGAATTCGCTCATGAAGATGCCCATTGGCGGCAGCCCGGCGATGGCCAGCACGGCGATGACGAAGCTCCAGCCGAGGAACGGCTGGCTCACCGTCAGGCCGCGGATTTCGGCGATCCGTTTGGTGCCGGCGCTCTGGGTGATCAGCCCGACGGCGAAGAAGATGGCCGACTTCACCAGGCTGTGCATGGTCATGTGCAGCAAGCCGGCGAAATTGGCGACGGTGCCGCCCATGCCGAAGGCGAAGGTCATCACCCCCATATGCTCGACCGAGCTGTAGGCGAACAGCCGCTTGATGTCGCCGCGGCGGTACAGCATGAAGGCGGCGACGAAGATCGAGGAACAGCCCATGCCGATCATCAGGGGACCGGGTTGCAGGGCATGGGTGTTGGCGGCGATCAGCATCTTGAAGCGCAACAGCGCATAGAGCGCCACATTCAACAGCAGGCCCGAAAGGATCGCCGAAATCGGCGTCGGGCCCTCGGCATGGGCATCGGGCAACCAGGCATGCAGCGGCGCCAAACCCACCTTGGTGCCGTAGCCGACCAGCAGGAACACGAAGGCCAGGCTGATCAGCTCGGGCTGGAAGCCGCCGGCGCGGGTGATCATCAGGCTCCAGGCCAGGGCCGCGGTGCCGTCGCCCATCACCGGCTCGGCCGCCAGATAGACCAGGATGGTGCCGAACAGGGCCAGGCCGATGCCGACGCTGCACAAGATGAAATACTTCCAGGCCGCCTCGATCGCTTCACGGGTGCGGTAAAGGCTGACCATCAGCACGGTGGTCAGGGTCGCCGCCTCGACCGCCACCCACAGGACGCCGATATTGTTGGCGGTCAGGGCCAGCAGCATGGTGAACAGGAAGGCCTGGTACATGGCGTGGTAGAAGCGCAAATGCCGCGGCGAAACCCGCTTGGCCCGGCTCTCGCGGCCGATATAGGCGGCCGAATAGGCCGAAGTGGTGAAGCCGACGAAGGCGGTCAGCACCACCAGGTAGATGTTGAAGTCGTCGATGAAGAACAGCGGCGTGGCTTCCGGCCGCACGACGAACAGCGACAGGGCGCCGCCCAAGGTGGCCGCCGAGATCAGGATATTGAGCCAGGCCGCCACCTGCCAGCTGGGGATCAGCACCAGCAGCAGGGCGCCGCCGAGGGGCACCCCCAGGATCAACAGCAGCGGATCGAAGGTCAGGGCCAGAGGCATCACTGGCGCTCGCCGCGGAAGGTTTCCAGATAGGCCAGGTCCAGGCTGTCGAACCGTTCGCGGATGCGGAAGAAGAAGATCCCGAACAGGATCATCGCCACCAGCACCGAAAAGGCGATGCTGATCTCGACCACGAAGGGCATCCCGCGCGCCCCCACGGCCGCCAGAATCAGGCCATTTTCCAAGGCCATGAAGCCCACCACCTGGGTCACCGCATTGCGCCTGGTGATCATCATCAGCAGGCCGAGCAGCAGCACCGACATGGCCAGGGCCAGGTTTTCGCGGGTCATCGAGGTGGCGCCGGCGGTCACCGGCAGCACCAGGACGATCGACAGCGCCACCAGGCCGACTCCGGCGATCATGGTCGGCCCGATGCCGAGGGCCGTCTCGACGGTGCGGTGCATGCCCAGGCGCTTGACCAGCCAAGTCAGGGCCAGCGGCACGATGACGCCCTTGAACACCAGGGCGATCAGCGCCGTCACGTAGAGATGCGGCGCTTCCTGCACGTAAGCCTGCCAGGCGGCGGCGGCGGCCAGGGCCATGGCCTGGAAGGAATAGGTGCGGATGACCGCGGTGACGCGCCGTTGATAGAGCAGCGCGAAGCCCATCATCAGCACGGTGGCGCCGATCAGGTGGGCGGTGTCATAGGCCATCTGGGTCGTGGGCATCACACCGCCTCGGCCACGTAGAGGAAGATCGTCGCCAGCAGCGCCAACAACAGCGCCCCGCCCAGGAAATCGGCGACGCGGAAGACGCGCATCTTGGCGATCAGGCTCTCGAACAGACCGAGCCC
The DNA here is from genome assembly GCA_903858635.1 of uncultured Telmatospirillum sp. Classification (GTDB taxonomy): domain Bacteria; phylum Pseudomonadota; class Alphaproteobacteria; order Rhodospirillales; family Magnetospirillaceae; genus DUZF01. The sequence continues at coordinate 20,287 of CAIOJO010000202.1, read as the reverse complement.
GACGGCCATCACCAACACCTTGCCCAGCCAGGCGAACAGGCCGATCAGCAGGCCCCCCGGGCCGCTCTCGGGACCGGCCAGCCCCCACGGGAAGAACAGGCAGACGATGACCGACATGTAGAGCAGCAGGCGGGTCATGCCCGCCGCCTCGAGCAAGGCCAGATGGCGGCCCGAATATTCCAGCACCATCGCCTCGTGCACCATGGTCAACTCGAGATGGGTCGCCGGATTGTCGATGGGGATGCGGCCGTTCTCGGCGATGGCCACCATGACCAGGGCGCCAAGGGCGAGGCCGAACGACACCTGCAATCCGACATGGCCGCCCAGCACGAAATTGGCGATGGCGGCGGGGGAGGTGGTATGGGCCACCAGCGACAGGCTGAAGGTCACCGTCAGCATGGCCGGCTCGGCGATCGAGGCGACGAACATCTCGCGGCTGGCGCCCAGCCCGCCGAATGCGGTGCCGACATCGAGCCCGGCCAGGGCAGTAAAGAACCGCGCCGTCGCCAGCAAGGCGACCAGCGCGATCAGGTCGGCGGCCGGCGTCAGGATCATATAGGTGGTGAAGGTCGGCATGGTGGTGGCGGCCAGCCACACCGCGACGAAAATGCCATAGGGAGCCAGCCGGAACATCCACGACGCCGAATCGGCGACCACCGACTCCTTCTTCAGGAGCCGCCAAAGATCGCGATAGGGCTGCAGGACCGTGGCGCCGCGCCGTCCCTGCAGCCGCGCCTTGGTCAAGCGGACGACGCCGGTGATCAGCGGGGCGAAGCCGACCACCAGCCAGGTATGGATGATGCCGAACAGGAGCGCTGTCATTGCTGCCGCACCGCGACCACCAGAAGGAGCACGATCAGGGTGGCGAACATCAGCAGCAGGTAACGGCGGATGGTCAGGAACTGCAGGCGATTGACCCGGTCGGCAATGGCATTGACCAACCACAGCAGGGCGGCATAGAGGCCGTCCCACACCGGATCGATCATCCGCAACGTGAAGCGGGCCGGTGCCAGATCACCGGGAGACGGCATCTCGACCGTCTCCTCGGCCCCGAAGGCGACGCTGCCGAACACCCGGCGCAGCGGCTGGGCGAAACTGTCGGCCGAATATTGCGCATTGACGATCTGCTCGGGATGCCCGCAGTCCCAGGCCGGGGCGCGCCGCACCCGGCGGCTGCCCCAATGATGGACCACCAGAACCGTGGTGAGGGTGAGGCCGATGGCGGTCAGCAGCACCATGGTCGCCGAATAGGACCCCGCCGTCGGACTGACCGGCGACAGCCAAGGCCAACCGAGCAGGGCGGCCGGCATCTGCACGCCGACCAGCGGCTCGATCACGGTGGCGATGCCGGCGGTCACCATCACCGGAAAGACCCCCAGGCCGAGGCAGAGCACCGCCGGAATGGCCATCGCCAATTGCATCGACAGCGGCACTTCGACCGCGGCGGTCGCCTCCGGCGAGCGTGGCCGGCCCAGAAAGACGATGCCGGCGGCCCGGACGAAGCAGGTTCCGGCGAAGGCCGCGGCCAGCGCCATGGCGACGCCGACCACGGGGACGCCGAAACGCATCGCCCAATGGGCGACCGTCGGTCCCTGGAACAGGCTCTGGAAGATCAGCCATTCCGAGACGAAGCCGTTCAGCGGCGGTAGGGCGGAAATGGCGGCGGCGCCGATCAGGAAGGTCAGGCCGGTCACCGGCATGCGGTTCAACAACCCGCCCAGTCGGTCCAGCCGGCGCTCGCCGGTGCTCGCCAGCACCGCCCCGGAGCCGAGGAACAGCAGGGTCTTGAACAGCGCGTGGTTGACCACGTGGTAGAGCGCCGCCACCAGGGCCAGCGCCGACAGCGTCATCGCGCCGTGATCGCGGAAGGCGGCGGCAAGGCCCAGCGCAATGAAGATGATGCCGACGTTTTCCACCGTCGAATAGGCCAGCAGGGTCTTCAGATCGCGCTGGAACATGGCGTACAACACGCCCATGACGGCCGTCAGGGCCCCCACCACCATGATGACGAAGCCCCATTTCCAGCTGATGTCGCCCCGCAGGTCGAACAGGATGCGGATCAATCCGTAGACCGCCACCTTGGTCATCACTCCGGACATCAGGGCGGAGACATGGCTGGGCGCCGCCGGATGGGCCAGCGGCAGCCACACATGCAGCGGCACCAGGCCGGCCTTCGAGCCGGCGCCGATCAGGGCCAGCAGCACCACCAGGCCGCCGGCGAGCGGCGTCAGATGGGCCAGCCGCATCTGGGCGAAGCCATAGGCCCCGTCATGCCCGGCCATCAGGCCAAAGGCTGGCAACAGGCAGAAGGTGCCGAACGCCGCCATCACCAGATAGACCATGGCGGCCTTGCGGGCCTCGGCGTTGGTGTGGTCGGCCAGGACCAGGAGCCACGAGGACAGCGACATGAATTCCCACGACACCAGGAAGACGAAGGCGTCGTCGGCAATCAGCACGCCGTTCATGCCGAACAGGAACAACGGGTAGAGCGGCGTCACCCGCCGGGCGCCTGGAACATGGGCGCCGTAGCCGATGCCGAACAGACTGGTCAGGGCGCCGGGAAAGTTGATCACCACCAGGAAGAAGGCGGACAGGTTGTCGAGCCGGAAATGCGCCTTCAGCCAGGGCAAGCCGAACGGCAGGACGACGGCAGGGATCTCTTCCCGCCCGGCATGCAGGACATGGTAGACGCCATCACCGACCAGGATCGCGCAGAGAACCATGCAGCCGGCATAGACCAGGGCATGCAGTTGCGGCAGCCGGTTGAAGATGATGCCCAGCAGTCCAAGCAGCAGGAACGCTCCGAGGACAGAGCCGATGATCATGGCCGAGCCACCGAAACGCCGCGGGGAAAGGCTGGCATAGACGGGATCAACAGGGTCTCACTCCAGGCCCACCGGGAATCGGTTGCCGGCCGCGCGGCGCCAAGGACAAGGGCTCCGAGTCAGAACGACCAGCGGGGGAATGGGCGCACCCTATCACAATCGGGACGCCACGCAAGATAATGACCCGGTCCGGATTCCACTTTTCGCCGCATCGACCCGGGCTGGGCGGCCGCCGGGACGGCGTCTCGTTCAGCCGGCGCGGCGCGGCTAATCGTCCCCCGCCGCCGCGTCGATCCACTCCTGCATCGGTTGCAGCGCCATGACCGTCTCGACATAGGCGGCCCCTTGCACCGACAAGGCCACGCCATAGGTGGAAAACCGGCTGACCACCGGGGCGAACATGGCGTCGGCGATCGACCAGTTGCCGAACAGGAAGGGGCCGCCGGCCCCGAAGCGCGCCCGGCAGTCGGTCCAGATCGCCGCAACGCGGGCGATGTCGGCCTGGGCATCGTCGGGCGGCGCCGGCAAGAGATGGCGGCGGCCGGCATCCATCGGCAGATGCTGGCGCAGCGCCGGAAACCCGGCATGCATCTCGGCGCTGACGGCCCGGGCAACGGCGCGGACTCCGCGGTTCTCCGGCCATAACGGCACCGCGCAGGCCAGTTCGGCAACATATTCGCAGATGGCCAGTGAATCCCAGATCAGCAGCGAGCCATCCTTGAGCAGCGGGACCTTGCCGCTGGGCGAATGCTCCAGGATGTTGGCTTTGGTGTCGGGCCGGCGCAGGGCGATGACCGTCTCCTCGAAGGCCAGTCCGGCCTGTTTGAGGGCCAGCCACGGCCGCAACGACCACGACGAATAGCGTTTGCTGCCGATGACCAGATGAAGCCTCGCCGGCATCTCGCACTCCCTCATCTTCAGCAATGAACCTCTGCTCCCATGATAGCCAGTCGCCACCGATCCACAAAGCGGCACCGGCGGCGTGATCGGGACCTTTTTCACCCGGCCCGGCCCAGCCCGCACTTCCCTTGGCCACCCTGTTTCGCCATTCTTGGCGAAGAGCGAGGAGGATGCGGTGCTCCAACACCTGACCGAGGACAATAGCCAGGAGGCACTGCCGATCGTTCCGGTCGAGCGCGCCGCGTTCAAGACCTGGCAAGCCCACCAGACGCCGACGCGCCGCGCCTGGCTGGAAAGCAGCGGCTTCACCGCCGAGGCCGGCGCCATCTGCCTGCTGCCCGACGGCAAAGGCAAGCCGGAGCGCGTGCTGTTCGGCCGCGACCGGTCGGATCCCTGGTGCTGGGCCCAATTGCCGGCCAAGCTGCCGAAGGGCTTCTATCGCATCGATGCGACCCTCGACGAGACCGAGGCGAACTGGGCGGCGATCGCCTGGGAGCTGGCCTGCTACCAATTCACCCGTTACCGCGGCCGCAACGGCCGCGACTTCCCGCTGCTCGCCTGGCCGTCGACGGCCCGGCGGGACCATGTGGGGCGCACCGTCTTTGCCACCTGCCTGGTGCGCGATCTGGTCAACACCCCGGCCTCCGACATGGGGCCGGAGGAACTGGCTGGCGCCGCCACCGCCTTGGCCGATCGCCAGGGCGCGCGGATCCGCATCATCCTGGGCGAAGCGCTGCTGCCGGAGAACTATCCGCTGATCCACGCCGTCGGCCGCGCCTCGTCGCGGGCGCCGCGCCTGATCGACCTGCGCTGGGGCGACGAGGCGGCGCCCAAGGTTACCATCGTCGGCAAGGGGGTGTGCTTCGACAGCGGCGGGCTCGACCTCAAGAGCTCGGCCAATATGAAACTGATGAAGAAAGACATGGGCGGCGCCGCGACCGCCCTCGGCCTGGCTTCGATGATCATGGAGGCGCGGCTGCCGCTACGGCTTCGCCTGCTCATTCCGGCGGTGGAAAACGCCGTGTCGGGCAACGCCATGCGGCCGCTCGACGTGCTGCGCAGCCGCAAGGGCTTGAGCGTCGAAATCGGCAACACCGACGCCGAAGGTCGACTGATCCTGGCCGACGCCCTGACCGAGGCGGACCGCGAGAAGCCGTCGCTGCTGGTGGATCTGGCCACCCTGACCGGAGCCGCCCGCAGCGCCCTGGGCCCGGAACTGCCGGCCCTGTTCAGCCCCGACGAGGGATTGGCCGCCGAGTTGCTGGCCGCCGGCGAGGCCGAAGCCGATCCCCTGTGGCGGCTGCCGCTGTGGAAACCGTACCGGCGCCTGCTCGACAGCAAGGTGGCCGATATCGTCAGCGCGTCGGACAGCCCGTTCGCCGGGGCGATCACCGCCGCCCTGTTCCTGCAGGAGTTCGTCGCACCGGCGACGCCCTGGGCGCATCTCGACCTGTTCGCCTGGAATCCGGCCTCTCGTCCCGGCCGCCCCGAAGGCGGCGAGGCCCTGGCCCTGCGCGCCCTCTACCGGCTGATCGAAAAACGCTCTTCTTGAGTCCCTCATGCGCCGGGCGCCGGCATCCGCCGGCTTGGCTCCTCCGCTGGCGCTCCGGGGCCCTCAACGGGCCAGTCACGAAGCTCACGCTTCGTTCCGGGTGCCTCCCCCGTCGACATCGGCCTCTTTCTCGTGGCACCGGCGTCCCTGCCGGTGTTGCCGGCGGCGCCGGCAATCAACGCGCCGCAACCGAAAGCGGTGCGAGTTCGTTGCTAGCCATTGCCGCGGCAGCCGCGGTCAGCTAATTTCGTGCGCGGAACGATACGGGCGGAACATGGGCGTCGACCTCAAGGCAGTACAGGCACTCGACCTCTGGCGCGGTGCGATCGTCGAGAGCGTGCGGCGCGACGCCCCCGATCTGTCGGCGCGGCAGATGGCATTGCTGCTGACGGTCTACCTGTCGTCGCCGCCGCACACCGTGCGCGGGCTGGCCGCCGCCCTCAACGTGTCCAAACCGGCCGTCACCCGGGCCCTGGATCGCCTGAGCGAATACGGGCTGGTGCGCCGCAAGGTCGACGAAACCGATCGCCGCAGCGTGCTGATCCAACGCACCGTCAAGGGCTCGGTATTCCTGCGCGAATTCGGCGACATCATCGTCGCCGCCGCCGCCCGCGCCGACAACAGCGGCAGCCAGGGATAGAGCTTCTACGCCTGCTTGGCGTCGATGATCGAACGGCGGATGGCGCGGGTGCGGCTGAACAGTTCCTGCAGCTTGTCGCCCTCGCCCCAGCGAATCGCCCGCTGCAGTGCCGTCAGGTCTTCGCTGAAGCGCTGCAGCACTTCCAGCACCGCCTCGCGGTTGTTGAGGAAGATGTCGCGCCACATGATCGGGTCGGACGCGGCGATGCGGGTGAAGTCGCGGAAACCCGAGGCCGAGAACTTCACCACCTCCTGCTGCAGCGAGGTCTCGAGGTCGGTGGCGGTGCCGACGATGGTGTAGGCGATCAGATGCGGCAGATGCGAGGTGATGGCCAGCACCCGGTCGTGATGCCCGGCCTCCATGATTTCCACCATGCTGCCGGCCGCTTCCCACAACTGCACCACCCTGGCCACCGCCGCTTCGTCGGTGCCCGGCGGCGGCGTCAGGATGCACCAGCGTCCCTGGAACAGCTCGGCAAATCCCGAGCTGGGGCCGGAATGCTCGGTCCCGGCGATGGGATGGCCCGGCACCAGATGCACCCCTTCCGGCAGCACCGGTCCGACGTCGCGGATGACCGCCATCTTGACCGAGCCGACATCGGTAACGATGGCCCCCGGGGCGAGGCAAGGGGCAAGGGCAGCGGCCAGTTCGGCATAGGTCCCGACGGGCGTCGCCAGGATCACCAGATCGGCCCCCGCGACCGCCTCGGCCGGATCGGCCGTGGCGAGGTCGACCAACCCCAGTTCGAGCGCCTCGGCCCGGTGCAGGGGATTGCTGTCGAGGGTCACCAGCTGGCCGGCCAGGCCGTCGCGGCGGATCACCCGCGCCAGGGACGAACCGATGTGACCGATGCCGACCAGAGCGACCTTTTGGAACAGGATGGCCATCATTTCCCCATGAATTCGCTGAGCGCCGCCACCACCGCCCGCAATTCGTCGTCGCGGCCGATGGTGATCCGCAGCGAGTCGGGCAGCCCATAGGACCCCATGGCGCGGACGATGAGCCCCTGCGACCTGAGATGCGCGTCGGCCGCCGCGGCATCCCGGCCGGGTGCGGTCGGAAAGCGGACCAGGACGAAATTGGCCACGCTCGGCACCACGGTCAGGCCGAGACGGGTCAATTGGTCGGCCAGCCAGCCCCGCCAGTACTCGTTGTGGCGTTGCGCCAAGGCGACGAAGCCGCTGTCCTCGACCGCCGCCTGGCCGGCCGCCAGGGCCGCCGACGAGACGTTGAACGGTCCGCGGATACGGTTGAGCACGTCGGCGATCGGCCCCGGGCAGTAGGCCCAGCCCAGGCGCAAGCCGCCCATGGCGTAGATCTTCGAGAAGGTCCGCGTCATCACCACATTGTCGCAGGCTTCCACCAGATCCGCCCCGGCGCTGTAGTCGTTCCGCTGAACGAACTCGGCGTAGGCGGCGTCGATGACCAGCAGCACATCCTCGGGCAGACCGTCGCGCAACCGCTTCATCTCGACCGCCGGCAAATAGGTGCCGGTCGGGTTGTTGGGATTGGCGACGAAGACGATGCGGGTCCGCGGCGTCACCGCCGCCAGCAGGTGATCGACCGAGGCGGTCAGCTCGACCTCGTCGGCGGCCACCGGGGTGGCCCCCACCGACATGGCGGCGATCGGGTAGATGAGGAAGCCGTGGCGGCTGTACAGCACCTCGTCGCCGGGCCCGACATAGGCCCGCACCAGAAGTTGCAGCAGCTCGTCGGAGCCGGCACCGCAGACGATGCGTTCGCCATCCAGTCCATAGGCCAGCGCCAGCGCCCGCCGCAGAGCCACCGCATGGCCGTCGGGATAGCGGTGCATCTCGGTCGCCACCGCGCAATAGGCGGCGACCGCCTTGGGGCTGGGCCCAAGCGCGCCTTCGTTGGACGACAGCTTGATGATCCGCTGGACGCCGGCGAGCTTCGACTCGCCGCCGACATAGGGACTGAGGTCCAGGATGCCTGGACGGGGTTTCGGGCTGGCCATGATGATCGCCGGTCGGGGCCTATTCGCTGAGATCTTCGGGGCTGAGCGGCACCGGGTAGCCGCCGAGCACGACGGCTCGCAGCACCGGTTGCTTGCGCTCGATGAGGCGGGTGATCCGCCGGTCGTCGCCATTCAGATGGCCGGACACCTCGACCAGATGCAGCCAGGTGTCGTCGGTCCGGTGGGTGGCGGCCAACATGGTCGGTTCGATCCCCGCCGCACCGAGGACCGAGCGCAGTCGAGCCCGACTGATGTCGGGGGTGGTCTCGAGGGCCAGCCAGGAGCGGTCATAGCCGGTGGCGCCGGCGGCCAGCCGGCCGATCGCCAGGGCCTCCAGATCGTCGCCGCGGCCCGGGCCCGGACCGACGAACGGCAGCCGGCTGATGATACGCGGCAGATCCGGGCTGTCGCCCATCAGGCTGATCCACCAGTCCTCGGCATTCTCGTGGTCGGGCATCGGCATGATGCCGACGGTGGCGCTGCCTTCCGCTATGGCGCGCACCACCTGGCCCGGCGAGCGCAGCGGTGTCATCGCGGTATAGGAACCGTACTGGTCGCGCGCCAATTCCAGATAGCCGGCGCCACGGTCGGGCATGAACACGGCGACGGTCATCGGCCGCTGGACGGCGATCATGCCGCCGATCATCTCGCGCCATAACCGCACCAGGCAGGCCTTGGGGAAGCGGCCGTGATGGCGGGCCAGCAGGCGGCGCAGCACCTCGGCCTCGCGCGCCGGCGACAGGATGGTCAGGCTCTTGTCGTTCTTGACGGCGCCGATCTGGTCGACGACGGCGGCGCGCTCCATCAACAGGTCGTGAATGGAATCGTCGATGCTGTCGATCCTGTGACGAAGATTCTCGAGCGACGTGTCGCCGGCCATGGCCTCGGGTCCAATGTTCCAAAGACGGCTAGTAGTAGCCGAAGCCGCGGCCGATGCAAAGGGGAGCGTGGGCCGGGCGCCGGGATGATGACCAAGCCGTGCGGCCGCGGCGACGATCAGTCAACACGGACGGACACGGACGGCGGCGCTTCACAGCGCCGCCCACGGATGACACGGATCGACCGGCCTAGAGCGGTATGTGCACGCATAGAATCGCCTTCTTTTCTCGTCATCCCCGGACTTTGATCCGGGGATCCATGGATTGCCGGGTCAAGCCCGGCAATGACGAATAAGATGAGTGAGCCGATCTAATCGCAAACTGCTTTAGCGCCGCAGGCAATCCCCCACTCATGCGCTGTTTTGTCGTCTGCGTTTGTCCGTGGTTGTCGGCGTCCGTCCGTGTTGCTCTTCACGGCGCTTCCTCGCAATCGACCACGGCCCGGGCGATGGCGAAGGAGAAGCCGGCACGGCCGAGGGTGGCCAGGTCCTTGAGGCGGCAGTCGGCGCGCGCCGGGGCCGGCCGGTAGGGCCCGAGGCGACGCCGCCGGGCATAGGCGAAGGCCGCCGCCAGGTCGGGATCGCCATCGGCGTCGGCCCCTGGCTCGGCCCCAAGCTCAGCCCCAAGCTCGGCCAAGGCCGCCTCGATGTCATCGGACGCGACGCCACGCGCGGCCAGATGCTGGCGAATGCCCCGCGTCGAGGTGCCACGCCGCAACAGGCTGCGGCTCCGCGCTCCGGCATATTGCCGGTCGTCGAGCAGACCGCTGGCCCGATAGCGGGCGATCAAGTCGTCGACCAGGGCCAGACCCGCCGCCGGTTCCTCGTCCAATTGGCGCGCCGCCCGTTCGATCCGACGCACCAGGACGCGCCGCAACTGCTCGGCCGAGGCGGCGAACCGCTCGAGATAGAACAGCGCAACATTCTCCAGAGACGCCTTCGACGGTCGGCGTGGCTGTCGGGACTTGCTCATCGGCGCAGCATAGCGCAGATTTCCTCCGCCATGGACAGCCTCGACCGCAATGCCCCCCTGCCTCCGCCCGCCCTCGCCCCGCGCCAGCTCGGCCGGGTCAACTGGCTTGGCCTGTGGACCCTGATCGCCAAAGAGATCCGCCGTTTCCTCAAGGTCTACTTCCAGACCATCATCGCCCCGGTGGTGACGACCATGCTGTTCCTCGCCATCTTCGTGCTGGCCATCGGGCGCGCCTCGGTGCAGGTCGCCGGTGTTCCGTTCCGCGAGTTCCTGGCCCCCGGCCTGATCATGATGGCGATGACCCAGAACGCCTTCGCCAACACCTCGTCGTCGCTGATCATCTCGAAGGTGCAGGGCAACATCGTCGATGTGCTGATGCCGCCGCTGTCGCCGCTCGAGCAGACCCTGGCCTTCGCCTTGGGCGGGGTGGCGCGGGGTCTGGTGGTCGGCGTCGCCGTGGCCCTGGTGATGGCCGCCTTCGTGCACCTGGCGCCGGCCCATCCCCTGTTCATCCTCTATCACGCGGTGATGGCGTCGCTGATGCTGTCGCTGCTCGGCATGGTCGGCGGCATCTGGGCCGACAAGTTCGACCACATGGCGGCGGTGACCAATTTTATCGTGACGCCGCTGTCGTTCCTGTCGGGCACCTTCTACACGGTGGACCGCCTGCCGGAAGGCTTCCGCCTGTTCGCCCTGGCCAACCCGTTCTTCTACATGATCGACGGTTTCCGTTTCGGCTTCATCGATCATGCCGACGGCTCGCTGGCGCTGGGCGCGCTGGTGGTCGCCGCGGTCGATGTCGGTTTGGCCTTGCTGGCCTACTGGATGTTCAAGGCGGGCTACAAGCTAAAGGCCTGAGAAGGCTGTTCCATCGACGTTGACATTTGCCGAAAAGGCGCGGATATTCTGCCGCTTTCCGTGAGCGCGGCGCCTTTTTGGCCGCCCATACCTGCGTTCGGGAGAGTGGCCCCGTGATCTCTGCCGTCATGCCGACCTACGCGCGCGTCGACCTCGCCTTTGAACGGGGCGAAGGGATGTACCTGTACGCCACCGACGGGCGCCGCTATCTCGACTTCGGCGCAGGCGTCGCGGTGAACGCGCTCGGCCATGTCCACCCGCATCTGGTCGCAGCGCTCAAGGCGCAGGCCGAGAAGCTGTGGCATTGCTCCAATCTGTACCGCGTCCCCGGCCAGGAAAAAGTCGCCAAACGGCTGATCGCCCACAGCTTTGCCGACACGGTGTTCTTCTGCAATTCCGGCGCCGAAGCGATGGAAGGCGTCATCAAGCTGATGCGCAAGTATCACGACGCCACCGGTCGGCCGGAGCGCGACCGGGTCATCGTTGCCCGGGGCGCCTTCCACGGCCGCACCCTGGCCACCTTGGCCGCCGGCGGACAGGAAAAGCATTTGAAGGGTTTCGAGCCGATGGTCGAAGGGTTCGACCACGTCGCCTACGGCAACCTGAACGAGTTGCGCGCCGCCATCGGCCCGGACACCGCCGGCATCCTGGTCGAACCGGTCCAAGGCGAGGGCGGCATCCTGCCCGCCACGCGGGAATACCTGCGGAGCTTGCGCAGCGTGGCCGACGAGTTCGACATCCTGCTGGGTTTCGACGAGGTGCAGACCGGCAACGGCCGCACCGGCAAGCTGTTCGCCCACGAATGGGCCGGCATCGTCCCCGATGTGATGGGCACGGCCAAGGGGCTGGGCGGCGGCTTCCCGGTGGGGGCCATCCTGGCCACCGAGAAGGCCGCCGTCGGCATGACCCCGGGCACCCATGGCAGCACCTATGGCGGCAATCCGCTGGCCATGGCGGCAGCCGATGCGGTGCTGGACATCCTGCTGTCCGACGGCTTCCTCGAGCAGGTGCAACGGATGGGGGCGCTGCTGTCGGCCGAATTGGGCAAGCTGGTCGAACGGCATCCCCGGCATCTGATGGAACGGCGCGGCCTGGGCCTGATGCTGGGGGTCAAATGCCTGGTCCCGAACGGTGCGGTGGTCGACGCCTTGACCGCCAACGGCCTGTTGACCGTGGCCGCCGGCGACAACGTGGTGCGGCTGGTGCCGCCGCTCATCGTCGAACCGTCCCATATCGCCGAGGCGATCGACATCTTCGACCGCAGCCTTGCTGGATTGGCCATCTAAGATGACGGCACCCCGGCATTTTCTCGACCTCGATCGATTCGACACCCCGGTCCTGAGAACACTTATCGAACTGGGCAAGGCGTTCAAACGCGGCGATGCCGAATATGGCGCACGACCGCTCGAGAACCGTGTGCTGGCGATGATCTTCGAGAAGCCGTCGACCCGCACCCGGGTATCATTCGAGGCGGGGATGCACCAGTTGGGCGGCCAAGTCATCGTGCTGACCCATCACGACACCCAGTTGGGCCGCGGCGAGACCATCGCCGACACCGCCCGCGTGCTGTCGCGCTATGTCGACGCCATCATGATCCGCACCAACGAGCCGGCGAAGCTGCACGAGCTGGCGGCGCATGCGACGGTCCCGGTGATCAACGGCTTGACCGACAGCTCGCATCCCTGCCAGGTGATGGCCGACGTCATGACCTATGAGGAGCATCGGGGCTCGCTGGCCGGCAAGGTGGTGACCTGGTGCGGCGACGGCAACAACGTTGCGGCAAGCTGGATCCAGGCGGCGGCGCATTTCGACTTCACCATGCGGCTGGCCTGCCCGCCCCAATTGATGCCGAGCGAACCGAGCCTGGCCTGGGCCCGCTCGAAGGGAGCCCACATCGAGCTGACCACCGACCCCGACGCCGCGGTCAGCGGATCCGATTGCGTGTTGACCGACACCTGGGTGTCGATGCACCACCAGAACAAGGACCGGCTGAAGCTGCTGGCGCCCTACCAGGTGAACGGGCGGCTGATGGGCTTGGCCAAGCCGGATGCCGTCTTCATGCATTGCCTGCCGGCCCATCGCGGCGAGGAAGTGACCGAACAGGTGATCGACGGACCGCAATCACTGGTGTGGGACGAAGCCGAAAACCGCTTGCATGTGCAGAAAGGCATCCTTACCTGGTGCCTGTTGTGAGTGCTGCCGAAGACGACATCCTGGTTCCCTTCCTGATCGATGCCGGTGCCATTCGCGGGCGCCTGGTCCGCCTCGGCCCGGCCCTCGACGGCATTCTCGCCGGCCACGCCTATCCGCCGGCGGTGGCGGCCCGTCTGGCCGAGACTTTGGCGCTGGCGGCGGCGCTCGCCGGCTCGCTGAAATTCGACGGCGTCTTCACCCTGCAGTTGCAAGCCGAAGGTGCCATCCCGCTGATCGTCGCCGACGTCACCAGCGACGGCAATCTGCGCGGCTATGCCCGCTATGACGCCGAACGACTGGCGGTGGCCGAGGCCGCGGACGGGCCGCCGGTGCCGCGCTATCTGGGGCCTGGATTCCTCGCCTTCACCGTCGATCAGGGGCCCGACACCAACCGCTACCAGGGCATCGTCGCCCTCGACGGGGATACCCTGGAGGACTGCGCGCAGGAGTATTTCCGCCAGTCGGAGCAGCTGGAGACGGCGTTCAAGCTGGCCGTCCGGTCCCCCCGGGACGGTGCCGGCTGGCAGGCCGCCGCGGTCATGGTGCAGCGCATGCCGACCGGCCCGTCGAGCCCGATCTTCACAGCCGAAGAGGCGGCCGAAGCCTGGAACCGGGCCGTCATCCTGCTGCACAGCGCCCGCGAGGCCGAGCTGTTCGACCCCAAGCTGCCAGCCGAGCGCCTGATCTATCGCCTCTACCATGGCGACGGCGTGCAGATGCACGACACGCGCCGGCTGCAGGCCCGTTGCCGCTGCGAGGCGGGCCGGGTGGGCGATACCCTGCGGTCCTTCCCGCGCGCCCAGGTGGAGGAAATGCGGGACGACAGCGGCCGGGTGGTGGTCACCTGCGAATTCTGCAAGACCGACTATGTCTTCGCCGACACCGACCTGGATCGACTCTACGCCGCTTGACCGCTACCATTGATAGCGGTGCACAATCCCCTCATCCGCGTCAGCCAGCGAGATAATGACATGTGCAATTTGCCGCGCCTTGCCCTGGTTTTCGGTTTCGGACTGCTCTTGGCCGCCTGCTCCAGCGTCAATCCGCCGATGCAGCGCTTTCCGGACATAAGCTTCGCCAACCTGCCGCCATTCCAGCTCGACCTGGGCCGGGTCGAGGTGGTCTCCCAGTACCAGCCGCCGGCCCAGGCGCCGCATATCGAAACCGACATGCCGGTCTCGCCCGAGAATGCGCTGAAGCGCTGGGTGCAGGACCGCCTCAAGCCGGTCGGCCGTGGCGGCGTGCTGCGGGTGTTGATCAAGAATGCGGCGGCCACCGAGACCCCGCTGAAGACCGAGCAAGGGATGAAGAGCGTGTTCGAGAAGCAGCAGGTGGCCCGCGTCGACATGGCCGTCGAAGTCGCCCTGCAGATCCTCGACGAGCATCAATTCGTCGTCACCGAAGTCACCGGCAAGGTCGAGCGCAGCCGTACCGAACCGGAAGGCATGAAGCTGAACGAACGCGACAAGCTGCTCTACGACATGGTCGACGACCTGATCCGCTCGTTCAATTCGGAAGTCGACCCGCAGATCCACGACACCTTCGGCCGCTGGCTCGGCGCGCAGTAAGGGTTAGTATTCACCACCAAGCCGCCCGCCGAAGGCGGGCTACACCAAGCCGACCCGTCGGGTGGGAACAGCAATCACGGTTGCCGGCTTCGCACTGGATTGCTTGGTGTTCTTGGTGCAGCCCGCCAGGCGGGCGGCTTGGTGGTAAGCACAGCGCCTCGCCTCACGGCTTCCAGAAGGCCGGGGCGAACAGCACCAGGACCACGAACATCTCGAGCCGGCCGAACAGCATGGCCGCCGCCAGCAGCCATTTGGCGGCCTCGGGCAGGCCGCCGAAGCCGGCCAAGGGCCCGACGGTATCGGTCAGGCCGGGCCCCAGATTGGCCAGCGCCGAAGCCGCAAGCGAAATCGACGACAGAAAATCCAGGCCGAGCAGGCCGAGGCCCAGCGCCACCAGGGCGAAGGAAAAGGTGTAGACGAACAGGAAGCCGAGTACCGATTCGGCCACCGGATCGGGCACCGGACGGTGTTCATATTGCGGCAGCAGCACGGCATGTGGCCGCACCAGGCGGCCGAGTTGGGCGCGAGCGGTGGCATAGAGAATTTGCAGGCGGAAGATCTTCAGTCCACCGGCAGCGGACCCGGCGCAGCCGCCGACCAGGGTCAGGAAGAACAGGATCGCCGCCGGCATGCCCGTCCAGCGTCCCCAGTCGAGGGTGGCGAACCCGGTACCGGTCAGCACGCTGACCGCCGTGAAGGCGGCGTGACGGAGCGCCGGCAATGGCTTGACCGGGGTGTTGCCGATCAGCCAGACGGCGATCGCCACCGTCGCCAGGGCCAGGATCCCCAGATACCAGTGCAACTGGCTGTTCTGCAGGGCCGAGCGCCAACGCCGCTGGACCAGTTGCAGGTAGAGGACGAAGGGAGCGCCGCCCAGCAGCATGCCGAACAGCACCACCCAATCGACGGCGGGACTGCGCCAATGACCGATCGAACCGTCGGAGGTCGAGAAACCGCCGCAGGATATGGTCGACAAGGCATGCAGCAGGGCCGGGAAACGGCTCATCCCGGCCGCCCATAGCAGCAGGGTCAAGAGGACGGTCAAGGCGACATAGAGGGCCAGCAGGCTGACCACCACCTTGGTCAGGCGGGGGGCCACCCGCTCGCCGTAGGTGCTGCTCTCCAGCCGGAACAGTTGCATGCCGCCGATGTTCAGCGTCGGCAGCACCGCCGTCGCCACCACCAGGAAGCCCATGCCGCCGAGCCATTGCAACAGGGCGCGCCACAACAGGATGCCCGGCGGGGCCTGATCGAGCCCGCGCAGAACCGTCGCAGCGGTCCCGGTGACACCGCTCATCGCTTCGAAGACCGCGTCGGTGGGCGACAGGTGCAGCCCAGAGAAGGCGAAGGGCAAGGACGCCACCAGGCCGACCGCCAGCCAACCGGCCGAACTCAACAGGAAGATCTGCCGCACCGTGAAGGTCTGGTGGCGAACGGTGCGATTGGCCACCGCCAGCATCTGGCCGACGAACATGGTCACCGCGGCCGAAGCGGCGAACACCAGCCAATCGTCGTTGCCGTGCACGGCATCGACGACGGCCGGCAGGCACATGGCCAGCGCCGTCACCGACAGGGCCAGTCCGATCACCAGGAAGACGGGGCGAAGGTCGAACATTTCGCCTTACTCGCGCCAGAACGAGGCGGTGAAGACGACCAGCAGCGGGGCCAGTTCGAGCCGCCCGAGCAGCATCCCGAAGGCCAGCAGCCATTTGGTATCGGCGGGCAAGGACTGGTAGCTGCCGCCCGGGCCCAGAACATGACCGAGACCGGGCCCCACATTGCCCAGCGCCGCGGCCGCCGCCGACAGCCCGCTCACCGTATCGAGGCCGCTCACGGTAAGGGCCAGGGCGAGGGCGGCGAAGCAGACGAAATAGAGCATCATGAAGCCCAGTACCGAGCGCAGCACCGCATCCGACAGGATCAGGCGGTTGAAGGCCACCGGAAAGACCCCGTGCGGATGCAGCAGCCGCTTGATATGCAGGCCGCTTACGGCAAACAACACCTCGTAGCGGAAGACCTTGATGCCGCCCGCGGTGGACCCGGTGCAGCCGCCGACGAAGGTCATGACGAAGAAGGCCACCTGGGCGAATCCGCCCCAGGCGTCGTAATTGGCGGTATGGAAGCCGCTGGTGGTGAGGACCGAAACCACATTGAAGGTCGACTGCTGCAGCGCCTCATAGGCGCCCATGTCGCCGACCGCCCAGTTCCAGAAGGTGAGCAGCAGGCAAAACACCGCGATGATGGTCAGGTACCAGCGGGTCTGGCTGTCGACCAGGGAGGAACCCCGGCCGCGCTTTCCGAGGGTCAGGTATTGGCTGAAGGTCATTCCGCCGAGCAGCATGCCGATCACGCAGACCCAGCGCGCCGCATCGCCGAACCGGCCGAGGGATTGGTCGGAGGTGGAGAACCCACCGGTAGACAGGGACGACATGGCATGACAGGCCGCCTCGAGCGGCGTCATGCCGGCGAAATAGAGGGCCAGGCCGACCGCCCCGGTCAGCATCCCGTAGATGAAAAGCAGCTTCCAGGCCACCTGTGACACCCTGGGCGCGACGCGCTCGGTCTTGTCCGAACTTTCCAGGCGGAACAGCTGCATGCCGCCGATGCGCAGGAAAGGCAGCAGGGCCACCGCGGCGACGATGATGCCGGCGCCGCCCAGCCATTGCAGCACGGCGCGCCACAACAGGATGGCGCTGGGGGTGCGGTCGAGACCGGTGATCACCGTGGCGCCGGTGGTGGTCAAACCGGAAATCGTTTCGAACATGCCGTCGGTCACCGAGAGATGCCGGCTGCCCAGTTCGAACGGCAGGGCCCCGAACAGGCTGACCAGCACCCAGCTGCTGGCGATCAGGAAGAAGGCGGCCCGCGTCGGCAGCTTGGGCCGGCCATCCGGGCGATTGGCGAAGATCAGGCCAAGGCCGATGAACCCGGTGAACAGCTGCGCGCTGGCGAAGGCCTGCCACTCGCTGTGCTCGGCGGCCAGGTCGACCGCCAAGGGCAAGCCCATGGCGGCGGCAAGAATCAATAAGAGGAAGCCGTTGACGAAGAAGACCGTACGGATGTCAAACAAGAACGATTCCCCCTGATCGCCCAGGACTATTGGCGCGAACAGGGGGTGCTGTCCAGAGGCTTCCACCGTCGGCTGTGGAGCCGGGCAAAAAACCGCCAAGGCGCCAAGACGCCAAGGTTCTCTTTTCAAAGGTTATCCGCAGATAGCGCAGATGGGCGCAGAAGGAAACCAATACCTTCTGTTACACCGTCGGCCTAATTGCCACAGCGATCTGCGCTCATCTGCGTCATCTGCGGATTAAATATCCTGGCGTTCTTGGCGTCTTGGCGGTTTCTTAAACAATGCCGGCGACTCAGATGTTCGACAGGCTGCTCGACGGATTGCCGATCAGCGCCATGAACTCGCGCCGCGTCGCCGCGTTGGTGCGGAACGCCCCCAGCATGCGGCTGGTGACCATGGTGACGCCCGGCTTCCTGACGCCCCGCGTGGTCATGCATTGATGGGCCGCCTCGATCACCACGGCGACCCCGCGCGGCTGCAGGATGTCCTGGATGGTATTGGCGACCTGCGCGGTCAGTTTTTCCTGGATCTGCAGCCGCCGCGAATAAATTTCGACGACCCGGGCCAGCTTGGAAATGCCGACCACCCGGTTGCCCGGCAGGTAGGCCACATGCGCCTTGCCGATGATCTGCACCAGATGGTGCTCGCAGTGGCTTTCCAGTCGGATGTCGCGCAGCAGAACCATCTCGTCGTAGCCGTCGGTCTCTTCGAAGGTGCGGCGCAGGATCTCCTCGGGGTCTTCGTGATAGCCGGAGAAGAATTCCTCGTAGGAGCGCACCACCCGCGCCGGCGTATCGAGCAGGCCTTCCCGCGATGGATCATCGCCCGCCCAGCGGATCAGCGTACGCACCGCCGCTTCGGCTTCGGCCCGGCTGGGCATGTCGTGACCGCTGGCGATTGCGCCAGCCATCGCAATGGGCTTCTGGTCGGTCATTGCACGCTCTCCCGCTCGGTCGCCGACCACTTGGGTCTATATGCTGGCGATGTAGCGACGCGGCGCCCCCTTTGCAACCCGGGCCGGCGCTGGGGTGGGTTGCGTTCTGGTAGCGTCTCAGTTGATTCTCATCGTCTGATGCGGGCTGTCCAGCGAGAAGGCCGGAACGGCGATGTCGAACCGTTCGCCTTCGGGCGTCTCCATCTGGTAGCTGCCCACCATGATGCCCGACGGGGTATTGAGCGGCGTGCCGCTGGTGTATTCGTAGCTGTCGCCGGGGTGAAGGACCGGCTGTTCCCCGACCACGCCCGACCCCTGCACTTCCTGGATGCGCCCCATGGCGTCGGTAATCTTCCAATGGCGCCGCAGCAACTGCACGGTCTCGTCGCCTGTATTCTCGATCCGCACGCGATAAGCCCAGACGAAATGATTGTCGCCCGGCGAGGACTGATCTTCGAGATAGATGGGTTTGACCGTCACGGTAATGGAACGGGTCGTTTGCGAATACATGGACGTATCTTGCAATGTCCGGCCGGCATCCGCCTCAGTCCCCTTGATCATCATGTTAATCCCGTACGGTTGTTTGTCCAGGGCGGTAGGTCACCGGGAATCGGCCAGCCACCAACCGGCACGGAAATCCTCCCGCCGGTCGGGCCGCCGATGCCCCTTGGCATGTTTATCACTTTCCGGAGGCCCGGTCCCTGTGCACAGGTGGTAGCGTACCGCTTTCGCGACAAGCGTCCTCCTTGCGGGATGGAACGGCGACGCCGCAGCTGCGACGCCGCCGATCGGAAGTCTCTGGTCAGCCCGGGAAGCGGACCAGGACGCGGCGATTCTGCGGCTCGCGCACGCCGTCGGGAGTGGAAACCAGCGGTTCCGCCTTGCCATGCCCCTCGGCCTGCAGACGGTCGGCCGGCACGCCGGCGGCGATCAAGGCCTTGCGCACCACCTCGGCCCGCCGCAGCGACAGCCGCATATTGTAATCGGCCCCGCCGGCCAGGTCGGTGAAGCCGACCACCGTCAGCTTCGGATAGCCTGCCGCCTTCGCCGCCGCGGCCATCGCGGCGACGGTGCGCGACCCTTCCGCACTGAGCCGGTCCTGGTCGAAATCAAAGAACACCAGGAAACGGTCGGCCTTGGCCATGCGGGCCGGCGGCGCCGCCGCAGCGGCCGGGGCGCCCGGCTTCACCTGCGCCTCGAGGGTGTCCATGGCGGCCAGGAAATCCTTGCGGCAGGCCTCGATGTCGGCGGTCTGCCAGCCTTCGTCCTGCTGTTCGACCCAGCAGTCGAACTTGACCTGGGCGGTAGCGGTCAGCGCCGGCGCCCGGGTCGGGGCAGTGGTGGCCAGCAGCGTCGCCAGCCGCGTCCGGGCGCTGGCCAGGTCGGCGGCCGCCTTCCGGTCGGAGAAGCGCCAGTCGGCGAGGGACTCCGGCGCGACGGCGGTGCCGTGCGCCGCCTCCAGGCCCTTGCGGGCGAAATGCTGCGAGTTGAACCAGTCGTACTGCTGCCGCTCGGAATCGGCAAAGGCCTGGTATTCCCGGGCCAAGGCCTGGGTGAAGGGGGCGCCGCTGGGGGTGGTCCGCTGCAGTTCCTCGAGCTCGAAGGTGGTTCCGGGGAACCCGGCGCAGCCTGCGACTATCAGGGGCACGGCCAAGCCCGTGAGAACTCGTGCAAACCTCATCTCGCTCCTCCCTGGCAACCGCCTCCCCGCCCCTCTTTTCGAGGGCGCAAGCCGGACCGTTGAATCCAAATAGACCGTTTGGCGGCGCCAATCAAGCGTAATTGCTCACCCCCTCGTGACGGCGGCGGCTGATCCCCGCGCTTTCGGGTAGATATGGTATGGGTTGCGGAGGCACCCTCGCAACAGATTGTTGATCTCCGATAAAATAAGTATTGACTCGGCGGAATCTCAGTGATTC
>CAIOJO010000201.1 GCA_903858635.1 uncultured Telmatospirillum sp. | reverse complement strand
CGCGTTCTGAACCAGGACGAAATCGACTCGCTGCTCGGCTTCGACGACGCCCATGAGGGCGACGGCGACCGTTCCGGCATCCAGGCTATCCTCAATTCGGCGCTGGTGTCTTACGAACGCCTGCCGATGCTCGAGGTGGTGTTCGACCGGCTGGTGCGCATGATGTCGACCAGCATGCGCAATTTCACCTCGGACAATGTCGAGGTGTCGCTCGACAACATCCTTTCGCTCCGTTTCGGCGATTATCTGAATTCCATTCCGCTGCCCGCCATGCTGGGCGTGTTCAAGGCCGAGGAGTGGGACAACTACGGACTTCTGACGGTCGATTCGTCGCTGATCTACTCGATCGTCGACGTGCTGTTGGGCGGCCGGCGCGGCACCGCGGCGATGCGCATCGAGGGGCGTCCCTACACCACCATCGAGCGCAACCTGGTCGAGCGCATGGTCCATGTCGTGTTGTCGGACCTGTCGGCCGCCTTCGATCCGTTGTCGCCGGTGACCTTCCGTTTCGACCGCCTGGAAACCAACCCGCGCTTCGCCACCATTTCCCGACCGAGCAATGCCGCCATCGTGGCCAAGCTCAGGATCGACATGGAAGATCGCGGTGGGCGGCTCGAGCTGATGCTGCCTTATGCCACCCTGGAGCCGGTCCGCGAACTTCTGCTGCAGATGTTCATGGGCGAGAAATTCGGCCGGGATTCGATCTGGGAAACCCACTTGGCCGAAGAGCTGTGGATGACCGAGGTGGAAATGGAGGCCGTGCTGGATGAACAGGTGATGCCGCTGCGCGACATCCTGAACCTTCGGGTCGGCTCGAAAATAATGCTGAATGCCATGCCGGATTCGACGATCGAGCTGCGCTGCGGCGATGTTCCGATGTTTGGCGGCAAGATGGGGCGAAAGGGCAACCACATCGCCATCCGGGTCGATGAGAAGATCAAGAAGGAGAAGGTCTGATGGACTACAAGCTGGTGCTTGATGTCATCGTGGCGATCCTTCTTGCCGCCACCATCACCTATGCGGTGATGCTGAACGGCCGGTTGGTGCAGCTCCGCAAGAACCGCGACGAATTGGCCAAGCTCGTCAGCACTTTCAACGAGGCGACGGCGCGGGCCGAGGCGAGCATTCCGAAGCTCAAGAAAGCCGCCGAAGACGCCGGCTCGACGCTTCAGGAGCGGGTAGAGAAGGCGCATGCGCTGCGCGACGATCTGGCCTTCATGATCGAACGCGCCGACAGCATGGCCAACCGGCTGGAAGGTACGGTCCGCGACGCCCGCACGCAACCCAAGCCCTCGCCGCTGCCGACCTCGCGTCCGGCGGCCCGCCCCGGTCAGCCCCCGGCGGGGCCGGCGGCGATCCAGGACGACGACCTCGACGACGACCGCTCGGAAGCCGAGCGCGAGTTGTTGCGCGCCCTGCAATCGGTCCGCTGACGGAGAGTCGAGGATCATGGCCACGGCTCGCAAAGGAACATCAAGCGCGAAAGGCGGTCGGCGGACCACCCGTTCGCGGCTGTCCATGCCTTCGGTGCGTCTGCTTCCGGTGACGATCTTCGTCGCCGTGCTGATGCTGTCGGTGCGCGTCAACGACATCTGGAGGGGGCTGTCGGCGGTCGAGGTGCCTTCGCTGTCGGTCAATCAGTCGGAAGCCCAACAGCCGCCGCCTCCGGGAGGCCGTCGGCGCGGCAAGCGGTCGCCCGCGACGCCGCTCGACGCCGCCGCTCCGGGCGGCGGCGGGGCGACCAGCGGCAGCGCCGACAGCGGCGGCACCGCCAACCAGGCGGCGCCCAACCCGCCGGCGATTCCGACCCAGACCACGGGCGAAGGCGAACCGCCGACCTTCACCCAGAACGAGATCGACGTGCTGCAAAAGCTGGCCGAGCGGCGCGAGACGCTGGAAGCGCGCCAACGCGAGCTCGACCTCAGGGAGAACCTAGTCAAGGCGGCCGAGGGCCGTATCGACAAAAAGATTGCCGAAATGAAGGCGCTGCAGGCCAATGTGCAATCCATGCTGAAGCAGGTCGACGATCAGGACGACGGCAAGATGAAGAGCCTCGTCAAGATCTATGAAAGCATGAAGCCGAAAGATTCCGCCAAGATCTTCGAACAGCTTGATATGCCTGTATTGCTCGGCGTGATGACGCGCATGAAGGAGCAGAAGGTCGCCCCCATCATGGAGGCGATGGATCCGATGAAGGCCAAAACCATCACCGACGCCATGGCGGTGCGGCGCGCCGCCAAAACCGAGGGGCAAGGCGGCGGTTGATTCGACGACGAAAAACGCTTGAATGCGCGTGGGTTCCGTATTTTAACTAAGACCCAAATCGAATGATGCCGTGTGGGGTTTCTGGCATCGCGCCCGGCGGGCTTGAAGGAGTGACGGATGTCTGTCGACAAGAATATGAACGTTTTGATTGTGGATGACTACAAGACCATGCTGCGTATCATCCGCAATCTCCTGAGGCAGTTGGGATTCGTCAACATCGACGAAGCCACCGACGGATCTATGGCATTGCAGCTGCTCCGGGGGGGCACTTACGGCCTGGTGATCTCGGACTGGAACATGGAGCCGATGACGGGGCTACAGCTATTGCGCGAAGTTCGGGCGGACGCCAAGCTGAAAAGCATCCCGTTCATCATGGTCACCGCCGAGTCCAAGTCGGAGAACGTCATCGCCGCCAAGGAAGCCGGCGTTTCCAATTACATCGTCAAGCCGTTCAACGCAGAAACCTTGCAAGCCAAGATGGTTAGCGTTCTGGGCGAGTTCTGAGGAGCTTGGCCGTGGCGGCGAACGTTGATCGCGATCTGGCACTTTATCTCGAGACCCTGCGCAAACAGCGGGGTGATACCGTCAAGATCGAGGACATCGGCGATATCGTCCGCTCATTGCTGACATCGTTGAGCGGCGACGTGTCGGCCGAAGATCTCCGGCTCTACCAGGAGGTGGAGGCGCTGGCCGAGTACATTCATCGGGCCAAGGCCGAGATTGCCGCCTTGCGCCCGCAGGAAATCCACGACCAATACATCGCCACGGCGACGGACGAACTCGATGCCATCGTCGGCGCCACCGAAACGGCCACCAACGCCATCCTTGACGCCGCCGAAAAGCTGGAAGAGCTGGCCGCCGAGTTGGAACCGCCCCTATCCCAACGTCTGACCGAGGCCACCACCACGGTCTACGAGGCGTGCAATTTCCAGGACATTACCGGCCAGCGCATCACCAAGGTGGTGCGCGCCCTCAAACATATCGAGGCCCGCATCGAGTCGCTGGTCTCCGCCTTCGCCCCGGAGTTCCGCCAGGCCGCGCCGTCTGCCCCGACCGAGTCTGCGGAAAGCAAGCCGTCGACCGACGCTGACCTGCTGAACGGTCCGCAGCTGCCCGAAAAGGCCCACGATCAGGCCTCGATCGACGCACTGTTCAACAACAGTTAACCCGGGTCTCTTATAGGTGTGGGCATGTTACGGTGGCGGCAGAGGCGGAAAAGGAGGCCTCGGCTGATGCTTCGCCGTTTCCTCCTGGTCATGCTGCCATCGGCCTTGTTGGCGCTGGCTCCTTGCCAGCCCGCCCAAGCCCAATCCCCACCCAATTCCTCGCCGCGTGCGGCGGCGCACGATGGCTATGGCCGCATGGTGTTCGACTGGGACAGCCCGGTGAACTACTCGGCCGACATCATCAACGGCGAACTGGTGTTGCGTTTCGACCGCCCGGTCAAGGGTGAGTTCCGCGGCGTGCTGCGGCCGCTGTCCAAATATCTGCGCAGCGCCGCGGTCAGCGCCGACCGCAAGACCGCCACCTTTCCATTGGCCCGTCCGGTCCAGGTCAAGGCATTCCAGGGCAACAACAATGCCGTGGTGATCGACCTTCTCGATCTGCTCGACCCCAATGCCAGCGTGCCGCCCGACGAGGAGCCCCCGCCTGCCACGCCCCGAGCCGCCGCACCTCCGCCACCGGAGGGTGGCCCGGTGTCGCTTCTGCCGCCGCCAAACGCCGGGCCGGTTTCGGCAGTCCCGCCCGTCGGCTCGCCGGGGCGCCCGCCGGGCAAGCCGCCTGCACCGGCCAGCGCCGATCCTCCTTCGGTGGAGGTGCGGGCCGGCGAGCACGGCACCTATAATCGCCTGGTCTTCGACTGGCCGCGACCGGTCGATTATCGAGTCGACAAACAGGGCGGCCGCGCCACCATCGCCTTCGCCCGGCCCGGCCGCCTGGATCTGGCCGGCTTGCAGGCCGGTCTTCCGTCGGACATCAGCGTGATTTCGGCCGATCCGGCCGGCAATGCCCCCAGCCTGGTGCTGGGAGTGCCGCAGGACGCCCGATTGCGGCATTTCACCTCGGGTAACAAGGTGGTGGTCGATGTGGTGCGGGCGGCCGGTTCGACCGCGCCGACCGGTGGTCCGGCGCCGCCCCTGGCCCCGCCGCCGGGAACCGATGTGACGCTGCCGGCCCTGCAGCCGCTGGTTCGTGAGGAGCAGGCGAAGCTTCCGTCGGAGACCTTGGCACCGCCACCGCCGTCCACCGGTCCATCGCCGATCAAGCCGATCCCCGAGCCGAAAGCGAAGGCCAAGCCGGCCTCGGCGACCCCGGGACCACCTTCGGTGGCGACCCCGGTCGCGGCCCCGGCAACGCCGGCGGCGGCCGCCCAGCCGGTGCCGGCCGCCGGCGACCAGGTTTTCAGCCTCAGCGTGCCGTGGGACAAGCCGGTCGCCGCGGCGGTGTTTCAGCGGGCCGGCTATTTGTGGCTGGTCTTCGACCGCTACCAAGAGGTCGACACCAAGCTCATGCACCGCCTGGGCGGCGAAGCGGTGATCTCCGTCGACCAGTTTCCCAACAAGGAGGCGACGGTGCTGCGGCTGGTGGTGCAGCCTGAATACGTCCCCAGCGTGCGACGCGACGGATTGTTGTGGG
The DNA here is from genome assembly GCA_903858635.1 of uncultured Telmatospirillum sp. Classification (GTDB taxonomy): domain Bacteria; phylum Pseudomonadota; class Alphaproteobacteria; order Rhodospirillales; family Magnetospirillaceae; genus DUZF01. The sequence continues at coordinate 10,941 of CAIOJO010000201.1, read as the reverse complement.
TGGTCGACCTGATGCACCAGAGCGCCGAACCGAAGGCACCGATCACCATCACCGCCCCGGCCTCGCTGCCGACCGGTATCGGCATGGAGTTGAGCGTCGCCGACGCCGGCAATGTGGTCGGCGTGCACGACCCGGAAGTCGGCGACATCATGACGGTGGTGCCGGTAATCCCCTTGGGTGCCGGCATCTATCCCGGCCGCAGCACCCTTGATCTCGATCTGCTGCCGACCACCCAGGGCGTGGCCATTCTGTCCCATGTGGACGGCCTCGACGTGAAATCGTCACGTGGCGGCATCACCATTGGCCTGCCGTCCGGCAGTGGGCTGCGCCTGTCGGCCGAAGCCGGGAAGACCCAAGTGACGAAGAACGAGGCCAGCGGCGGTTTCTTCGACGTGCCGGAATGGATGCGCGGGGGTGCCGACAATTTTCAGGCCGAACGGCGCCTGGTCGAGGGCGGTTTGGTCGATCTGCCGGCACCGCGTCGCGCCGCCGCGCATTTGCAGGCAGCCCGTTTCTTCTTTGCCAACGGCTACGCGGCCGAGGCCTTGGGTTACCTCCGCATGGCCGCGACCGACGAGCCCGGCATGGTCGACACCGGCGCGTTCCGCGCCGTGCGCGGTGCCTGTCAATTGCTGATGGGGCATTGGGACCTGGCCCAGGCCGACCTCGACAGTGCGCTGGTCAAGGACGATGCGGAAAGCCAGTTCTGGCGTGCCGCCGCCCATGTGGCGACCAGCGCCGTGCCGGGGGGCGAGTCCAAGGCTTTGGCCCTTGGTCTGGCGCTGTTGAAGGAGTATCCGCACGCGCTGAAATGGCCCCTGGCCGGTCTGGCGGCCACCGCCGCGGTGGCGGCGGGCGACGACGAAACGGCGCAGACGGCGCTCGACGTGCTGGACCGTGAGACGCCGTCGAAGGCGGAAACCGGCCAGCTCGACTATTTGCACGGCACCTATGACGAGATGATCGGTCAATTCGACCGGGCGCTCGAGGATTACGACCGCGCCGCCGACGGCGACAACCGCGAATTTCGGGCAAAGGCCGCCTTGGCGTCGACCGAGCTGCAGCTCAAATTGAAGAAGATCACTCCCAAGGAAGCCGCCGATAAGCTCGATCGCCTGCGCTTCGCCTGGCGCGAAGAGGACTTCGAGTTCGGTCTGTTGCGCCGCTTTGCCGAACTCCAGCTGGACGCCGGCGACTACCCGAGCGCTCTCAGGGCATTGCGCTCCGAGATCGCCAACTATCCCGACAACAAGGACACGCCGAAGGTTTCGAAGATGATGACCGACATCTTCGCCCGGCTCTATCTGGACGGGGCGGCCAACGCCTTGCCGCCGGTGTCGGCGATCGGTCTCTTCGACGAATTCCGCGAACTGACCCCGGCCGGGCCGAAGGGCGACGAAATGATCCGCAAGCTGGCCGACCGGCTCACCGCCGTCGACCTGCTCGACCGCGCCGCCGAACTGCTCAAGCATCAGGTGACGTACCGCCTGCAAGGCCTCGACAAGGCCAGGGTGGGCAGTCAACTGGCCTTGGTCGACCTGTTGAACCGAGAGCCGCAGCAGGCCTTGGACGCCCTGCAAACCAGCGAGATGACCGGCATGTCCCCGGAACTGCAGCAGCAGCGGCGGCATTTGAAGGCGCGGGCCCTGGCCGATGTCGATCGCGTGCCCGAGGCGATCCAGCTGCTGGTCGGCGACGAAACCGGCGAGGCGGCCCAGCTGCGGGCCGAGATCCATTGGCGCAAAAAGGACTGGCTGGAGGCCGCGGCCGCCTTCGAAGGCCTGGTTTCCCGGCCGGAACGGGGGGCGACCCTCGATGACGCCTCGGCCAGGCTGGTGTTGAGCTGGGCCACCGCCCTCAACCTGGGAAATGACGAACGCAGCTTGGCCGTATTGCGGCGCAATTTCGGCCCGGCGATGGCCATGACTCCGTACAAGGACGGCTTCTCGCTGCTCACCAGCGCCATCGATCGCGAACTTCCCGACATGCCGGCAGTCGCCGCCAAGATCAAGGAGGCCGAAGGCTTCCAGACATTCATGAGCGACTACAAGAAGCGCGTCCGCGACGCCGGCCTGTCCAGCATCAATTAGAGCATTGTGCGTTATGACAGAATCACCTTCGTCACCCCCGCGCAGGCGGGGGTCCACGCCGACGCCCGAAATTCGGAGCCGTCAATGGATTCCCGCTTCCGCGGGAATGACGAGAATGGGAAGGCGTTAACCTTAGTGCCCCCTGGCTTAAGGCTTTGTTAAAGCCGGCAGGGGCATCGTAAGCCTTTCATCAGAGGGTCGGCTTTGCCCAGGGACAAGGATAGCGAGGATGGCAGGGCGGCGAAGCGGGCGATCGCCGTCGCCCTGTCCTACCAGCCCGGGCAGGGCCCGGATGCTCCCAAGGTGGTGGCGACCGGGCGTGGCAAGACGGCCGAACGCATTCTCGACCTGGCCTTCGCCAACGGCGTCAGGGTCCGTGAAGATGCCGATCTGGCCCAGGTGCTGGCCGCCGTCGATGTCGATTCGTTGATCCCGCTGGAAGCCTTCATGGCGGTCGCCGAAATCCTGGCCTATGTCTACCGCGCCAACGGCGCGCCGATGTCCCGCCCGGACGGTGCCGCCGCGCCGGCGGGCGAGGCGCCGCGGTGAGCGATCCGGCGGCAGCCAGGGAGGAACTGGCCAAGGTCTCGTCCCTGGTGCTGACCGCCCGCCGCCTGCTGGCTGGCGGCACCTTGGTCGATCTGTCGGCCATCGAGGATCGGGTGCGGGCGATTTGCGGCAGTGTCGAGACGATGCCGCTCGAGGACAGCCGCCCGTTGGCCGAAGACCTGCGCGCCCTGATGGCCCGCCTCGACCAGTTGGAGCGCGAGGTGCGGGACCATCTCGACCAGTTGGGCCAGATGCAGGACGGGAGCTGATCGGCGATGGATTGGGACATCTATCTGCGCACGGTCTTTGCCCTTATCGCGGTGCTCGGTCTGATCGGCGCCACGGCGTGGGTGGCCAAACGGATCGGATTCGGCGGCGTCGCCATCGGCCCACGTCGCAAGCGGCGTCTGGCGGTGGTCGAAAGCGTCCCGCTGGATGGCCGCCGTCGCCTGGTGCTGGTGCGCCGCGACGAGGTCGAACATCTGCTGCTGATCGGTGGCGGTGCGGATATCGTGGTTGAGCGAGGGACCGGCGGCACCCCGCGGCTCGACCAGCCAGAACCGGTCAAGGAGGATTTGGAACGGTGAGACGCCCGCTTTTCGCTACGCTGGTCGGTTCGGTCGTGTTGGGGGGCGTCCTGCTGGCGGCCGGTCCGGCGCTGGCGCAGCAGTTCAGCCTCGATCTGGGCGACGGGGCCTCGACCACCGGTCGCATGGTCCAGCTGATCGCCCTGATCACGGTGCTCAGCCTGGCCCCGGCCATCCTGGTGACGGTGACCTCGTTCACCCGGATCGTGGTGGTGCTGTCCTTCCTTCGTCAGGCCTTGGGGACCCAAACGGCACCACCCAATATGGTGGTCGCCAGCTTGGCCCTGTTCCTCACCGCTTTTGTCATGATGCCGACCATCGAGGCATCCTACGAGCAGGGGTTGCAGCCCTTGATCGCCAACAAGATCGACGAGATGGAAGCCTTCAACCGCGCCATCAAGCCACTGCACGCCTTCATGATCAAGCAGGTGCGCGACCAGGATCTGCACCTGTTCACCGACCTGGCGCGCAAGGGGCCGGTCGCCAACCCGGAGGATACGCCGCTCCAGGTGCTTATTCCCGCGTTCATGATCAGCGAGCTGCGGCGCGCCTTCGAAATCGGCTTCCTGATCTTCCTGCCGTTCCTGATCATCGACATGCTGGTCGCCTCGGTGCTGATGAGCATGGGCATGATGATGCTGCCGCCGGCCACCTTCGCCCTGCCGTTCAAGCTGATTTTCTTCGTTCTGGTGGATGGTTGGTATCTGGTGGCGGGCAGCCTAGTCCAGAGCTTCGGCCCTCCCTAAACCGATCGCACCGGCGCCGGGGCGCCCGGTTCGTGGTATAATATCGGCAAACGGCCCTCCGGGCCGCCAACCCGATTGAGAGGGAGTCGAGCCATGGACGTCAGGAAACCGACGGAAGGACAGACACCCCAAACGGTGGGTGAAACTAGGCCTTCCACTTTTGCAACCCCGTTCTTGAGCCTGCGTGACGATATCGACCGGATGTTCGACAACTTCATGTTGTCGCCCTTCAGCCGGCGCCTGCTCGAAATGGACCCGTTCCGCCGCCGCGGCCTAATGACCGCCGATGTGACTCCGCGCATGGATGTGGTGGAGACGCCGGAAGCCATCGAGGTGACCGCCGAACTGCCTGGCGTCGCCGAGAAGGACGTCGATGTTTCGATCGGTGAAGGGATGGTCACCATCCGCGGCGAGAAGAAGCACAGCCACGAAGAGAAGAAGGGCGATTACCAGCTGAGCGAACGGAGCTATGGCACCTTCGTCCGTTCGTTCCGCGTGCCGGACAACGTTGACGATGCGCACATCGCGGCGAACTTCGACAAGGGCATCCTGACCTTAGTCCTTGCCGAAGAAGGAAAAGACCGAACCGCAACGGCGCAAGATCGACGTAAAGGGCCCCGCCCATTGAGGCCTTCCCGGAGGGGGCCGGTCGGCCCCCTCCGGTGGTCTTTTGTTCTGTCCCTCAGGCGCCGGGCGCCCGCATCCGCGGGCTCGGCTCCTCCGCTGCCGCTCCGGGGTCCTCAATGGGCCAGTCGCAAGGCGTTGCCTCGCTCCAGTGGCACCGGCGTCCCTGCCGGTGTGCCAGCGAAGCTGGCAAAGTGGCGCTTCGGTGCCGGTGGTTCCTTGGGTCCTGGCCCGATTCATCCTTTGTTAAGGGACCGCCCCTATGATGCAGGATAGACTCTGAGTGGGCCGGCGAAAGGGGCGTAGGGCATGTTCGAGGATCTGACGCTGCTGGCCATGGCGCAGAAATCCATGGACTGGCTGTCCCGCCGGCAAACTGTTCTCGCCGAGAATGTGGCCAACGCCAACACGCCCGAATACAAGGCGAAGGACTTGGCGCCGCTGAGCTTCAAGAACCTGCTGCAGCCGCAAGCGGCGCCGGTTCGCGCGGCGACCACCAATCCGATGCATATTTCGCCGCAGGTCGAGCCGACCCGGTTCGAGACCGTGGCCGAGCGCAATCCCGAGGAATCGAAGATCAACGGCAACTCGGTGTTGCTCGAAGAGCAGATGCAGAAAATCGGCGAAGTGAAGGGCAGCTACGAGTTGGCCGCCAACCTCTTCATGAAGCATGTCGCCATGCTGAAGGTCGCCATCGGCAAGGGCGGTTAGTGACGACGGCCGGGCAGCCGGCGAGGGAGCGTTAAGGGTTGGATGATCTCAACAAATCATCGCTGATCGCGGTTTCCGGAATGAAGGCCCAGGCCGAGCGGCTGCGCGTCGTCTCGGAGAACCTGGCCAATGTCGATTCACTGCCGACCTCGCCCGACGGTACGCCCTACCGCCGCAAGGTGGTGAGCTTCCGCAATGTTCTCGACAAGGCGTCCGGGGCCGACATGGTCAAGCTCAACAAGGTCGAGGTCGATCGTTCGGAATTCCAGAAGAAATACGATCCCAAGCATCCGGCCGCCGACAGCAGCGGCTATGTGCAGGTGCCGAATGTCAACCCGCTGATCGAATTGATGGACATGCGCGAGGCGCAGCGCTCCTACGAAGCCAATCTCAATGTGGTGAGCGTGTCGAAATCGATGCTGTCGCGGACCGTCGACATGCTGAAGTAGCCTCGCTCGAGCGAATCCGCCTATAATTCGGAAACAGCAGCAATTCTGCCGGACATATCATGGCCATATCCTCGATTACCGATGCCATTGCCGCCTATACCAACGCCGCCAAGGCGGCCCAGGGTGAGGGCACGCCCGTTGCCGACAGCGCGGGCGGCAGCGATTTCGCCAGTATGCTCAAGGATGGGGCCAAGGCGGCGATCGACGCCGGCAAGAAGAGCGAAGAGATGTCGCAGCAGGCCATCGCCGGCAAGGCCGATGTGCGCGACGTGGTGGCCGCGGTCAACAATGCCGAACTGACCTTGCAGACCGTGGTCGCCGTGCGCGACAAGGTGATTTCGGCCTATAACGACATCATCCGGATGCCGATCTAGCCCCGATTTTTCCACCCCGGCACCAGGAGAAGACTATGGCGAGGGGCGCCCGGTGACCGATGCCGATCTCATGGAGTTGGCCCGCGAAGCCATGGTGGTGATGCTCAAGGTGGCGGCGCCGCCGCTGCTGGCCGGTCTCGCCATCGGTCTGGTGATTTCCCTGTTCCAGGCGCTGACCCAGATCCAGGAGATGACGCTGACTTTCGTGCCGAAGGTCCTGACCGTCTTCCTGGTCCTGTTGATGTTCCTGCCGTTCATGCTGCACACGCTGATCGATTTCACCCATCTGGTGATGGACCGCGCCATCGCCGGCGGTTAGCGAATGCTGCAAGACATCCTTTCCACCGATGTCTTCAAGCTGCTGCTCGTCTTTGCCCGGTTCGGGGCCGCGATGATGTTGTTCCCCGGCATCTCCAGCGTGACGGTGGTGGTGCGAGCCCGACTGCTGCTGGCCCTCGCCATCGCCTTCCTGCTGCTGCCGGTCCTGGCGCCCCATTTGCCGCCGATGCCGCGCGATCCGATGTCGATGTTCATCCTGATCGGGACCGAAGTGACGGTCGGCATCTTCCTGGGCGCGGTCACCCAGATCCTGGTGTCGCCGCTGGATCTGGCCGGTAACACCATGGGCTATGCCATCGGCCTGACCAACATGTTCACCTTCGACCCGACCACCCAGCAGCAAAGCCAGCTGATCACCGGTTTTCTCAACCTGACCGGCATCACCTTGGTATTCCTGACCGACACCCATCACCTGATGCTGCGCGCCCTGGTCGACAGCTATGGCCTGTTCACCCCGGGCCAGCCGCTGCCGATGGACGATTTCGCCACCACCCTGTTGCGCACCCTGGGCGACAGCTTCGTGATGGGGTTCAAGCTGGCAGCCCCGTTCCTGGTCTTCTCGGTGACCTTCAATGCCGGGCTGGGCCTGTTGAACCGTCTGGTGCCGCAGATCCCGGTGTTCTTCGTCGGGCTGCCGGTGCAGATCCTGGGCGGCCTGGCGCTGCTGATGGTCTGCATGCCGCCGATCATGTACTGGTTCCTGCGCCATTTCAGCGACGGCATCGGTGCCTTCGTGGCGTCGGAGTGACGTGACGCATGGCTGAAGACGACGACTCCAAAACCGAACAACCAACCGGCAAAAAGCTCGGCAAGGCGCGCGAAGAAGGGCATATCGCGCAGTCGCAGGAAGTCAAGACGGCGGCCGTCCTGTTGGCGATCAGCGTGGTGGTGTGGCTGATCGCGCCGCCGGTGATGATGCGGTTCAAGAGCTATTTCACCCGCTTTCTCGAACAGCCGCATGCCATCCGCGTCACCGATGTGCCCTCGTTGATGGCGCTGATCAACGACGTGCTCAGCCATGTCGGCTTGCTGATGGCGGTTCCCCTGGGCTTCCTGCTGACCGTCGGCGTCCTCGCCGCGGTGGCCCAGACCGGCTTTATGCTGGTCTGGGAAAAACTCAGCCCTGATCTCAACAAGATCAATCCGATGACCGGATTCGGCCGCCTGTTCTCGCTGCTGTCGGTGGTCGAACTGGGCAAGAGCATCGCCAAATTGCTGGTCGTCGCCGGGCTGTTCTATCTGATGCTGCGGCCGCGCATTGGCGAACTCGAGATGTTGCCGACGATGGAGATGGGCGGGATCCTGTCCTATCTCCAGTACGTCCTGTTGCGGCTGCTGTTCGCCGTCGTCTTCATCGAGGTGCTGATCGCCGTCGGCGACTGGTTCTTCCAGCGCTACAGCTTCATGAAGAAACAGCGGATGACCAAGCAGGAGGTCAAGGAGGAGCACAAGCAGAGCGAAGGCGACCCCCTGATCAAGTCGCGCATGCGTTCGATGCGCATCCAGCGGGCCCGTCAGCGGATGATGGCGGCGGTGCCCAAGGCGGATGTGGTGGTGACCAACCCGACCCACTTCGCCTGCGCCCTCAAATATGATGCGGAAACGATGAACGCCCCGGTTCTGGTGGCGAAGGGCCAGGACTTCCTGGCGCTCAGGATCCGCGAACTGGCCGAGGCGCACGAGATACCGATCGTCGAGAATCCTCCCCTGGCCCGGGCGCTGTACGCTTCGGTGGAACTGGACAAGGAGATCCCACCGGATCATTACAAGGCAGTGGCCGAGGTGATCAGCTATGTTATGCGGCTCAAAGGCAAATTCCGTAACTGACGTGCTGCGCGAGCCGCTGGCCTGGCTGGTGGTGGCCGCGGTCGGCGCCTTGGCGGCCATCGCTCTGCCGCGTGGCGAGACCATGGCCCATCTATGGGCCGCCGGCAGTGCCGGTGCGGTCGCTTTGCTGGCCGTCTTCCTTTTGTTGCACAAGCTCGGCGCCGCTTGGCGCGACGCCGCGCATGGCCGCCGGCTGGCCGCCGCGCTGGGCGCCGACCGCTGGGCGCGGCTGATTTGCGATCGCGACGGTCGCGAACTGCTGCGCAACCCCCTGGCCGCCGACCTGTTCGGTCTGCCGGACGATCCCTGCGCCCGCCTGCTGGCGCGGGCCGGCGGTGACGAGCGGGTGGCCGAGGAACTGGCCCGCCTGCAGGCGGCGGCGACGCATGGCGGCAGTCACCATGCCGAGCTGTCGCTGGCGGTGGCCAATGGGATGCGGGAATGGCTGTCGATCTCGGTGCATCCCCTGGCCGGCGGCGGCGTGCTGTGGGCCGCCGAAGACGTCTCGGCCCGGCGCGCCATCGACGAGACGCTGCGCCGCGAGCACGAGATGCTGGCCGATTTCATCGATTTCCTGCCGGTGGGTTTCTATTCGGCGGACACCGAAGGCCGCTTCCGTTTCGTCAATCAGCGGCTGGCCGAATGGCTGGGGCAGCCGGCCGAGGAACTGGTTGGCAAGGATCTGTCGGATATCCTCGGGGTCGTTCCCAATCCCGAGGAAGACCGCGCCGAGATGCGCCTCAAGGGGCGCAACGGCGACATCTTCCTGGCCCTGGTCACCCATACGGTGTTCGATGAAGGCGGCGAAACCCTGACCCGTTCGGTGGTGGTGCGCGACCTGATGCCGGAACGCCATTGGGAGCGTGTGCTGAAGGCGGCCGAGCGGCGCTTTCACTGGCTATTCGAGGATGCGCCGGTGGGCATCGTCCTGGCCGATCCCGATACCACCGTCAACATGTGCAATCCTGCCTTCGCGGCGATGACCGGCGAGGATGCCGAGGAGATTCCCGGGCGTCCGGTGGTCGACTTCATTTCGGCCGACGACCGTCCGGCCGCCGCCGAGCAGTTGTCGCGCGTGCTGATGGGCAGCAGCCCCGGCGTCCATCTGCCGGTGCATCTGGCCGGCCGTGGGCGGCAACTGGTGGCCACCCTCTATGTCAGTCCGACCGCCGACGAAGGGGCGGTCTCCGGTCTGATGCTGCATTTCATCGACACCACCGAGCAGAAGAACCTGGAGATCCAGTTCGCCCAGAGCCAGAAAATGCAGGCGATGGGCCAGTTGGCCGGCGGCGTCGCCCATGACTTCAACAATCTGCTGACCGCGATGATCGGCTTCTGCGACCTGCTGCTGCAGCGGCACGGGCCGGGTGACGCCTCCTTCGCCGATATCATGCAGGTCAAGCAGAACGCCAATCGCGCCGCCAGCCTGGTCCGCCAGCTGCTGGCCTTCTCGCGGCGCCAGGCGTTGCAACCGCGCCTGTTCGACGTCACCGACGCCCTGGCCGACCTGTCCAACCTATTGCGCCGTCTGCTCGGCGAGACCATCGAGCTGTCGATCAATCACGGGCGCGATCTTGGCCTGGTGCGGGTCGATCCCGGCCAGTTCGACCAGGTGATCATCAATCTGGCGGTGAATGCCCGCGACGCCATGCCGGGCGGCGGCCAACTGTCCATCACCACCCGGGCGGTCAGCGTCGACCGGCCCTATCAGCGCGGGGCCGAGGTGATGATGCCCGGCAGCTACGTGCTGATCGAAGTGTCCGACACCGGCACCGGCATCAGCGAAGAGGACATCGGGCGGATCTTCGAGCCGTTCTTCTCGACCAAGGAGGTGGGAGCCGGAACCGGGCTCGGCCTGTCCACCGTCTACGGTATCGTGCGGCAGACCGATGGCTTCGTGTTCGTCGACAGCCGGCCCGGCAATGGCGCCGCCTTCTCCATTTTCCTGCCGCGTTTCGAGTCCAGCGAGGCGTCGGCACGCGCCAAGCCGCCGTCGGGCGAACCGACCACCATCGGCGGCGATCTCACCGGGGCGGGCACCATCCTGATCGTCGAAGACGAGGACGCGGTCCGTCTGTTCGGCGCCCGGGCCCTCCGCAACAAGGGATACAAGGTGCTGGAGGCGCGCTCCGGCGAGAACGCGCTCGACGTGCTGCGCGGCGAAGACGGGGTCGATGTCCTGGTCACCGACGTCGTCATGCCGGGCATGGATGGCGCCACCCTGGCCCGCCTGGTGCGCATGGAACGGCCGCATATCCAGGTGATCCTGATGTCCGGCTATGCCGAGGACGTGGCGCTCGGCGAGTTTTCGGGCGAGGACGGCATCCACTTCCTGCCCAAGCCGTTTTCGCTGAAGCAGTTGGCCGGCAAGGTCAAAGAGGTCATGGATAACCCGCGGTAAGTTACCGCGGGTCATTAAATTGGTCCCTCAGGCGCCGGGCGCCCGCATCCGCGGGCTTGGCTCCTCCGCTAAAGCTCCGGGGCCCTCAATGGGCCAGTCACCAGGCTATAGCCTGGTTCCAGTGGCACCGGCCTTATATGAGGCGGCTGCCGTCAAGCGGCTTTTGCGTGCAAAAGCCGCTTGACGGGAAAAAACCGGCGGCGAAGCCGCTCCTTAATCGAGAAATGCTGCGGCGCAGACAAGG
>CAIOJO010000200.1 GCA_903858635.1 uncultured Telmatospirillum sp. | reverse complement strand
CCGCGAATCGCTGGTCGACGGCATCAAGCGGGCCACCGACGTGATGATGGCCGGCAAGGTGGCCGTGGTGTGCGGCTTCGGCGACGTCGGCAAGGGTTCGGCGGCATCGCTGCGCAGCCAGGGGGCGCGCGTCATGGTCACCGAAGTCGATCCGATCTGCGCCCTGCAGGCGGCGATGGAAGGCTACCAGGTGAACACCATGGAGGACGCCGCGCCGCTGGGTGACATCTTCGTCACCTGCACCGGCAATGTGGACGTCATCACCATCGAGCATATGCGGGCCATGAAGGACCGCGCCATCGTCTGCAATATCGGCCATTTCGACAGCGAGATTCAGATCGCCGCCCTGCGCAACTACCGTTGGCACAACGTCAAGCCGCAGGTCGACGAGGTCGAATTCCCCGACGGCAAGCGCCTGATCGTCCTGGCCGAGGGACGGCTGGTCAATCTGGGCTGCGCCACCGGCCATCCGAGCTTCGTGATGTCGGCCAGCTTCACCAACCAGGTACTGGCGCAGATCGAGTTGTGGAGCCACGCCGACCACTACGAACGCAAGGTCTATGTCCTGCCCAAGCATCTCGACGAGAAGGTGGCCCGCCTGCATCTCGACAAGATCGGGGTCAAGCTGACCAAGCTCTCAGCCAAGCAGGCCGAGTATATCGGCGTGTCGACCGAGGGACCGTATAAGCCAGAGACCTATCGCTACTGAGGCCGACCACCCTTGTCTTTTCCCCTCCACGCGGGCACCCTTTGAGGCCATGGAGGACCACCGGGAAAAGGCAGGGGTGCGTCTGACGTCCAGGCTACCAGGATTGCTCGCCGCTTTCCTGCCGTGGCCGGGATTCGCTCAGACGTTCGACACGCCGGTCGACGATCCGGCCGCCCTGGCGATTGGCGCGGTGATCCTGGTCGGCCTGATCTTCGTGCCGATCGTGCTGTGGCTGCGGCGCCAATTGGGCCAGGCGATGGATGAGGTGCTGCGGCTCGACACCGAGCGGTCGCGTCTCGGCGAGATTCTGGCCGCCGCCCCCGACGGCTTCTATCGGTGGACCCTGGGGCCCGACGGCCAGATCACCGCCGACCATTGCTCGCGCCGGCTGGCCGTGCTGCTCGGCCTCTACGGCGGTACCGACGCTACCTATGACGATGTCCTGCAGAGCTTTGGCCTGACCGAGGCCGGGGTGCTCGAGCTGTCGGTGGCCGCCTTGCACCAGCACGGCACCGGCTTCGAGCTCGAGCTGACCTTGCGGGACGGCCATCGCCGGGTGCTGGTGGTCGGCAGCCGGGCCGCCGATGCCGACGGGCAGTCGTTGGCCGACGTGCTGTGGATGCGCGACGTCACCGAAGGCGCGGCCGCCGTCGAGAGCCTGTCGCACGAGCGACACGACCTGGGCACCGAGCGCGACCGCCTGCGCGCCCTGCTCGACGCCCTGCCGCTGCCGGTGTGGCTGCGCGATGGCGATCTGGCGCTGATTTCCTGCAATCAGTCCTATGCCCAGGCAGTGGACGCACCATCGGCAGCCGATGCGGTCGAGGGCGGCCACGAACTGGTGCCGGGCGCCGCCATGCGCGAAGCCCGCGCCTTGGCGGCCCGGGCACGGGCGTCCGGCCTGCCCCGCAGCGACAGCTTCCACCTGGTGATGGGCGGCTCGCGGCGCCTGGTGGAACTGGTCGAGGCGCCGTTCTCCGGCGGTGGCGAGGATGGGCTGCTGACCGTCGGCCTGGCGGTCGACCGCACCCGCCAGGAAGAGCTGCAGAACCAGATCGAGCGGCATGTGGCGGCGCATGCCGAGGTGCTGGAACACCTCGGCACGGCGATCGCCATTTTCTCCACCGACACCCGCCTGACCTTCTTCAACACGGCCTTTTCCATGTTGTGGCGCCAGGACGCCGAGTGGCTGTCGACCCAGCCCACCTACGGCAACATCCTCGACGTCCTGCGCGACCACCGCCGCCTGCCCGAGGTGGCCCACTACCGGGCCTACAAGGAAGACGAGCTGCGCCTGTTCACCTCGCTGCTGGAGTCACGGGAAGACCTGCTGCATCTGCCCGACGAGCGAACGCTGCGCCGCGTCGTCTCGCCCCATCCGTTCGGCGGGCTGCTGTTCACCTACGAGGACGTCACCGATGCGCTGGCGCTGGAGCGCTCGCACAACACCTCGCTGGCGGTACATCGGGAGACCCTGGACAACCTGCACGAGGGCGTCGCCGTGTTCTCCTCGGACGGCCGGCTCCGCCTCTACAACCCGGCCTACGGCCGCATCTGGCACCTCAGCCCGGAGGAACTGGCCGGCGAACCGCATATCTCCGAGCTGGTCGAACGCCATCACGACTTCTTCACCGCCGCCGCCGACTGGCCGGCGGTCAAGGATATCATGCTGGCCCTGTTCTCCGAGCGAATCGCCCGGCATGGCCGGATCGAACGCTCCGACGGGGCCATCCTCGACTATGCCTCGGTGCCGCTGCCCGACGGGGCGGTGCTGACCACCTGGCTCGACGTCAGCGATTCGGCCCAGGTCGAGCGGGCGTTGCGCGAACGTAACGAAGCGCTGGCGGCAGCCGACCGGCTGAAGAGCGAATTCATCGCCAATGTCAGCGCCGAGGTGCGAACCCCGCTGACCACCATCCTCGGCTTTTCCGAGATGCTGACCAACGAGTATTTCGGCAAGCTCAACAAGCGCCAGCAGGAGTATTCCCGCGGCATCACCGATGCCGGCGAATACCTGCTGCAGGTGCTGTCCGACATTCTCGACCTGGCCACCATCGAAGCCGGGCAGATGACCCTGTCGCTCAATGCGGTGGACCTGCATGCCATGCTGACCGGGGTGCTGCGGCTGATCCGCGAACGGCTGCGCGAGAAGCAATTGGTGCTCAATTTCGACTGCCCGCTCGACATCGGCTGGATGGTGGCCGACGAACGGCGGATCCGTCAGGTGCTGTTCAATCTGCTGTCCAACGCCGTCAAGTTCACCCCGGAAAACGGCCAGATCACCCTCGCCGCCCAGCGCGCCGACGACGAGGCTGGCGAAGAGATCGTCTTCACCGTCGCCGATACCGGACGCGGCATTCCGGCGGCCGAGCAGGACCGGGTGTTCGGCAGCTTCGTCCGCGTCGACCGCGACGAGGCCGGCCAGGCCGGGGCCGGACTGGGGCTGTCCTTGGTCAAGACCTTCGTCGAGCTGCATGGCGGCCGCATCGAAGTCGCCTCGGTCCCCGGCGAAGGCACCACCTTCACCATCCACATCCCCGCCGGAGGCGGGGATGTGGCTTAAATCTTGTCCCTCAGGCGCCGGGCGCCGGCATCCGCCGGCTTGGCTCCTCCGCTAAAGCTCCGGGGCCCTCAACGGGCCAGTCACGAAGCTGACGCTT
>CAIOJO010000199.1 GCA_903858635.1 uncultured Telmatospirillum sp. | reverse complement strand
CAAGACCAACACGCCGCTGACGATCACCGAGCGGCGCGCGGTGCCGGTGGGCGGTCCGATCCTGTCGGATCGCGTCGGAACCCTGCCCAAGCGCCAAGCCAGGAACCGCAAGAACCCGTTTTCCGCACCGGTGCGCGAGGTTCAGGTCCGGATCGAAACCGGCAAAGTCCTGCGCATTTTGAGTAATGACTTAAACGCCAGTGCCCAGGAGATCGCGGACTTGCACAAGAAACGATGGGCGATAGAATTGTTCTTTCGCTGGGTCAAGCAAACACTGAAGATTCGTAAGTTCGTCGGCACCACCGAAAACGCCGTGCGTATTCAGATCGCTATCGCGCTCATCGCCTTCCTGCTACTGCGTCTCGCCCAGGCGACCCAGGTCGCCGTCGAAAGCCCTCTAGTCTTTGCGCGCTTGATCAGGGCCAGCCTGATGCATCGCCGCCGCATCGACCAACTGCGGCGCGCGCCTCCCAAGCCACCGCGTGACCCGCGTCAAATCGAGTTCGAATGGGCCACGGCATAAGCAAGGACCGTGCCGGACACCAGTGGGTCGAGCCCGGCCATGACGGTGGCGAATAGGTCATACCACCGGCCCTAGGCGTTGACCCGTTTCGCCCATTGGCGACTAGCAATTGACGTGATGCGCTCTGGCATGCTCATGAGCCAGTTCCAGGCGTCGCAGCAGGACCTAACGCAGGACCTAACGATGGACTCGTAATCGTCCCAGACCTGAATGGCGAGTTTGTTCCCTCGAAGAAATTCCCAGATATTTTCGACTGGATTGAGTTCAGGTGAATACGGTGGGATCGGGAACAGGGTTATATTTTCTGGAATTTCGAGGTCATTGGCAATGTGCCATCCAGCGCCGTCAAGGCGGACAATAACCGCCACCACCATCGCCGCCTCCCACCAATCTCTGGAAGGCAGCGAATCGGAAAAGGCCGGCGCGCCCAACCACAACTTCTCAAAGAGTCCCTATCTGGGGCCGTTGGTATTAGGCGGACTCTCCCTCCGCCAGAAATTATTCCAAGCCATTGAACCCGGGGGGTATTTTTCGCGGACGGCTTTGGGGGCGGCCGGTCGGTCTGTGAATTCGCCGCGGGTTCCGATCCGTGAGGGCCGGTATTAGGCTGGCGCCTCTGAGTTGCCAGCCCCGGCGTCGGGGGACTTTCCGAGAAATTGATAATACTGGTGGTCTTCGACCAGAATATGGCTGGCAAGCCAGCTGCCGAGAAACTCGATGATGTCGTCTCCCAGCCTACCGGGAAGGCCATTGAAGAATCGGGATCGTAATGCCATGACTTGTTCTGTCAGGAAATCATGCTTCTTTCGATGCTCGTCGAGGCCGGGGAAGCCGATCAGTTCCATGTGCTTTTCTTCTTGAGAGAAGTGAATCTCGGTGTACTGCACGAGTTCGTCGATCACCGTCTCGATGGTCGAGCGGTCTTGGCGTTCGCCGGCGGCGGCCAGCAGATTGACCAGATTGATCAGCCGGCGGTGATCCTCGTCGAGCCGGGGGTCGCCGACGGTCATCTCGGGGGTCCAGCGAACGCAGGCGTTGACCAGCGACTGGGCCATCACCGCCTGGAAGGCCTCGATGACATGCGGGTCGAACTGGGTGTTCGCCAAGCCGATGATGTGGGCGATCGCGTCCTCGAACCGCCAGGCGGCCTTGTAGGCCCGGGGCGTGGTCAAGGCGTCGAAGACGTCGGCGACCGCGACGATGCGCGCGGACAGCGGGATTTCCTCGCCCTTGAGCTTGTCCGGATAGCCCCGGCCGTCGAACCATTCGTGATGGCAGAGCGCGACCTCGCGGCCGAGGTCGAGATAACGGCTGGCGCAAACCAGCCGCCGCGCCTTCTCCAGGGTCTGGCCGCCAAACCGGGTGT
>CAIOJO010000198.1 GCA_903858635.1 uncultured Telmatospirillum sp. | reverse complement strand
TGCCGCTGTACATGGCCGTCTCCGCAGGGAAACCTGCGAGACTGTGCCCACAACCAGTTCAAGTCGACACCGACCATTTTCGGCCGGAAACCCGCGCAATCCGTGGCTTTCAGAGCTTTGTTCCTTCAGTTAACCGGACAGCAGTGATATCAATAGAGACGCGTTGGTTTTCAGCGCATGAACACGAGGCATCGCCGATCCGACATGATGGATGACGCTCGATGAAGCTGCATGTCGCCTTGAGCATCGTCATCGGCATGGCCATTGCCACAACCCTGGTCATGATGAACGACGGGACGGAGATCTTTCGCGCCGTCGTCGGCGCCGGCTGGGGAATCCTCGCCGTGCTCGCCATCCATCCGCTGCAAACCGTGCTCGCCGGCCTGGGATGGCGGGCCCTGGTGCCGCAGGAAGCACCGCCGGGATGGCTGGCATTCGCCGTACTTCGCTGGATTCGCGAAGCGGTCAATGCGCTGCTGCCGGTCGCCCAGATCGGCGGGGAATTGGTCGGCGCCAGGCTTCTGGCCCTGCAGGGCGTTGCTCTGCCCACCTCAGGGGCGGCGACAGCCGTCGATCTGACGATCGAGATGCTGAGCCAATTGGTATTCACCCTCCTCGGTGTCGGCCTGCTGGCGTTCGGACCTTACGATCCCGCCATGGCACGCTGGGCGGGAGGGGCGACGGCGGCGGCGCTGGTGGTGGTCGTGGCGTTCATCCTGGCGCAACGCAGGGGTTTGTTCCGTTTGCTCGAACGGGTCTTGCTGCGCCTTGCGGACGGGCCGCGGTGGGCCGTCTTGGGCGACTTCGCCGGACTTCACGACACCGTCATCGCCATCTATCGAGACCCGCGACGCCTGGCGACCGCCGGTGCCCACCACCTGACCTCATGGCTGATCGGGGGAATTGAAGTGATGGTGGCGCTACACGTCGTCGGCGTCGATGTCGGGTTGAGCCAGGGCCTGTTGATCGAGAGCATTGGCCAGGCCATGCGCACGGTCGGCTTTGCCATACCCGGTTCCCTGGGGATCCAGGAAGGCGGGTACATCCTGGTCTGCGGCCTGGTGGGCATCGGCCCGCAAAGCGCCATCGAACTTTCCTTGCTCAAACGCGTGCGCGAGGTGGTCCTGGGCGTCCCCGGCCTCGTCGCTTGGCATTGGATCGAGGGCCGGCATCTGGCTTGGCGAGCCGCCCTGACCGGCCAACCGGAAAAGTCGTCCGAGGTGGCGCCATGAGTGCCTGGGCAGCCCGACTGGCACGGCCCCTGGTCCGCCCGCTGATCGGCACCGGAGTCACGCCCAACCACTTGACGGCGTTGCGTCTCGCGACCGGGCTGGCGGCCTGCGCGCTGCTGATGCCCGGGGATCCGCAATGGACCTGGTGGGCCGGATGGGCTTGGCTGCTGACGGTCTTTCTGGATTGCGCCGACGGCGAATTGGCCCGCATCGGCAATATGGCCACCCCCGGCGGGCACAGCTTCGATTACGCCGTCGACAACGTGGTCAATTCGGGGTTCTTCCTGGCCGCCGGCATCGGGCTGCGCGGCTCGGTGTTGGGCCAGTGGACAATCGCTCTGGGGGTGCTGGCCGGTGTCAGCGTCTTCCTCAGCAGCATATGGTCCGAGGCGATCGAGCGACGCCAGGATACCGGGAAGAAGGCCTATACCGGCGCGCTTGGCTTCGATTTGGAAGAACTGCTCTACCTCCTGGCGCCGCTGGCCTGGTTGGGCTGGCTGCTGCCGACCCTGGTTGGCGCCTGTATCGGCGGCGGCTCGATGATGATCCTGACGGGATGGCGGCTGTGGCGACTACCTAGTGGATAAAATCCAACAGATATCACCCTATTGAGGATTCCCGGTGACTCGCGGATGTGCGAGTCTGTGGGATGCGCCCAGGGATCATCTTTGAAGTGAATGCCGCCGACCGTGTCCGATTGGAAGCGATCGTGGCG
>CAIOJO010000197.1 GCA_903858635.1 uncultured Telmatospirillum sp. | reverse complement strand
GTGTCCGGTCGCCTCCATCATTTCCAGGTCGAAGGTGGTCCGCTCCTGGATTCGCTGCGCCTCCAGCAGCTTGCCATTGGCCACGAACCAGTCGACGCGGCCGCGCATTTCGTCGCGGATTCCCTTGATCGCCGCGGTGATGGTGGGACGCGGCGTGACGTAGTGGCTGGACGGAAACACGGTGACCTCGGAAAGCCCGCAGGTCTTTTCGCCGGTCAGCGGATCGAACTCGGCGATGCTTTCGAGTTCGTCGCCGAACAGGCTCAGGCGCCAGGCGCGGTCCTCGTAGTGTACCGGGAAGATCTCGACCGCATCGCCCCGCACCCGGAAGGTGCCGCGCTGGAAGGCCTGGTCGTTGCGCGTATACTGCAGCTCGACCAGCCCCTTGAGCAGTTGGCGCTGGTCGATCTCCTGGCCGGCCTCCAGATGGATGGTCATCCGGGCGTAGCTCTCGACCGCGCCGATGCCGTAGATGCAGGACACCGAGGCGACGATGACCACGTCGCGCCGCTCGAGCAGGGAACGGGTGGCGGCGTGACGCATGCGGTCGATCTGCTCGTTGATCGCCGAATCCTTCTCGATATAGGTGTCGGTCCGCGGCACATAGGCTTCGGGCTGGTAGTAATCGTAATACGAGACGAAGTACTCCACCGCGTTGTCGGGAAAGAAGCTGTGCATCTCGGCATAGAGCTGGGCCGCCAGCGTCTTGTTGGGCGCCAGGATCAGCGCCGGCCGAGCGGAGCGGGCGATGAGATGGGCCATGGTGAAGGTCTTGCCGGAACCGGTGACGCCGAGCAGAACCTGGTCGCGTTCGCCGGCGGCGATCCGCGCCGTCAGTTCGTCCATCGCCTGCGGCTGGTCACCGGCCGGAGCGAAGTCGGACTGCAGGTTGAACGCGGCCGGCGGCCCGGCCGGCCGTTGCTGAAAAAAAGGCATAAGCAGGGATGCGGTCATGGGCCATTATATGGAGGCCGCCGGCTGCCGCACCAGCCCAGTTGGGTCCGCCGCTTGCCAATCATCTCGGTGCGTCGATCGCCATTCTTTTCCCACATTTTCCTGTAACATCAGGAATCATTGCTTCCGGGTGTGTCCATGTCTGCAATCATTCTGCTCCGCCGCTTAGCCCTTGCCGCCGTACTGTCGGCCGCCGCCTGGTCGCCGTCCTGGGCCGACCCGCCGGCCCGGGTCGGCCGCATCAGCTATGTGGAAGGCAGCGTCGCCCTGCACAGCCAGGACCAATGGTCTGCCGCCAGCATCAACTTCCCGGTCATCCCCGGCGACGCCGTGTGGACCGAACCGGGGGCACGGGCCGAGTTGCAGATGGGGCCGGCCGAGATCCGGATCGATCAGGCCAGCGAGTTCGACATCCTGCGCCTCGACGACGAGGCGACGGTGGTCCGCGTCGACCAGGGGGAGGTGAACCTGCACCTGCTGGTCATGCCGCCGGGCGGCCTGCAGGTGATCACCGCGGCCGGGCAGGTCGATCTGCTCGCCCCGGGCCGCTACCATGTCGATGTTGGGCGGCCAGCCGCCCCCGGACCGGTGGCCGTCGGCGTGCTCGAGGGCGCCGCCCGCCTGGCGGGGCCGCGCGGGGCAGTGGAGCTGCGGGCCGGACAGGGGCGCCCTGGTGCCGGCCGATTTGTCCACCATGACGATGGTCGGCGTCCAACCCACCCCCATCGACGCCTGGGCGCTGGAACGCCAGCAGGCCGAACAGGCGGCGACTAGCATGCCCTACCTGTCGCCCGATATGACCGGCTACCAGGATCTCGGGGGCTATGGTCAGTGGACCAGCCTGCCGGATGTCGGGCCGGTGTGGATTCCATCGGCGGTGCCGGCGGATTGGGCCCCCTATCGCTACGGCCACTGGGCGTATGTGCAGCCCTGGGGCTGGACCTGGATCGACGATGCGCCATGGGGCTTCGCCCCGTTTCATTATGGACGCTGGGTCGACCTGGGCGGGCGCTGGGCCTGGTCGCCGGGCGAACGGGTCGCGCGACCGGTCTACGCCCCGGCCCTGGTGGTCTTCCTGGGCGATCCCGGCGCCGTCGTGGTCGGCGTCGGCCGCCCGCGGCCCGCCGTCGGTTGGGTGCCGCTGGCCCCCCACGAGCCATTCCATCCCTATTATCGCGCCAGCGAAGTCTATATGCGACGGATCGATGTGGGGCATGACGGCGGACGCCGGGAAGCCGACCACCGGCCGCCGGGTGACTGGGCCAATCGACACGCCGTCACCATGGTGCCCGTAGGGGTGCCGGCGGGACCGCCGGCCGGCGCGCCGCCGCACCACGAGAGGCAGGGTTCGCCCGACGAGATCCATCGCGGCGGGCGTCCCGGTGCCGGGCCGGCTCCGGCCGCCCTGCCGACGCCGGTGCCGCAGCCGCAAGCCCGACCGGTGCCGCAACCCGCGGCGCCGGCGCCTCAGGCGCAACCGGTCTTGCAGGCGCCGCCCCATATGCCACAGCCGACGGCGCCACAGCCGATGGCCCAGCCACATCCGCAACCGCAACCGGTGCCCCAGGCCCTGCCGCAGCCGGCGCCGCAGGTCCACCCCCAGTCGATGCCGCAGACGGCCGCACCGCACCCCATGCCGCAAGCCTCTCCGGGAGCGGCGGCACCGGCTGCCGCGGCATCGCACCCGCAGGGCCAATCCGGTCACGATCACGAGCACCGCGGCAAGGACAGCAACGAGGGCGATCGGCACTGAGCAAAGGCGCGGATTAGCCCCCTTCTCGGCTCGGTCTTCCCTTGCGCCTTCGCGGTTGCAGCAGTAAGTTCGGCCCCCGCCACGTCAATTCACGCGGAAGGTTGAGTCATGTCGTTTCTCGCCCAGCGCCTGTCCCTCATCAAGCCCTCGCCGACCATCGCGGTGACCCAGAAAGCTGCCGAGCTGAAGGCTCAGGGTCGCGACGTCATCGGGCTGGGGGCCGGCGAGCCGGACTTCGACACGCCGGACAACGTCAAGGCCGCCGCCAAGGCGGCCATCGACCGCGGCGAAACCAAATACACCGCGGTGGCCGGCACGCTGGCGCTGCGCAAGGCGATCTGCGCCAAGTTCAAACGGGAGAACGGGCTGGACTACAGCCCCGAGCAGATCACCGTCGGCTGCGGCGGCAAGCAGGTCATCTACAACGCTATGGTGGCCACCCTGAATCCGGGCGACGAGGTGATCATCCCGGCGCCCTATTGGGTCAGCTATCCCGACATCACCCTGCTCTGCGAGGGCAAGGTGGTGGCGGTGGCCTGCCCCGAGGACACCGGCTTCAAACTCAAGCCGGCCGACCTTGAGAAGGCGATCACCGCCAAGACCAAATGGCTGATCCTCAACTCGCCCAGCAACCCCACCGGTGCCGCCTATTCCTATGACGAGCTGAAGGCGATCACCGAGGTGCTGCTCCGTCATCCGCATGTCTGGGTAATGACGGACGATATTTACGAACACATGGTCTATGACGGCTTCAAGTTCTTCACCCCGGCCCAGGTCGAGCCCAAGCTCTTTGATCGGACGCTGACCATCAACGGCTTGGCCAAGGCCTATGCCATGACCGGCTGGCGGGTCGGCTATGCCGGCGGACCGAAGGTGATCATCGATGCGATGAACAAGATCCAGTCGCAAAGCACCACCCATACCAGCTCGATCAGCCAGGCCGCCGGGGTCGAGGCGCTCAACGGCACGCAGGATTTCATCCCGAAGAACGCGGCGATGTTCAAGGCCCGCCGCGACCTGGTGGCGGGCCTGTTGAACGAGGCCAAGGGGATCACCTGCAAGACGCCGGAAGGTGCCTTCTACGTCTACCCGTCCTGCGCCGGCACCATCGGCAAGAAGACGGCAGACGGTCGGGTGATCGCCAGCGACGGCGACTTCGTCACCGCGCTCCTCGAAACCGAAGGGGTGGCCGTGGTGCAGGGCGAGGCGTTCGGCCTGTCGCCTTATTTCCGCATCTCCTATGCCACCAGCACCGAGGCACTGACCGAGGCCTGCAAGCGCATCCAGCGCTTCTGCGCCAACCTGCGCTAGGAACTCAGTGGCGCGGGCAGGAGAGCCTGTGAAACAATTGTTTTTCAGTGGGACCGGCGTCCCTGCCGGTCTGCGCCGCGGAGCGGGGGAAATGCTGGGCTTCCGGCTCCGCCGGAACACCGGCACGGAGGCCGGTGCCACTAATTTTTTCACAGGCTCGGATGCCCGCCCCACTGAAGAGAGTTGACGGAAGAGCCATGTCCAAACCGACCATCTTCATCGACGGCGAGGCCGGCACCACCGGGCTGCAGATTCGCGCCCGGCTGGCCGGCCGCAGCGATGTGGACATCGTCAGCATCGATCCGGCCAAGCGCAAGGACGACGCCGAACGGCGCCGCCTGCTGAACGGCGTCGATCTGGCCGTGCTGTGCCTCCCCGACGACGCCGCCAGGAGCGCCGTGGCGCTGATCGACAACCCGGCGGTACGGGTACTCGATGCCAGCACGGCCTTCCGCACGCAGCCCAATTGGGCCTACGGCTACCCTGAACTGCTGCCCGGCCAGGCCGAGCGGATCCGCCATGCCAAGCGGGTGGCCAACCCCGGTTGCTACGCGTCGGGAGCCATTGCCCTGCTACGGCCGCTGGTCGACGCCGGCCTGTTGCCCGCCGACGCGCCGATCGCCATTCAGGCTGTGGAAGGCTACAGCGGCGGCGGCCGGCAGATGATCGACGCGTTCGAGGGCCGGGGGCCCGAACCCATCACCGATCCCTACCGGGCATATGCGCTGGAATTGGCGCACAAGCATGGCGAGGAAATGCGCGTCCATTCGGGGCTGGCCCGGAAACCGTTGTTCACCCCGGCCGTCGGCGCCTTTCGCCAGGGCATGCTGGTACAGGTGCCGCTGTTGCTGTGGAGCCTGGCCAAGCCGGTCACCGGCCTCGACCTTTACCAGGCCTTGGCCGAACGCTATTCCGGCCAGCGTTTCATCCGGGTCGTCCCGCCCGCCGAACGGCCCAAGCTGCTGACGCCCGAGACCCTGAACGGCACCAACATGATGGAGCTGTTCGTCTACGACAACCCGGCCGAAGGCACCGCGCTCCTGGTGGCGCGGGCCGACAACCTGGGCAAGGGGGCATCGGGCGCCGCGGTGCAGAACATCGACGTCATGCTGGGTCTTGACGACGGCAGCCGCGACTACGCCCTGGCCGAAGCCGCCGGCGGTCTCTAGAACCGCGACGGCGGCGGCGGCTCCCGATGCTGCCGCCCCACGAAATCGCCGACCCGGCGCCTTCCCCGACTCTCTCATTTCTTGTTGCCAGATCGCGGCCTTAGGTGGAGCATTGACGCGACAACAAGGAGGGAACAATGACAACGAAGTCCACCTTGCCCCGTGTCGCCGCGCTGGTCGGCCCCTATTCCAGCGGAAAAACCACCCTTCTCGAGAGCCTGCTCCTGGCCACCGGCGCGATCCAGCGCAAGGGCAGCGTCAGCGAGGGCAGTTCGGTCGGCGATGCGAGCCAGGAAGCCCGCCAGCGGTTGATGAGCACCGAGGTCAACGTCGCCGCCACCAGCTATCTCGACGACCGCTGGACCTTCCTCGACTGCCCCGGTTCCATCGAGTTCCAGCAGGAAACCTACAACGCCCTGATGGTGGCCGATACCGCCGTGGTGGTGGTCGAGCCCGAGCCGGGCCGCGCCGTCATGGTCGCCCCCATCCTGAAATTTCTCGACGAGCATGCGATCCCCCATCTGATCTTCATCAACAAAGTCGAGTCGGGCCAGGTCTCGGTGCGTCAGACCCTCGAGGCGCTGCAGAGCGTGTCGGAACGGCCGCTGTTGTTGCGCGAATTGCCGATCCGCAAGGGCGAGGACATCGTCGGCTTCGTCGACCTGGTCAGCGAGCGCGCCTACCAATACCGCGAGGGCAAGCGCTCCGAACTGATGAAGCTGCCCGAAGCGGCCCTGTCGGAAGAGCAGGCGGCGCGCCAGGCAATGCTCGAGCATCTGGCCGATCTCGACGACCATCTGTTGGAAGAACTGCTGTCCGACCTGGTGCCGCCCACTGACGAGGTCTACGGCAACCTGGCCCGCGACCTGGCCGGGGACCTCATCGTCCCGGTGTTCTTCGGCTCGGCGGCGCAGGACCACGGCATCAGCCGGCTGCTGAAAAGCCTGCGCCACGACGTCCCCGGCCCCGAGGAAGGGCGCGCCCGCTCGGGAATCGCCGCCGACGGTGCGCCGATTGCCCGCGTCTTCAAGACGGTGCATGCGGCGCATACCGGCAAGCTCAGCTATGTCCGGGTGTGGCGTGGCGAGTTCAGCGAAGGCGGCCTGATCAATGGCATGCGGCCTTCCGGCCTGCTCCTGGCGCTGGGTGGCAATCTGTCCAAGCTGCCCAAGGCGACGGTCGGCGATGTCGTCGCCTTGGGCCGGTTGGACACCACCAATACCGGCGATGTGCTGGGAGCCGGCGAGCCCTCGACGGTGCCCTGGCCGGCACCGCTGCCCCCCCTGTTCTCGCTGGCGGTCCAGGCCGAAAAGAAGCAGGACGACGTCAAATTGACCGGTGCCTTGGCCAAATTGACCGAAGAGGATGCCTCGCTGTCGATCGAACAGAGCCACGATACCGGCGAACTGGTGCTGTGGGGCCAGGGCGAAATCCATCTCCAGGTCGCCCTCGACAAGCTGAAAAACCGCTTCAACCTGGTGGTCACCGGGAAACGGCCGCAGGTGCCCTACAAGGAGACCATCCGCAAGACGGTGTCCGAGCATGGCCGGCACAAGCGACAGAGCGGCGGCCATGGCCAGTTCGGCGACATCTATATCGACATTGAACCGCAGCCGCGCGGTGCCGGCTTCACCTTCGCCGAAATCGTGGTCGGCGGGGTGGTGCCCAGGCAATACATCCCCTCGGTGGGTGAGGGGGTCGAGGAATACCTCAAGCACGGGCCCCTCGGATTCCCGGTGGTCGACATCAAGGTGACCCTGACCGCCGGCAGCTACCATACCGTCGACAGTTCCGACATGGCCTTCAAGACGGCGGCCCGTATCGCCATGACCGAGGGTATGCCGAAATGTGATCCGGTCCTGCTGGAGCCGATCCTGGCGGTGGAAATCGCCGTGCCGGCCGAGTTCACGCCGAAGGCCCAGCGGATCATCTCGGGGCGCCGGGGCCAGATCCTCGGCTACGAGGCAAAGGACGGCTGGCGGGGCTGGGACATCGTCTCGGCCTATCTGCCGCAGGCGGAGATGAGCGACCTGATCGTCGAACTGCGTTCCCTGACCATGGGCGTCGGTACCTTCTCGTGGCGTTTCGACCATCTGCAGGAGATCGTCGGCCGCGGCGCCGAGAAGGTGGTGGAGGAGCGCAAGGCAGCCCTCGCTGCCCAATAGGCCGTCACCGCCAGGTCGGGCATGGTCAGCGACAAGGGTCGGACAGCCAATCCCTTGCGTCGCTGAAACGGCTGGCGCATCCTCCTTCGCCATGCTCGCACCCCTGCCGCAGACCGCCCTGATCACCGGCGCCGCCCATCGCATCGGGCGGGCCATGGCGCTGGCCCTGGCCAAGGACGGCTGGGCCATCGCGGTTCATTACCACCAGTCGGAGCAGGCGGCCAATCAACTGGCTGACGACATCGCCGCGGCCGGCGGGCGTGCCGCCACGGTCAAGGCGGATCTGGCCAACGAGGTCGAGGTTTCGGCTCTGGTGCCGGAGGCGGTGGCGCGACTGGGCCCCCTCGGGTTGCTGGTCAACAACGCCTCGCGTTTCGAGCAAGATGGGGCCATGACCGCCACCCGCGCCTCCTGGGATATCCATCTGGAAACCAATCTGCGGGCCCCCTTCGTGCTGACTCAGGCCTTCGCCCTGCAACTGCCCAGAACGTCCTCGGGCGCGGTGGTCAATATCATCGATCAGCGGGTGTGGAACCTGACACCGCATTTCACCACCTACACCTTGAGCAAGGCCGGGCTTTGGGCGTTGACCCAGACCTTGGCCCTGGCCTTGGCGCCGCGTATCCGCGTCAATGCCATCGGGCCGGGGCCGACCCTGCCCAGCTCCCGGCAGACCACCGATCAGTTCGAGCGCCAATGCGCCGCCATGCCACTAAGGCGCGGCAGCTCTCCCCACGAGATCGCCGAAGCCTTGCGCTTCATCCTTGCCGCTCCGGCGATGACCGGGCAGCTCATCGCCCTCGATGGCGGCCAGCACCTCTGTTGGGCCCCGGCCGAGCAGACTCCGGAGGAATGAACGATGTCGCAAATGCCCCATTCAAACGTCGTTCAGCCACCACGCTTCGCCGATGCCCGCAATGCCCTTCGGCATGTGTTCGTGCACGATCTCGAGCTCAACGCCAGCATCGGCGTCCACACCCACGAGAAGGAGGAGCGCCAGCGCATTCGCATCAATCTCGACCTGGCGGTGCGCGAGGACGCCGTCGCGGCCGAACAGGACGCGCTGGCCCATGTGGTGTGCTACGAGAAAGTCGTCTCCGACATCCGGCGGCTGGTCGATGCCGGCCACGTCAACCTGGTCGAGACTCTGGCCGAGCGGGTCGCCGCCATGTGCCTGGAAGACCGGCGGGTGCGCGTCGCCCGCGTGCGGGTGGAAAAGCTCGATGTGTTTCCTGACGCAGCGAGTGTGGGTGTCGAGATCGAACGTTGTTCCGTATTGGCGTGATAAGCGCCGCAACAACGAAACCAGACTGCAACACTTCTTTCGAATTAGGCCGATCATGCGTTTGGACGTGACAAAGTTTTGCACAGCGCTCGGAACGCCCCGATGACGGCGGTCGAGTCAAGTTTTGAAATGTCATCATTACCAAAGCTTTACGCTTGACAAGCGATAAGTACCTGAAATGTCTGCGCTTTGCCTTCGGTGCACAGAATTTGGGCAAAGGGCTCAAACCCCAGGACTCCTTTGGGGGGAGCCATCATACCAAAGGGTTTTCTACAGATTTATCCACAGACTCGGTGGATATCGAATCTTTGGCTGCCTGACTTCGCTCTGTCGCATTGCGACAAATGGACCATATCCATTCGCCAGGTCGGGAGGGAACCGTGAGCTCTGAGCAGGTTACCCCAGGCGCCGAGCCGGCTGCCCTGTCCGAGGCGGCCGGTTTCCACGCGGGCGCCAAGGTCATCGAGGACTATCTGCGCACCATGCCCGGGGCCCCGGGGGTGTACCGCATGGTGAACAAGGCGGGCGATGCCCTCTACGTGGGCAAGGCCAAGAGCCTCAAAAAGCGGGTGGCCGCTTATACGCGGCCGGAACGGCTGCCGCTCAGGCTGCAGCGCATGGTCGCGCAGACGGCGAGCATGGAAGTCATCACCACCCATACCGAAGTCGAAGCCCTGCTTCTCGAGTCCAATCTCATTAAGAAGCTGGCGCCCCGCTACAATATATTGCTGAGGGACGACAAATCATTCCCCTATATCTTGATCACCGGCGATCATCCGTGGCCGCAAATCGTCAAGCACCGGGGCGCCCGCAGCCGCAAGGGGGAGTATTTCGGCCCATTCGCCTCGGCCGGAGCGGTCAATCAGACATTGTCCCACCTGCAGCGGGCGTTCCTGCTCCGCTCCTGTTCCGACAACGTCTTCGCCACCCGGTCCCGCCCCTGCCTGCTGCATCAGATCAAGCGCTGCAGTGCGCCCTGCGTGCAACGGGTCTCCCCCGAGACCTATCAACAGCTGGTGGCGCAGGCGCGGGCCTTCCTGTCCGGACGAAGCCAGGACGTCCAGCACGACCTGGCGCTCCAGATGGAGCAAGCGAGCCAGACCCTGGCCTACGAGGAGGCCGCCGTCTACCGCGACCGCATCCGCGCCCTCGCCCGCATCCAGGCGCGCCAGGACATCAACCCCCTGGACGTCGACGAAGCCGATGTGGTCGCGCTGCACCAGGCGGGCGGACAGGCCTGCATCCAGGTGTTCTTCTTCCGCTCGGGCTGCAATTTCGGCAATCGCGCCTTCTTTCCCGCCCAAACGCAGGACCAGTCGGCGGAAGATATCCTGGCGGCCTTCCTCGGTCAGTTCTATGCCGACAAGACGCCGCCGCGGGAAGTCCTGCTGTCGCACCCGCTGGCCGCCGAAGACGCCGACCTGCTGGGCCAGGCGTTGAGCCTGAAGGCGGGTCGCAAGGTGAGCTTGGCCACGCCCAAACGGGGCGACCGCCACAAGATGGTCGAGCACGCCTCCGACAATGCCCGCGAAGCCTTGGGCCGCCGCTTGGCGGAGAGCTCGGCGCACCGCAAGCTGCTTGACGGACTCGGCCTGCTGTTCGGTCTCGACCGGCCGCCGGAGCGCATCGAGGTCTACGACAACAGCCACATCCAAGGGACCAATGCGGTGGGCGCGATGATCGTCGCCGGGGCCAACGGGTTCCTCAAGAACGAGTATCGCAAGTTCAATATCCGCTCGACCGAGCTGGCCCCCGGCGATGACTACGGCATGATGCGCGAGGTGCTGACGCGGCGCTTCCGGCGGGCCCAGCGGGAAGACCCGGATCGCGAGCGCGGCGCTTGGCCGGAGCTGGTGCTGATCGACGGCGGCCCCGGTCAGCTCAAGGTGGCCTGCGAGGTCTTTGCCGAATTGGGCATCGACGATCTCGAACTGGTCGCCATCTCAAAGGGACCGGACCGCAACGCCGGCCACGAACGGTTTCACCTGCCGGACAAGCCGTCCTTCTCGCTGCCACCCAACGATCCCATACTCTATTTCCTGCAGCGGCTGCGCGACGAAGCCCACCGCTTTGCCATAGGCAGCCACCGGGCACGGCGCAGCAAGGCCATCGGCGCGACGCCGCTGGACGATATCGCCGGCATCGGGGCGGCGCGCAAGAAGGCGCTGCTGCATCATTTCGGATCGGCCCGTGCAGTGGCCGCCGCCGGTTTGGCTGACCTCGAGGGGGTCACCGGCATCAGCCGCACCATGGCGAAAAAGATCTATGAGCACTTCCATCCTGGGGACTAATATACGGCCCGCTTCCTCCACCTGAACCGCAATCCGCCGAGGCCATTGGTGACCAGCCTCCCGAACCTTCTTACCCTGTCGCGAATTCTGGTGATTCCGCTGATTGTCGCGACCTTCTATGTCGACGGCGAGGCAGTGCGCTGGGTGGCCTGCGGCCTGTTTGTCGTGGCCGCCATCACCGACTTTTTCGACGGCTATTTCGCCCGGCGGCGCAACAGCGTCTCCCGCCTCGGCCGCTTCCTCGACCCGATCGCCGACAAGCTCCTGGTGGCCGCCGTGCTGCTGATGCTGACCGCCTTCCACCGGCTGACCCAGCTCAGTGTGTTGCCGGCCCTGGTCATTCTGCTGCGCGAGATCCTGGTTTCCGGTTTGCGGGAGTACCTTGCCGAACTCAAGGTCGGCATGCCGGTCAGCCGCCTGGCCAAATGGAAGACCGGCATCCAGATGACCGCCCTGCCCACCTTGCTGGTCGGCGACGCCGCCCCGCATTGGTTGCCCGCCCAGACCATCGGTGAGGTTTTCCTTTGGGCCGCGGCGGTGCTGACCCTGGTAACCGGATGGGACTACATGCAGGCGGGCTTCAAGCATATGCAGGGACCGGTGCGATGAAGGTACTTTATTTCGCCTGGTTGCGCGGCAAGGTCGGCACCGGCGAGGAGGAACTCTTCCCGCCGCCCGAGGTGAAGACCCTGGGCGATCTGGTCGGCTGGTTGCGGACGCGCAGCCCCGGTCATGCCCAGGCCCTGGCCGACACCTCGCTGATCCGCGCCGCGGTGAACCAGGACTATGCCCGGCTGGACCATCCGTTGTCGGCCTCCGACGAAGTGGCCTTTTTTCCCCCGGTGACCGGAGGCTGACCTTGTCCTGCCGCGTCCAGTTGGAAGACTTCGACCCCGGCGCCGAACTGTCCCGTCTCAGCGCCGGCAAGAGCCATGTTGGCGCCGTCGCCAGTTTCATCGGATTGGTCCGCGGCGCCGGCGACGGCGTGTCGGCGATGACCCTCGAACACTATCCCGGGATGACGGAACGCCAGCTCGTCGCCATCGAACAGGAGGCCCGGCAACGTTGGCCGCTCGACGACGTCTCTGTCATCCATCGCTTCGGGCGCCTGCTGCCGGGCGACCGCATCGTCTTTGTCGCCGTCACCTCCGGCCACCGCGCCGCCGCCTTCGCCGCCTGCGAATTCCTGGTCGATTGGCTGAAGAACCGCGCCCCCTTCTGGAAATTGGAGGAGACCGATCTGGGCAGCCGTTGGGTGGCGGCGAAGGAGGACGACGAAGCACGCGCCGAGCGCTGGGAGACGGCATCAGCGCAGCCAAAGGGTGAAATGTGACGCTTTTTATGATTCCTTTTGTGGTGCTAGGTGGCACCGCTATACTGTTTCCTTACGATCAGTGAGCAAAGGTCGGGAAGGGCGCTGACTTGGCGGAGCGAGACCAGACACACCCAGGCCCCGAGCAAGCCCCCGACGTCTTCGTCTGGCCGGGCAACGAACCCAATAAACAGAACATTGCCGCCGCCGCAGCGGCCGGCACGCCGAGCCCGAGCGAACCGGCCGCGGTCCCTGCGGCCGCCCCGGCCCGCGATGCGGATGTGTTCCTGCGGCGCACCCGTGACTTGTTTCGTTACCTGATCACCACCTTTCAGACGATGCTGCTGCCGGAAAAGGCCGAGCAATTCGGCCGCATCGCCGTCGAACTGGAAACCGCCGTCGAAGAGAATTGCCGCGCCTGCCACCTGGCCCAGCAACAGGCCGGCGCGGTGCAGAAGGACCACCGCCGCAACCGTTTCCTGTTGCGTCTGGTGGTCAGCCGGGTGTCCCGGCGTTTCAGTGGCGACAAGGCGACCATGCCCCGTTCGCTGATCGAGGGGCTCGATCGCTACATGAAGAAGGCCTTCGGGCCGATCATGTACGACGAGCTGAATCTCGAAGCCGACCAGATCCTGTCCGACCTCAATGTCGACGACGACCGGGTGATGTGGGATCGGATCCGCAAGACGCCGCAGATGCGCCGGTTCGTCGATACCATCTTCATCCGCATCCTGTTCCGCTTCGAGAATTTTGCCAACGGCCAGAAGATCTTCACCAACATCATCGACCGCACGATGCAGGAAATCTCGCACACCTCGTTCCATGACGACGATTTCTACGCGGTCTTCGAGGATCTGTTCAGCCATCTGTGGGGCGAATTGCAGCTGGAGGAAAACCGGCTGCGC
The DNA here is from genome assembly GCA_903858635.1 of uncultured Telmatospirillum sp. Taxonomy (GTDB): domain Bacteria; phylum Pseudomonadota; class Alphaproteobacteria; order Rhodospirillales; family Magnetospirillaceae; genus DUZF01. Next base: position 25,744 of record CAIOJO010000197.1, on the reverse strand, counting down.
TGGGACTTCCTGTTCGGCGACGGCACCAGCAAGCGGCTCAGCATCATTCTCGGCCAGGGACTGGCCCGCTGGCTCAAGCGCAAGGACGGGAGCGCCGCCTTGGCCACCCAACGGGCGGCGGCAACCGCCAAGGACGAGGCCATGCGCTCGACCAAGAAACTGGCCGATGCACCGCGCCCCAATCGGCGGTAAATGGACTCTTTTTCGGTCCCTCAAGCGCCGGGCGCCCGCATCCGCGGGCTTGGCTCCTCCGCTGTCGCTCCGGGGCCCTCAATGGGCCAGTCACCAGGCTGACGCCTGGTTCCGGGTGCCTCCCTGTCCACATCTGCCGCTTTCTAGTGGCACCGGTCTCCGTGCCGGTGTTCCGGCGGAGCCGGAAGGCGAACATTTTCGACGCTGTGCGGCGGAGGCCGGTACGGCCCGCCGGTCAGCCCGCCGCGGTCTTGGTCAGCCGGGCGGCCGGCAAGGCCGTCGTCCAGCCATGCGGATCGGCGGCCTCGCCGTATTGGATGCTGACGATGGCGTCGTACAGTTTCTGCGTCAATGGCCCGGTCTTGCCGCCATTGATGACGATCTTGTGGCCCTTGTAGCCGAGTTCACCGATCGGCGAGACCACCGCCGCGGTGCCGGTGCCCCAGAACTCGGCAAGGGTCCCGTCCGCGGCGGCGGCGATCACCTCGTCGATCGAGATCGGCCGTTCCGACACCGTCAGTCCCCAATCCCGACACAGGGTGAGGATGGAATCGCGGGTCACCCCGGCCAGGATCGAACCGCTCAGCGGCGGAGTGATCACCTCGTCGCCGATCTTGACCATGATGTTCATGGTGCCGACCTCGTCGAGATATTTGTGTTCCACCGCGTCCAGCCACAGGACCTGGGTGTAGCCCTGCTTCTTGGCCTCTTCGGCGGCAAAGATGCTGGCCGCATAGTTGCCGGCCGTCTTGGCCGCCCCGGTGCCCCCCTTGACCGCCCGCACATAGGTGTCGGTGGCAAGAATGCGCACCGGATTGATCCCTTCGGCATAATAGGAGCCGACCGGCGACAGGATGAGGAAGTAGATGTAGGTCTTGGCCGGCCGCACGCCGAGGAAGGGCTCCGCAGCGATCACCGTCGGGCGCATATACAAGGCGGTGCCGCGCTTGGCCGGCACCCAGGCCTTGTCGAGCGACACCAGGCTATGGAAAGACTGCAGCACAAGCTCGGGATCAAGCCGCGGAATGCACAGGCGCTCGCAGGAATTGTTGAGACGCTCGATATGTTTGGCGGCGCGGAACAACCGGACCGTGCCGTCGCTGCCGCGGAACGCCTTCAGGCCGTCGAACACCGCCTGCGCGTAATGCAGAACCGCCGTCGCCGGATCGAGCGAGAACGGCTGGTAAGGAGCCACCCGCGGGTCATGCCACCCCTTGCCCTCGGTATAGTCCATGAGAAACATATGGTCGGTGAAGACGGTGCCGAACTGCAGCTCGTCATCGGCCGGTCGCGGTTTCGGCGCCTGCGTCTTGCTGATCGCGATGGGGGTGGGACGGGAACCGCTGTCGATCCAGATATAGCCGTCACGATCGAAGACCATAGACATTTCCTTGATTTTGGTCAGAAAGTTGCGGATTGCAGTTGCAGTGAGTAACATTCCTAGGGCATATATGTCAATATGACTGACATAAAATCCGGCGTGAACCTGCTCTTCCTCCGCGAAGAGGAACTGCGCCAGGGAATCGAGCTGCTGTATTTCGCCTATCGCGACTTTACCGCCGAGCCCGATGCCATCCTGGCCGAGTACGGCTTCGGCCGCGCCCATCACCGGGTGGTCTATTTTGTCGGCCGCAATGCCGGAACCACGGTCAGCGAGCTGCTCGGCACGCTGCGCATCACCAAGCAAAGCCTGTCGCGGGTGCTCAGCCAACTGCTGCGCGAAGGCATCATCGTCCAGAAACCCGGCCTGCGCGACCGCCGCCAGCGGCTGCTCGAACTGACCCCGAAAGGGATCGAACTGGAGCGCGTGCTGACCGAGAGCCAGCGGGCCCGCTTCGCCCGCGCCTATCGCGAAGCCGGGGCCGAGGCGGTCGAAGGCTTTCGCAAGGTGATGCTGGAACTGATCAATGAAACCGACCGCCGGCGCTTTCCGTCGCGCGGCGCCGAACTGCGCAAGCGGGGATAGTGTGGGAAATAGGGGCTAGCATGCCTGAGCAGCCGCACATCCTGGTGGTCGACGACGACACCCGGCTGCGGCAGTTGCTGCGCAAGTACCTCACCGAAAACGGCTACCTGGTGTCGACCGCAGGCGATGCCGGCCAGGCGCGGCAGCAATTGGAATCCATCGACTTCGACCTGATCGTGCTCGATGTGATGATGCCGGGTGAAACCGGCATCGACCTGACCCGTAGCCTGCGCGCCACCAACAGGGTGCCGATCCTGCTGCTGACCGCCATGGGCGAGACCGCGGATCGCATCGACGGCCTGGAATCGGGCGCCGACGACTACATGGCCAAACCGTTCGAGCCGCGCGAACTGCTGCTTCGGATCAACAGCGTGCTGCGCCGCAGCGCCCGTGACCCGTCGTCGCAGCCGAGCCCGTGCCGGTTCGGCCGCTTCACCTTCGATCCGGTGCGGGGCGAACTGGTCGAGGATGGCCGGCCGGTCCATTTGACCTCGGCCGAGGCCGCCTTGCTGGCGTTGCTGGCCGGGGCGGCCGGCGAGACACTGTCCCGCGAGGAATTGGCGGCGCGCACGGGCAATGCGGCGAACCCCCGCAGCATCGACGTTCAGGTGACCCGGCTGCGCAAGAAGGTCGAGGAGGATCCACGACTGCCCCGCTACCTGCAAACGGTGCGCGGTCGCGGTTACGTCCTGTGGACCGACGGATGATTCCCACCTCGCCCTTGGCGTTGCTCAAGGCGGTCTTGCCGCGCGGCCTGCTGGGCCGCTCGCTGCTCATCCTGGTGACGCCGCTGATCCTCTTGCAGTTGGTCTCGGCCTACGTGTTTTTCGGGACCCATTGGGACGTGGTGACGCGTCGCCTGGCCACCGGCCTGGCCGGCGACATCGGCGCCGTCACCGATATGATGCGCCTGTTTCCGGGTCCGGCCAACCGCGCCACGATCTTCGCCGTGGCCGCCACCGCCATGGACCTGCAACTGACGCTGCGCGAAGGCGACATCCTCGAAAAGACCGGCATGCTGGGTGCCGCATCGAAACTCACCAACAACCTGACCGGCTTCAGCCTCGAATACAACCTGCTGGGCGCCCTGGCCGAACGGGTCGGGCGCCCGGTGTTCATCGATGCCCAGAGCCGCGAACGCGAAGTGGTCGTCGAAGTGCAATTGGAGGACGGCGTGCTCGAGGTCAGCGCCTCGCGCAAGCGTCTGTATAGCCCGACCACCACCATCTTCGTATTGTGGATGGTCGGCACCTCGCTCCTGTTGTTCGGCATCGCCACCATCTTCATGCGCAACCAGGTTCGCGCCGTGCGCCGCCTGGCGGCCGCCGCCGACAGCTTCGGCAAGGGGCGCGACGTGCCCAATTTCAAACCGGAAGGGGCGGCCGAGGTACGCCAGGCGGCCAGCGCCTTCGCCCGCATGCGCGACCGCATTATGCGCCAGGTCGACCAGCGCACCGAAATGCTGGCCGGGGTGTCACACGACCTGAGGACGCCGCTGACGCGGATGAAACTGCAACTGTCGATGATGTCGGGAGAGGAAACCGAGGAACTCCTGCAGGACGTGGCCGACATGGAGCGCATGGTTGAAGGCTACCTGGCCTTCGCCCGCGGCGAGGGCTCCGAGAAGATGGAGCCGACCGATCTGGTGGCCCTGGTCGAAGACGTGGTGGGGAAGCTTCGGCGCGATGGTGGCGTTATCGATCTGCATTGCGAAGAGGATCTGCTCCTGCCGTTGCGTCCGCATGCGGTGAGCCGTTGCCTGACCAACCTGGTGGCCAATGCGGTGCGCTATGGCGGCCATGTCGCGGTGCGGGCCGGACGGCGCGGCGACACCGCCGAGGTCATCATCGACGACGACGGGCCCGGCATTCCACACGACAAGCGCGACGATGTGTTCAAAGCCTTCCTCCGCCTCGAGGGGTCGCGCAATCCGGCAACCGGCGGCGTCGGCTTGGGTCTGACCATCGCTCGCGATGTGGCACGGTCGCACGGTGGTAATGTCCTGCTCGAGGACAGCCCCCTCGGCGGATTGCGCGCCCGCCTGCGCCTGCCCTTCTGAGCCTGCCCGGAGATGCGGATAAAGCCGCGTGATTCCTGGACGGCGTCGGGCTATCCTGCGCGTCGTTCGCTTCCGGAGCACCCTCATGCCGACTGCCACCACCGCCCCCCCAAAAGCCGAGAACCCGGACGTCCTGGCCCGGCGTGAAGTCACCCGCGTGTTACGGGGCCCGGTAGCCGACAAGTTCAAGAGTTTGATTCCCCCGCTGGCCAACCAGGCCGATGCGTACAAGACGGTGATGGAGTCCCCCGAACTGCTGGACGCCTGCTTCAAGCTGTTCCGCCTGAAGCGCAGCCTGTTCGCCGAGTTCCTGGTCGACCCCGCCGACAACCCGGTGGCCGAGGATACGGTGCGGCTGAAATGCGGTCGCTCGGTGGACGAGGTGATCGGCATGGTGGTCCGCACCGGCATGCGCAGCTATGCCGAGCTGTTCTTCGGCGATCCCAACGCCGTGCCGAAGGACAAGCCGGTGCCCAAGGCGGTGCCACGTCCGGCTTCGAAGGGGCGCTTCAAGCTGATCGATACGATCAAACTGGCCGCCCTATTCCGCCGCAATTACGGGAGCGATCGCGCGCTGCCCAAGGGGCAAACCAATTCAGGACGCTTCTACGCATCGATCAAGGATGCCCTCGATTTCGAATGGCAGGTTCATTTCTTTCCCATCTACGTGCAGATTCCGGCGCAGGTGTTCGAGCGCCTGGGCATCGGCATCACCAGGATGGACACCGAAGAACGCATCCAGCGCCTCGGCCAGTTGGCGATCAGCGACATCAGCAAGGCCGAGCAGGTGCTGCATAGCCCGGAACTGTTCCGCGAGATGATCGACTACAACGTGCTGGCTTCGCCCACCGTGTCGGAACTGGGCCAGAGCGGGTTCGAAAACGTCCATGGGGCGCTCGAACATCTCGACGCCAAGAAGAAATGGGACGTTCTGGCCAATCGCGAGACCGCGCTCAAGCTGCATGACGACAAGCGCATCACCAAGCAGGACATCGCGGTCTTGGCGGAATACCTTGATATCCTGAATGAATTCGCCCTGGATGCGATCTTCGATCTCAAGCTTAACCGCGACCAGATGCAGATGTTCATCAAGACGGCCGAAGAAAATCTCGGCCCGAAGCTGTTCCTCGCCATGTTCGGGCCGATCCAGAACGTCATGCCGGACGATCACGACGAGCAGCAGAAGCTGCGCCGCTATCAGTCCTTCACCCAGAGCGCGCTGCGGAGCCTGGTGTCGGCGGTCAAGCAGCTGGAGGACAATCTGCGCAAGTCGGGCAACGAAGGTGCCATGGTCGAGTGCCTGGCCACCGTTTGCCGCAGCCGCCGTCCGGACCTGGAAAAGGAAATCAAGAAGCTGGTGCCGGAGTGGGTCGCCGTCTGAGAGGGGAGTCCCTCAGATCAGTGGGGTGGGCGTCCCGCCCGCCACGCCGCCGAGCGGCGTTCGACGGCCACACTCCTGCCTAATATTGGGGTGTTAGTAGCAACAACCGCCGCTTCGCGCCGGTGGCGGGCGGGACGCCACCCCACTCCTCCGCCTATTTCTTGGTCTTGGTGATGCCTTCCTTGATCTCGTCGAGGATCTGGCTGAACCGCTTGTTCAGCAGCTCGAAGGCTTCGCTGTTCGACTTGGCGATGATCTCGGAAAGCTCGCGCGCATTGGCCAGCGCCCGCTCGAACGCGTCCTTGGCCAGTTCGGTCTGGCGCACCGCCTTGTCCTGGGGGGTTCCGGCCTCGACCATCTCCTTGGCCACCGCCGCACCTTCCTCGAGGGACTGGCGGATGATCTCGACCTGACGCTTGAATACCGCCTGCACACCCTCGAAGGCCAGTTTGTTGGCCTGGGTCAGCGCCTCGATGTTCTTGCGCTGCGAGGAGACCACCGCCTCGATGTCGACTCCGGGCACCTTGAGCTCGCCGACGAACTTCGAGATGTCGAGATCAAGCAGGGTTTCTGGCTGTTTGGCCATGACGCGATCCTCCGTCGAAAATCTATTGTGGGGCGCCAAAAGGGTAGGAGGGCACCCGATGGAGGTCAACAGTTTTGTTGCGCTGCAACAAAACCTACGATTTGACTGCTTCGGGGTGCTCCCCACCGGGGGGTGGGCGGCGCCTGGTCCGGCAGACGAACAAGGCGACGCTTTCGATGCGCCGCAAAGCACGGTCAAGCGCCGCCATGGTCTTGGCCATGTCTGGCGCATCGTCGCCAAGCCATGTCCTGAGAATCGACAGGTAGAGCGCCGCCAAGCCTTTCGTCTTCAGCCGGCCGGCCGGTCCCGAGGCGCTGATGCCGGCCGCCTCGAGCATCAGGGCTGCGCTGCCCAACAGATGCGGGGCCCCGCACAGGAGGGTCCATGGATCGACCATGCTGTCCCGCAGGACGGCGCGAATGCCGTCCCGATGCGGCTGCATGGCGTCGAAGCGGCGCATCACCACGTCGAACAAGCGGTCGCGCGAACTGGCCTCGCGGTCCAGCGGATCGCCGCGCAGAACGGCGACATCCAGGCTTTCGCGGTACGCTGCGAGGATGGCGCTCTTGCTGGGGTATTGATCGTGCAGGTCGGCCAGACTGAGCCCGGCGCGTTCTGCGATGTCGGCCAGGGACACGGCCAACCAGCCGCGCTCGGCGGCCAACGCCATCAGCGCGTCGACGACGATCAGCGATGGGCGCGCGGCGGGTTGCGCTTTCTTGGCCATGGACCTTCCATCGGCAGTTGCTCCTTTAATCTAGTGAGGGCGCCGCCGAAAGCAATAATCCGGGCTCATCCGGCCAATTCGCGCGACCGTTTGGCCGCCGCCGCCACCGCCCGGCTCAGCAATGGGTTCAGACCATCTTCGGCCATCAGCACCTGCAGCGCCGCGAAGGTGGTTCCGCCTGGGCTGGTGACGTTTTGACGCAGCACGGCGGCGTCCTCGGGCGACTGGCGCAGCAGTTCGCCGGCACCGATCACCGTGGCGCGGGCCAGTTGCTCGGCCAGAGCCTCGGGCAGCCCGGCGGCGATGCCGGCCGCCGACAACGCCTCGGCCATCAGGAAGACATAGGCGGGCCCGCTTCCCGACAGCGCGGTCACGGCGTCCATCAAGGTTTCGTCTTCGATCCAGGCCACCTCGCCGACGGCAGCCAGAAGCTCGTCGCAGGCCTCACGCTGGATCTGGCTGACGGCGCCATTGGCCACCGCCACCGTCATGCCGCGCCGCACCGCGGCCGGGGTGTTGGGCATGGCGCGCACCACCGCCTTGCCGAGGCCCAGCCAATGGCCGAAATAATCCAGGGGTTTGCCGGCGGCGATCGACAGGAATACGGCCGCGTCGTAGCCGGCATAGGGCGGCAGCACCAGGTCCATGACCTGCGGCTTCACCGCCAGCACCACCACGTCCGGCAAGAAGTCCGGGGCAATCGCCGCCGGCCCGTGGCAGACCTGGACATGCGGACGGGACGGATGCGTCCTCTCGTCGGGTTCCACCACAACGATGTCATGGGGCGAAAACCCGCGGTCGAGCCAGCCGTCCAGCAGCGCACTGCCCATCTTGCCGCTGCCGACCAGGAGGATGCGAGTCACGCTTCCCCGACCGTATCCAGCAGGGCCGCCGAGATTGCGTCATTGGCCGACTTGCCGCCCCAGATGACGAACTGGAAAGCGGGATAGAAGCGCTCGCATTCGCTGATGGCGATGTCGACCAGGTCTTCGATCTGCTCCATGCTGGCGCCGCCGAGGCCGCGCAACAGGATGGCGTGGCGGAACATCGGCACCCCTTCTTCCGCCCACAGACCGAAATGGCCGAGCCACAGCCGTTCGTTGACCGCCGCCAGGAGCTCGTGCAACTGCGGCTTCTTGGCGTGCTGCACCTTCATATCCAAAGCGCAGGTGAAATGCAGTGCGCCGATGTCTTCGCGCCAGGCGAAGTACAGGCTGTAATCGCACCAGCGGCCTGGAACCTCGACCGCCATCTCGTCGTCGCTGCGGCGATCGAAAGGCCAATCATTTGCCGTAACGAATTGTTCGACAAGCTCAAGCGGATTGGTGGCCGCTTCTTCTTCCATGGTTGCAGGAAACGTCATACCCGCGACCTCCCTTGGCATGTCGTGGGAACCGGCTGAGCAGGACAGAACATCTGGTATGCCTCGCCGGGTGCAGCACAAGGGCTAGCCTATAGGGCGATTCCCGCCGGCGCAAGAATAAACGCCCCCTTACTCGGCTTTGCTGTGGATAACGTACAATAGATCCCCTGCCGGGGAAACTTAGACCTGGGGTCAAGCCCTTATTACCCTGATGTTACAAGAGTCTTATGGCTTTTCGACGGTGTCGGGGGCCTTCGGCCGCCGCGGCCGCTTGGCCGCTCCCGTCGCCGGCCGGGCATCACCCTGCCCCTCGCCGCCTCGGGCTTCCAAGGCGGCGACCCGCTTGGCCAAGGCCTCCTGTTCGTCGCGGGCCCTGGCGGCAAGCGCCTGCACGGCTTCGAATTCCTCACGCGTGACCAGATTCATGCCTCCGAGGAAGCTTTCGAACTGCTGACGGATGAGGCTCTCGATCTCGGTCTTGAGACCGGTGAGGGCATTGAGCGCACCGCCCGCCATGCGGGCGAAGTCGTCGAAAATGCGGTTGTCGGTCTGCATGTCTGTCCCGCCAATGTGATTGGCGCATTATGCGGAGCGGGCGGCGGATACGCAATGTCGGAGCAGCGGTGGTTTCGCGCGGTCGCCGCCGGCGCGGAATCCGGCAGGGATCCCCCTGCGTTGGTGGGTCTTGTTGACCGGCCGGGAGAGTCCTATAACGGGCTGTCATGCGGATTCCCCGGGGGATCCAAGAAATATCGAGGATCGCCCATGTATGTCGTCACCGGCGGCGCTGGCTTTATCGGCTCCAATCTGCTCGACGCCCTCGAGGCGCGCGGCGATGGCGAACTGGTCGTCTGCGACCGGCTGCGCAGCAACGACAAATGGCGCAACATCGCTAAACGCGAGCTTTCCGACGTCGTCCACCCGGATCAGATCTTCGACTTCCTCGACGCCAACAAGGGCCGCATCCAGGCCGTGTTCCACCTGGGCGCCATATCAGCGACCACCGAGACCAATGCCGATCTGATCATTGCCAACAATTTCAACCTGTCCCTCGCCCTGTTCGCCTGGTGCACGAGGAATGGGGTGCGCATCGTCTACGCGTCGTCGGCGGCCACCTACGGCGACGGCAGCGAGGGCTTCGACGACCGCTTCAACGTCAGCGCCCTTTCGATGCTGCGGCCGCTCAACGCCTACGGCTGGAGCAAGCACCTGTTCGACCGCCGCATCGCCCGCAAGGTCGCCGCCGGCAAGACCCTGCCGCCGCAATGGGTCGGGTTGAAATTCTTCAACGTTTACGGCCCCAACGAGTATCACAAGGGGTCGCAGCAGAGCGTCGTCAGTCAGCTTTTTCCGCAAGCCGCGCAGGGCTCGCCGGCCCATCTGTTCCGCTCGCACCGTCCCGACTATCCGGACGGCGGCCAGAAGCGCGACTTCGTCTGGGTCGGTGACACCGTCGATGTGATGATGTGGCTGCTCGACAACCCCGAAGTCAGCGGCTTGTTCAATCTCGGCACCGGCACCGCGCGGACTTTCGCCGACCTCGCCGCCGCCGTCTATCGGGCTCTGGGCAAGGAGCCCTATATCAAGTTCGTCGATACGCCGCTCGCCATCCGCGACAAGTATCAATACTTCACCGAAGCCCGGATGGAGCGCTTGCGGGCGGCCGGCTACGGCAAGCCCTTCACCTCGTTGGAGGATGGCGTGACCGCCTATGTGTCGCGCTATCTGGCCACCAACGACCGTTACGTCTGACCGCCATGGCGCTCTCTTTTCCCGATCTCGATCCGGTTGCGGTGCGCCTCGGCCCGTTCGCCATCCGCTGGTATGCGCTGGCCTACATCGCCGGGCTGGTGGCGGGATGGCGATACACCCGGTGGCTGGTCTCCAAGCCGCCCAACGCCATGCGGCCCGAGCAGGTCGACGACTTTCTGGTGTGGGCCACCTTGGGCGTCGTGCTGGGCGGCCGCCTCGGCTATGTGCTGTTCTACAAGCCGCTCTACTATTTCAGCCAACCGCTGGAGATCTTCGCCCTGTGGAGGGGCGGGATGTCGTTCCACGGCGGCGCGCTGGGCGTGATCGTCGCCATCATCGTGTTCTCACGCCGCAATCGGCTCGACCTGCTGGCGGTCGGCGACACCATCTGCACCGTGGTGCCGTTGGGACTGTTCTTCGGGCGCATCGCCAATTTCGTCAACGGCGAGCTGTTCGGCCGGCCGGCTCCCGATGACCTGCCCTGGGCGGTGATTTTCCCCGGTGGCGGGCCGGTGCCGCGGCATCCCAGCCAGCTCTACGAGGCGGGGCTGGAAGGCCTGGTTCTGTTCATCGTCTTGCATCTGCTGTGGCGCAACGAAGGGCTGCGCCTGCGCGGCGGCTTCCTGTCGGGGGCCTTCCTGGCCGGGTATGGCCTGGCGCGCATCATCGGTGAGTTCTTCCGCCAGCCCGATGCCCATCTGGGCTATCTGTGGGGCGGCGCCACCATGGGCCAATTGCTGTCGATTCCGCTGGTCATCGTCGGCGTGGCGTTCATGATCCGCGCGAAGCGCCCGGCATGAGCACGCCGCTCGGCCTGTTGCTGCGCCAGCGCATCCGGGACAGCGGGCCGCTATCGGTGGCCGATTTCATGGGCCAATGCCTGAGCCATCCAGAGTGGGGTTACTATATCGGCCGCGACCCGCTGGGCCGCGCCGGTGATTTCATCACCGCGCCGGAAATCAGCCAGATGTTCGGCGAGTTGCTCGGCCTGTGGGCGGCCGTGGTCTGGCAGGCGATGGGCGAACCGGCCGAGGTGGTGCTGGCGGAACTGGGCCCCGGCCGCGGCACGCTGATGAGCGATTTCCTGCGCGCCGCGGCCCAGCTGGCCCCGTTCCGCAAGGCCTTGCGCATCCACCTGGTCGAGACCAGCCCGGCGCTCCGCCTGCGCCAGCAGCAACTGCTGAAGGACCTCCCTGTGGTGTGGCTGGAACGCGTCGAGGAGCTTCCGGCCGGCCCCCTTATGGTGGTGGCCAACGAATTCTTCGACGCCTTGCCAATTCACCAATATGTCAACCGGGACGACGGCTGGCACGAGCGCCTGGTCGGCCTCGACGGCGACGACTTCGTCTTCGTCGACGGCACCACGGCAACCATCGACGCGCCGCCCGCCGCAGAGGGCGACATCTTCGAAATCAATCCGACCGCACGCGACATTGCCCAATGGCTCGGGCAGCGCCTGGCGACCGAGGGCGGCGCCGCCCTGGTCATCGACTACGGCCATCCGACCAGCGCCGTCGGGGATACGCTGCAGGCGGTGCACCGCCATCAGATGGTCCCGGTGTTCCATCGGCCGGGCGAGACCGATCTCACCGCCCATCTGGACTTCCAAGCCTTGGCGGCAGCGGCCCGGCCGGCGAACGCCACCAAGGTGGTTTCGCAAGGGACCTTCCTCCGTTCGCTGGGCATTGAATTGCGGGCCGACCGGCTTGGTGCCGGGGCGCCCGACAAGGCCGACGAGATCGCCAGCGCATGCCGACGCTTGATCGATCCGGCAGGAATGGGCAACCTGTTTAAAGCAATGGCCCTGCTCGACCCAGGATTGAACCTTCCACCAGGATTACCCTCTTGAATATGCCACCTGCCCCCGGGATGATCACCGTCTCCGCCCTCAACGAGGTGCAAAACATCCGCCACGCCTTCTTCACCCGGGAAGGCGGCCTGTCGAAAGGTGTCTACGCCTCCCTCAATTGCGGGTACGGCTCGCGGGATGAGCGCGCCAGCATCGACGGCAACCGGCAGCGCGCCCTCGCCCAGCTCGACCTGACGCCGGCGGCGCTGGCCACCGTCAATCAGCAGCACACCACCAATGTGCTGGTGGTCGACACCGATTGGACCGGCGACCTGCCGACCCCGGCCGATGCCTTGGTGACCAACCGCCGCAATGTCGCGCTTGGCATCCTGAGCGCCGACTGCGCCCCGGTCCTCATGGTCGATGCGCGGGGCGGGGTGATCGGGGCCGCGCATGCCGGCTGGCGTGGGGCGATCGCCGGCATCCTCGACAATACGATCGCGGAAATGGTCAAGCTGGGCGCCAAGCCATCGCGCATCGTCGCGGCGATCGGCCCCTGCATCGCCCAGCGCTCCTACGAGGTAGGGCCGGAGTTTCCCGCTCCCTTCCTGGCCGAGGACCCCAACAACCACTTCTTCTTCGTCAACGCCGCCCGGGAAGGCCATTTCTTTTTCGACCTGCCGGGCTACCTGGCCCGTCGTTTGGCCAAGCTGTCCGTCAACGAGGTGGCGCGCACGCCATGCGATACCTGTCGGGAAGAAGCGCGTTTCTTCAGTTATCGGCGCTCCCAACTGCGAGGCGAACCGGATTACGGCCGGTCGCTCTCGACCATCGTCCTGGAACGCTGATCGGACCTCTGGCTCGCCTGTTGGCAGCGCTGTTGCCTGCCTTGGCCGCGGCGGCCTGCGGTCCGTTGCCCCATCCCTTCGAGCACGATGCCGGCGCCGGGATTGCCGCACCGGGAACCCTGGCGCCGCTCGCCGTGCAGCCGGTGGCCGGTCTGCCCGGACTGGCCGAGGCCATGGTCGAGGCCTTGGCCCATCAGGACATCGCCGCCACCTCCGGGCCGGCCGGCCCCACCTTCCTGGTGCTGCGCGGCGGCCTGGACGGCAATTCCGGCCCGTCGCCGCGCAGTTTCCTGTGGCAGCTGGTCACCCCGGACGGCCGTGTCCTCGGCCAAGTCCGACAGCCGGTGCCATCCGCCGCGGCCGATGGCCAGGCCAAGCTGGCCGCGGGCTCGGCCGCCAGCCTGGCCCGACTGCTGCGCGGCGACGATCCGAACATCGCGGTGGCGGTCCGGCAACCGCGCATCGCCGTTCGCCCAGTCCAGGTGTTGGTCCAGGTGTCGGGCAAGTTCGACGGCAATAGCCTGAGCCGGGCCATGGCCGACGCCTTGGCGCGGCGCGGCCTGACCGTCGGGGGCGACGAACCGGCCTCGTTCCTGGTCGACGGAACGCTAAGGATCAGCCCCGCCAAAGACGGTCAGGACCTGATCGAGGTGGAGTGGGTGGTGCGCGACTCCGCCGGCAAGGCACTGGGCACCGTCTCGCAAGGCAGCCCGGTCCCGCATCCGGTACTCGAAGGCGACACCGCACCGCTGGCCAGGCAGATCGCCGGCGCCGGCGCCGACGGCGTCCAGCAGGTGATCGACAGCAGCCGGCACGATTAGCCGCGACCCAAAAAGCCGGAAGGCCGTTTACATCGGCTAGGGCGACTGTTACATTCCGCCGCAATCCCCTAGTGCTCTGACTCAAGCGGCTGGCGCACGGCCGCTTGAGTCAGAGCACAATGATTTCAAGCGTTTGTGCGGTGACCCAGACCGTTGATCGCGAATCATCGGTCTGGGTCACCGCACTAGACCGCAAAGTCGTGCCGGTAGATCCGGAGCACCGCAAGGGTTCGTCATGAAGATCCTGTCTTGCAATAGCAATCGGCCGCTTGCGGAAGCCATTGCCAGTTACCTCAATATCGCGCTCACCTCTGCCAGCATCCGCCGATTCTCCGACATGGAGATCTTCGTCGAGATCCATGAGAATGTGCGCGGCGAGGACGTGTTCGTCGTCCAATCGACCAGCTTCCCGGCCAACGACAACCTGATGGAACTCCTGGTCACCTGCGACGCCCTGCGCCGCGGTTCGGCCCGCCGCATCACCGCCGTCATCCCCTATTTCGGCTATGCCCGCCAGGACCGCAAATCGGGCCCGCGCACGCCGATCTCGGCCAAGCTGGTGGCCAATCTGATCACCACGGCGGGCGCCAACCGGGTGGTCACCCTCGACCTGCATTCGGGGCAGATCCAGGGGTTCTTCGACATCCCGCTGGACAATCTCTACGCCGCCCCGGTGTTCACCAACGACATCAAGAACCGCTATCAGGGCGACGACGTGATGATCGTGTCGCCCGATGTCGGCGGCGTCGTCCGCGCCCGCGCCATCGCCAGCCGGATCGATGCCTCCCTCGCCATCATCGACAAACGGCGCGAGCGCGCCGGCGTTTCCGAGGTGATGAACATCATCGGCGACGTCCGGGCCCGCCGCTGCATCCTGGTCGACGATATCGTCGATTCGGCCGGCACCCTGTGCAACGCCGCCGAAGCGCTGATGAAGGCCGGCGCCACCTCGGTCTCGGCCTATGTGACGCACGGCGTCTTGTCCGGCGGAGCGGTGGCCCGGGTCACCGCGTCGCCCCTCGAAAGCCTGGTCACCACCGACTCGATCCAGGCCACCGAAGCGGTCAAGCTGGCCCACAACATCCGGCAGATCACCATCGCCCCCCTGATGGCCGAAAGCATCCAGCGCATCAGCGAAGAACGCTCGGTCTCGAGTCTGTTCGACTAACGCACCCGGTAAGTCCGACTGATCGAACCGCCAAGGCGCCAAGAAGCCAAGGCGGTTAACCGGGCGGCCGCAGGCATTCCTCACGATCTGCGCCAATCTGCGTCATCTGCGGATCGCCCGATCTGACCCCTTGGCGTCTTTGCGTCTTGGCGGTTCCATGGCTCCGCACGAAAGAAATTGAAAACGCGTTGCGAGCGCGCTACACACTCGCTTCCTGGCGTCGGCACCCCTGGAGGCCGCGCCGCTTTGCATTGGAGTTTGCGATGAGCGAAGTCACCACCATCAGCGTCGTGGCGCGTGATCGGGCCGGAAAGGGGGAAGCCCGAGAAACCCGCCGTCAGGGCCTCGTCCCCGGCGTCATTTACGGCAACAAGCAGCCGCCCCTCACCATCGCCGTTCTGCCGCGCCTGTTGTGGGCCGAGATGAACAAGGCCGGGTTCGCCACCCGCCTGTTCGACCTCGGCATCGACGGCAAGACCGAGCGCGTGCTGTGCCGCGACGTGCAGCGTCACCCGGTCAGTGGCCTGCCGGTTCATGTGGACTTCCTGCGCGTCGGCGCCGAATCGAAGGTCCATGTGCGGGTGCCGGTGCATTTCACCAACCACGACAAGTCGCCGGGCATCAAGCGCGGCGGCGTGTTGAACGTGGTGACGCACGAACTCGAAGTGATCGCCTCGGCCAACGCGATCCCCAGCGAGATCGTCATCGATCTGACCGGGCTCGACATCGGCACCTCGATCCACCTGTCGGCGGTGGTCCTGCCGCCGGGCGCCACGGCGGTCGTGCACGAGAAGAACCCGACCCTCGCCACGATCGCTGCGCCGACGGTAACCCCGGCCGGCGAGGCTGGGGCTGCGGCCGAGGCGGGCGAGACCACCGCTTGAACCGATGAAACTGCTGGTGGGACTGGGCAACCCCGGCGGGGCCTACGCCCGGAACCGCCACAATATCGGGTCGATGGCGGCGGACGAAATCGTCCGCCGCCATTCCTTTTCCCCTTGGCGCGGCAAATTCCACGGCCTGCTCGCCGAAGGTTCGGTGGGGGGAGAGAAGGTCCTGATCCTCAAGCCCGAGACCTTCATGAACATGTCGGGTCAGGCGGTGGCCGCCGCCGCCCATTTCCACAAGCTGGCCAATGGCGATGTGGTGGTTTTGCACGACGACCTCGATCTGTTGCCCGGCAAGGTCCGGGTCAAACAGGGTGGTGGCGCCGGTGGTCACAACGGCTTGCGCAGCATCGACGCCCATCTGGGCAATGATTACTGGCGGATCCGTCTGGGTATCGGCCATCCCGGCGACAAGCGGCTGGTGACGCCCTGGGTGCTCGGCGATTTCGCCAAAGACGACCAGACATGGCTGCGGCCCTTGTTCGATGCGGTGGCGGAAGAATTGCCGCGACTGCTGGCCGGCGACGCCAACGGTTTCATGACCCGCCTGGCCCAGGCCCTGCCGGTCGCCCCGAAGAACAAGAGCGAGCCTTAGCGGAGAAGACTGATGGGTTTCAATTGCGGGATTGTCGGCCTGCCGAATGTCGGCAAGTCGACCCTGTTCAATGCACTGACCTCCACCGCGGCGGCGCAGGCGGCCAATTACCCCTTTTGCACCATCGAACCCAATGTCGGGCGGGTGGCGCTGCCGGATGCGCGGCTGGACACCCTGGCCCGCATCGCCAAGTCGGCCAAGACCATCCCCACCCAGCTCGAGTTCGTCGATATCGCCGGCCTGGTCCGCGGCGCCAGCCGCGGTGAGGGACTGGGCAACCAGTTCCTGGCCAATATCCGCGAGGTCGATGCCGTGGTCCAGGTGCTGCGCTGCTTCGAGGATCCCGACGTCACCCATGTCGAGGGCTCGGTCGATCCGGTGCGCGACGCCGAAACCATCGAGACCGAGCTGATGCTGGCCGATCTCGACAGCCTCGAGCGACGGGTCGTCTCGGTCGGCAAGAAGGCCAAGGGCGGCGACAAGGATGCCAAGGCGCAGATCGACGTGATGGAACCGGTGCTGGCCGCCCTGCGCGACGGTCGTTCGGCCCGCAGCGTGGCGCTCGACGACGACGGCCGGGCCATCTTGAAGACCCTGGGGCTGCTGACCTCGAAGCCGGTCCTCTATGTGTGCAATGTCGAAGAAGCGGCAGCGGCGACCGGCAACGCCTTCTCCGAGCGGGCGGCGGCGATGGCCGCGGCCCAGGGCGCCGCTCATGTGGTGATTTCGGCGGCCATCGAGGCCGAGGTGGCGTTGCTGCCGGACGCGGCCGAAAAGGCCGAGTTCCTGGAGGCGCTCGGCCTCAAGGAAACCGGCCTGGCCCAGATCATCCGGGCCGGCTACGAGTTGCTGCACCTGATCACCTTCTTCACCGTCGGCCCGAAGGAGGCCCGTGCCTGGACCCTGCCGAAGGGGTTGAAGGCGCCGCAGGCGGCCGGCGTCATCCATACCGATTTCGAACGCGGCTTCATCCGCGCCGAAACCATCTCCTTCGCCGACTTCGTCGCCTGTGGTGGCGAGGCGGGCGCCAAGGAAGCGGGCAAGATGCGGCTGGAAGGCAAGGATTACCTGGTGCAGGATGGCGACCTCTTCCATTTCCTGTTCAATGTGTAAGATCAGGGCGCCGTGGCGCCCGCAACCGGAGGGAGGCGCCCCTTGCAACCCCCCACCTTCGCCGTCCCGCCCAGTTTCCTAGGGGCGCCGGCCGAGGCCGACGACAACGCCGTCCGCATCGTCGGTATTCCGCTCGACATCGGCGTGACCAATCGGCCCGGCGCACGTTTTGGGCCGTCGGCGATCCGGCTGGCCAGCCGCATGTTGACCGACGGCGACAACCCGGCCAGTTGGACCGATCCGCGCCTCCTGCCGATCGCCGATTCGGGCGATTTTCGGCTCGCCCTGGGCGACATCCCGACCAGCCTGCAGCTGATCGAGGAGCAGGCCCGGGCCCATTCCCATCTGGTTGCCCTGGGCGGCGAACACACCATTACCCTGCCCCTGCTGCGCGCCTTGGTGGCGCGCCGCGGCGGCCCCGTCGGGCTGATCCATTTCGACGCCCATTGCGACACCTGGCCCGACAATTTCGGCCAGCCGCTGGGCCATGGCTCGGTGTTCTACCACGCCATCAACGAAGGACTGGTGGCGCCGCACCGGATGATTCAGATCGGTATCCGCTCGCCGATACCCCGCGCCGTGTGGGAGTGGACCCAGGGCAAAGGCGTGACCATCGTCTCGGCCGAGGCGGTGCACGAGAGTTCGCCGGCGGCGATCGCCCAGGCCATCCGCGACGTCGTCGGCCGCGAGCCGGTCTATCTGTCCTTCGACATCGATGCCCTGGACCCCGGCCAGGCCCCCGGTACCGGCACCCCGGAAATCGGCGGCCTGTTCTCTTGGCAGGCGATGTCCATCCTGAAGCGCCTGCACGGCCTGGCCTTCGCCGGCATGGACATGGTGGAGGTAAGTCCACCCTACGATGTCGCGGAGATTACCGCTTTGGCCGCAGCAACCTTGGTTTGGCAATACCTTAGCTTGCTCGCCGAAGACTAGAAGTGAGGGCATAAAGCCCTTGCGCACCGGAAGAATCGGTATATATATCCCTCCAGACGCACTCGCACGTGCCTATGGCCCGGCATTCGCCCGGGTTATGCTACGACGGTCAGGCGTCCTTTTTGGTCTCCGGTCGCCATCGGGCCGGTCCCCGAAAGGGAGGTGGACATGGTTGTGACACGCGCGAGGTTTTCTCCGCACTTCCGAAGTCGAAGACCGTAGTGACGGTGGCAGGGCTTGCCAACGCAAGCCCTTGATCATCGTCGCTGAGGTCTTTGCCGCGGTCCCTTCGGGGACCCGCGGTGGTCGTCTAATACCCCGGCTCTAGGCTGGGGCGCTCGGGAGTTAGCTGATGAACATGGTTCGCGATGATGCCGCCGTGGCGCCGCTGCAAAGCCGGCGACCGCACGGTGCCAGCAAGATTTGGCTCAGATTTGGCCAACCGGGCGCCCGTGGGGTGGCGCTCGACAAGAGGGTCAAGGCCTCGACGAGGTTCTTGGCGACGGAGGTCCGTGACGCCGCCTGAGCTTGGCTCGACAGCGGCAAGAAAAAGAAAGGGGGCAACCAGATGAAGCATATTTCCTTCTCCGGCCGAATGGTCATTGTCGGCTTTGGCAGTATCGGACAGGGCGTTCTGCCACTGATACTGCGCCATATCGGAATCGAGCCGGCGGCCATCACCATCGTCACGGCCGAGGAACGGGGCCATCAGGAGGCCGACGAATACGGCATCCGCTTCATCCGCGACCCGCTGACTCTGGCCAACTACAAGAGCATCCTCGAACCGCTGCTGTCGCAAGGCGACTTCCTGCTGAACGTATCGGTGGACGTGTCGTCCTTGGCACTGATCGAATTCTGCCGCGAGCGGGGTGCGCTTTATCTCGACACCTGCACCGAACCTTGGGCCGGCGGCTATACCGACACCTCGCTGACCCCGTCGCGGCGTTCCAACTACGCGTTGCGCGAAGCCGCGCTGAAGCTGCGCAACGGACCAGGAGCGCCGACCGCGGTAATCACCCACGGAGCCAATCCGGGGCTGGTATCGCATCTGGTCAAGCAGGCCCTGCTCAATATCGCCCGCGACACCGGGGTCACCACCACCAAGCCGACCAAGCGCGCCGAATGGGGCGAGCTGATGGCCCGGCTGGCGGTCAAGGTGATCCATATCGCCGAGCGCGACACCCAGGTTTCGCCGCAGCCCAAGCGGGTCGACGAGTTCGTCAACACCTGGTCGATCGAGGGTTTCGTCGGCGAAGGCTGCCAGCCGTCGGAACTCGGCTGGGGCAGCCACGAGAAAACCTTGCCGGCCGACGGCCAGCGGCATGATTTCGGCGCCGGCGCCGCGATCTATATGACCCGTCCCGGGGCCAGCGTCCATGTTCGCAGTTGGACCCCCCTCGAGGGCCCGTTCCACGGTTTCCTGATCACCCACAGCGAGTCGATCTCGATCGCCAACTACTACACCCTCGGCGAGGGTGATCAGCCGCGGTTCCGTCCCACCGTGCATTACGCCTATCACCCTTGCGACGCCGCGGTCCTGTCGCTCCATGAATTGGCCGGCAAGAACTGGCAGCTGCAGTCCAACATCCGGCTGATGCTGGAAGAGATCACCGAGGGCATCGACGAACTGGGGGTGTTGCTGATGGGCCATCAGCGAGGGGCGTATTGGTTCGGTTCGCGCTTGTCGATCGAGGAGGCGCGGCAACTCGCCCCACACAACAACGCCACCAGCCTGCAGGTGACCAGCGCGGTTCTGGCCGGCATCGTCTGGGTGTTGGAAAACCCCAACCGGGGCGTCGTCGAGCCGGACCAAATGGACTTCGAACGCATCCTGGAGATCTGCCGGCCCTATCTCGGCAAGCTGGTCGGGGTCTATTCGGAATGGACGCCGCTGCACGACCGCGGCCTCCTGTTCGAGGAAGATCTCGATGCCACCGATCCCTGGCAGTTCAAGAACTTCCTGGTCGCCTGAGGCGGCCGGCCAAGTGAACCCCTGACACCAAAGAGCAACCGGCGGAGTGGTCCGCCGGCCCCCTCTTTTCGGGCGCTCCGGGCGGACCTACCTAAGGTCAGGACGCCCGCTCGGGCGTTGGCTTGCAAGGCGGTCCGCATGGAGGCCAATCGAAGGGTCCGCCTCACCCTCGCGGCAACCGGCGTGGTGTTCGGTGACATCGGGACCAGCCCGCTTTACACCGTTCACGAATGCTTCACCGGATCGACTCCGGTCGCCCCGACCCCGTTCCATATCTTCGGCGTGGTCAGCTTGATCTTTTGGGCCATCGTCCTTGTGGTGACGATGAAATACGTGGCCTTCGTCATGCGCGCCGACAATCGCGGCGAAGGCGGCCTGCTGGCACTGATGGCGCTGGCCCAGCGGGGCCTCGAACGACACCCCTGGCTGACCCGCGGGCTGATGCTGCTGGGGCTTGGCGGCACGGCGCTGTTCTTCGGCGACGGCATGATCACCCCCGCCATCTCGGTGTTGTCGGCCATCGAGGGACTGGAAGTGGCGGCGCCCGGCCTGCAGCCTTTCGTGCTGCCGCTGGCGGTCGCCGTGCTGATCGGCCTGTTCTTGCTGCAAGCCACCGGAACGGCCCGGGTCGGCGCCCTGTTCGGTCCGGTCATGCTGCTGTGGTTCGTGGTGATCGCCATTTTGGGCGGCATGGCCATCGCCGACCGGCCCGCCGTGCTGGGCGCGGCTCTGCCGACCCATGCCGCCGCCTTCGCCGCCCATGACCCGTTGCAGGCGTTCAGGGTGCTGGGCAGCGTCGTCCTGTCGATCACCGGGGCCGAGGCCCTCTATGCCGATATGGGCCATTTCGGCAAGGGACCGATCCGACTGGCCTGGTTCGCCATGGTCTTTCCCGCCCTGCTGCTCAACTATTTCGGTCAAGGCGCGCTGCTGCTGTCGCATCCGGAGGCGCTGGCCAATCCCTTCTACCTGCTGGCCCCCTCGCGGCTGCTCTACCCGATGGTCGGGTTGTCCACGGTGGCCACGGTGATCGCCAGTCAGGCGGTCATTTCCGGGGCGTTCTCATTAAGCAAGCAGGCGATGCAGTTGGGTTACAGTCCTCGGCTGTTCGTGCGGCAAACCTCCGAACACGAAATCGGCCAAGTCTTCGTGCCAGGCATCAACAACGCCTTGATGGTCGCCGTTGTCGCACTGGTGCTGGGCTTCCAGTCGTCGACCGCCCTGGCCGCCGCCTACGGCATCGCGGTGACCGGCACCATGATCTGTACCACCGTGATGGCCTGCGTGGTGGCCCGGTGCGTCTGGCGTTGGCATTGGTCCGCGGTGGTGGTGATCGGCGGCGGCTTCGCCTTCGTCGATCTGCTGTTCTTTTCGGCCAATCTACTGAAGATACCCGAGGGCGGTTGGTTCCCGTTGGTGGCCGGCGCCATCGTCCTCTTGCTGATGACCACGTGGAAGACCGGTAAGGAACTGGTGGCGCGGCACCAGCTCGATCAGAGTCTGCCCCTTGACCAGTTCCTGGCCCGCCTGCACGACAAGCCGATCCGCCGGGTGCCCGGCACCGCCGTCTTCCTGGCCCGCAATCCGGCCGGCGTGCCCACCGCGCTGTTGCACAACCTGAAGCACAATAAGGTGCTGCATGAACGGGTGATCATCTTGACGGTGCGCGTCCTGGGGGTGCCGCGGTTGGCGAACGAGGAACGCTGCCATATCCGCCAGCGGGGCGAAGGCTTCTACCGCGTCGCCATCCTGTTCGGCTTCATGGAAGAGCCCGACGTACCGGCCGTGCTGACCGCCTGCGCGCCCAAGCTGCAATTCGACATGATGGACACCAGCTTCTTCATCAGCCGTGACACCATCATTCCGACCGCCATGCCGGGCATGGCGCTGTGGCGCGAGAAGCTGTTCACGGCGATGGCGCGCAATGCCGCGGGGGCCACCGATTTCTTCCATATTCCGGCCAACCGGGTGATCGAACTGGGCAGCCAGGTGCAGATCTAGCTGCTCAGGCCTGGACGAACTCGAGCCCGATGCCGAAGACTTCGGCGGCATCGATGCCGAGATGGCCGCCCTTGCGGCTCACCTCGATGCCGTTGCTGTCAAGCCAGCCGGCGGTGCGATCCAGGTCGGCCACACCGATCGACATCGCCACCAAGGCGGGAGGGTCGGACAGCACCAGGTCGAGTTCGGGATGCAACAGGTCGAAGCCATCGGCTGTCACCAGATAGATCAGTCCGCGGCCCGAATGCACGGTGACCATCTCATCGGTGGGAGTCGACGCAGCCGGCCCGAAGAGGCGGTTGTATTCGGGCATGGCCGCTTCCGGGTGATCGATCACCACGGTGACCGACATCAGGCTGCTCGCCCCATTGGCATGGTCGAGCCAGGCCGGCCGGCGCAACAGCTCGGGGGTCAGATGCTGGCAAAGAAACACGGGAAGACCAGGCGTGGTCTCGGCGGCCAGGTCGACCACGGCGAAACTGGGCCGCAGTTCGCCGTCCGCCACCTCGATACGGCGCGACAGCGGCGACGGGGCGCCCGCCTTGACACCGGCCCGCAACAGCGATTGGTAGGATTGCTGGGCATCCGAACTGCCCAGGGCAACCCCCATCAAGCCTTCGCCCCAACTGTCGAGATGGGCGGCGACCCGCCGTGCTCCCGGTCCGTCGCCGATCGGGGCGATCAGCTCGACGTAACCCTTGGCCAGCATCAGGCAGCGGTTGGCCGTCCCCCATTCCTCGTGGACGCCCCGCGGGCTCGCCGTGAAGCCGAGGCGGGCGAAGGTGTGGGTGGCGGCGTCGAGGTCGCGCACCGCGAGCAGAACATGATCGATGCCGGTGATGCGATGGGCCATCTGCGCCTCTCCCTGCCGGTCCTATTCTTGCTTCAAGCCGCCGGGCCGGACTGCGCGTTCTCGCCATAGGTGGCGAATTTTTCCAGCACCTGCGCCATCTCGGCCTCGTCCAGCAGCACCGGCTGGCCGATCTGCAAGGCCCGCCAATAACCCTCGGCCAATTCCTCGACTTCGACCGCCAGAGCCATGGCCGCATCGAGGGTGGGGCCGATGGCGATCATGCCGTGATTGGCCAACAGGCAGGCCTTGCGGCCGTCGAGGGCGGCCAGAGCAAGCTCCGACAGCCGTTGCGTCCCATAGGTCGCATAGGGCGCGCAGCGGATATCCGAGCCACCGGCCTTGGCCACCATGTAATGGTAGGCCGGGATCGGCTTGTGCAACACCGCCAGAGCGACGCAGAACGGCGGATGGCCGTGCACCACGCCCCCGACCTCGGGATGGGCCGCGTAGATGTCGCGATGGATCCGCCATTCCGACGACGGGGCGCGGCTGCCGCGCGGCGTCCCATCCATATCGAGAAAGACGATGTCTTCGGGGCGAATGGCGGCCGGCGCCATGCCGGACGGGGTCACCAGGAACCCGTCGTCCCAGCGCAGGCTGACATTGCCGGAGGTGCCCTTGTTCAGCCCGAGGGCGACGAGTCTGGAATTCGCCTCGACCAGGGCCAGCCGGTGACGGGTCGAGCGGATGAATCCTTCAGACATGGGACCGTTTCTCCGGATAGAGGGACAGCAAGCCGTCGCGCGACGCCGCGCAGACGCCGCGTTCGGTGATCAGACGGGTCACCAGGCGGGCCGGCGTCACGTCGAAGCCGTAGTTGACGGCCGGGCTGCCGTCCGGTGTCAGCTGCACGACCAGGATGACGCCATCGGCGCTACGGCCGGTGATATGGGTGACTTCGGCGGGATCGCGCTGTTCGATGGGGATCGACGCCAAGCCGTCCTCGATGCCCCAGTCGACGGTCGAGCCCGGTAGGGCGACATAGAACGGCACGCCGTTGTCCTTGGCGGCCAGGGCCTTCAGATAGGTGCCGATCTTGTTGCAGACATCGCCGGTCGCGGTGGTGCGATCGGAACCGACGATCACCAGGTCGACCAGGCCGTGCTGCATCAGGTGGCCGCCGGCATTGTCGACGATCACCGTGTGGGCGATCCCCTGCCAGTTCAGTTCGCAGGCGGTCAGGCTGGCGCCTTGATTGCGCGGCCGCGTTTCATCGACCCAGACATGCAGCGGAATACCGGCCTTCTCTGCCTGATAGATCGGGGCCAGGGCGGTACCCCAGTCGACGGTGGCCAGCCAGCCGGCGTTGCAATGGGTAAGGATGTTCAGGCGGCTCGCTCCGGCGGCTTGGCGCTTGGCCCACGACGACTCGAGCAGGGTGAGGCCATGCCGCCCGAGATCGGCATTCGCCGCCACGTCCTCTTCGGCCATGGCGGCGGCGCGGGCATAGGCGGCGGCACGGCGTCCGGCCGCCGGCAAGGGCTGCAGCAGGGCCCGCATCTCGTCCAGGGCCCAGCGCAGGTTGACCGCGGTCGGGCGGGCCGCGGCAAGGCGGCGATAGGCGGCATCGAGGTGGTCGTCGGAGGCATCGGCAAGGACCGCCAGCGCCATGCCATAGGCGGCGGTGACGCCGATCAGCGGGGCGCCGCGCACCCACATGTCGCGGATCGCCCGCTCGGCATGCTCGACCGTATCCAGCCGGACCACCACCAAGTCATGCGGAAGCCGGGTCTGGTCGATGATCTCGACCCCCAGCCCGTCGGCGGCCGGCCAAATGGTTCGGGTGGGGACGCCGTTGACGTTCATTGGCCTAGCCCCTACGTCCGCAAGACCCGCCCGGCCACCGCATCCAGTTTGTCGACCAGTCGCGGGTCGCGGGACTCGGGCGCCGTCAGGATCGCCATGTCCAACGCGTGGTGGCAGCCCCTGTCGCAAGGACCATGCCGATCGCGGAGCTTTGGCGCGGCGGTGCGGACCAAAGCGCGCGCCCGGTCGGCATTGTCCAGCAGCACTTTGATCACCGCATCGACGTTGACATGGTCGTGATCGGGATGCCAGCAATCGTAATCGGTCACCATGGCGACGGTGGCGTAACAGAGCTCGGCCTCGCGAGCCAGCTTGGCCTCCGGCATGTTGGTCATGCCGATGACGTCGCAGCCCCAGGCGCGATACAGCTCGGACTCCGCCACGGTGGAGAATTGCGGCCCCTCCATCACCAGATAGGTGCCGCCACGCTTGACCGGAAGGCCGTTCTGCCGGGCCGCCTCTTCCAGGGCATCGCCCAGCCGGCCGCACACCGGACGCCCCATGCTGACATGGGCCACTAGCCCGGTCTCGAAAAAGCTCTTGGTCCGGGCAAAGGTGCGGTCGATGAACTGGTCGACGATGACGAAGGTGCCGGGAGCGAGTTCGGCACGCAGCGAGCCGACCGCCGAAACCGAGATGATCTCGGTCACCCCGGCCCGCTTCAAGGCGTCGATATTGGCCCGGAAGTTCAGCTCGGACGGCGGGATCTTGTGGCCCCGTCCATGGCGCGGCAGAAACACCAGCGGCTGACCGTCCAAGCGGCCGAACATCAGGGCGTCGGATGGCGCGCCGAACGGGCTTTCCACGCTGCGCCATTCGACGTCGGACAGACCATCGATCTGGTAGACGCCGCTGCCGCCGATGATGCCGATAACCGGTTTTTCCATGGCCGTTCCCACCGCCTAACTTTGGTTAGCCCAGTGGGGCGGGCG
>CAIOJO010000196.1 GCA_903858635.1 uncultured Telmatospirillum sp. | reverse complement strand
CGGCAATTTGCGCCGGCGTCCGACCACCGAAATCCGAGGTAAAGAGCGTATTCAAGGTGGTGTAGAGGGCGGTGCCCTGTTGTTCAGCGTTTGTTATCGTGCCGATTAGCCCTTGGGTCTGCCCCACGGCTTGCATGATCGGGCCGGTGATGTCGGACCCCAGTGCGGCCAGCATTTGCGTCTGCGCCTGCAATTGCTGCTTCAACTGGTCAAATTGCTTGTAGGCGTAATCGAGCTGCTGCAGCCATTCCAAATAGTTGCTGTTATCGTAGGTGAGGATTTGCGCCGGCGCGGCCGGGGCCGCCGCGGCGACCATCAACGCCAACACGACAGATCTAAATCGCGAGGTCATAGTCCACCCCCCTCACCTTCAACCATTCCTGCGGCCAGGTCGGCCCGTGGGCCTCGATCAAGGCGCGCACCGCCTTGATGTCCTCCGGACTGGAGACACCAGTGAATGCCAATTCCATGGGCGTCAGCGCCAACTGGAACAGCCGGCGGCCTTCCGGCGACGTGAAGTAATAGTCGCGCTTTCTCACTCCGTTCTTGACGATATCGATCTCCGCATCGTTCAGACCGAACATGTCGTAGAAATCGCGCGGGCCGGGATTTTCTGCCGTGCCGCGTTTGTCTGCCTCTGGGTTCGGCAGATAGATTGTCGTCGGGCAGTTTTCCATCAGGATATCGAGGATGCCCGATCTCGCAGCGGCGGAAAGACTTTGCGTTGCCATGAGGACAACACAATTCTTCTTCCGCAGCGTCAGCAACCAATCCACCAACTTTTCCCGGAAGACCTTGTGGCGGAAAAATTTCCACACTTCGTCCAGGACCAACAACGCCGGCTGGCCTTCGAGACTCTTTTCGAAGCGCCGAAACAAAATGGCCAGCAGGGGCAGAACGACCTTGTCGCTCATCCCCATCAACGCCTCCATTTCCACCACGGTGAACAAACTGTCCGACATGGTGTCTTCTTTGGCGTCGAACAGCGTACCCAGCGCGTCGGCGTCGCAGTAAAACGCCAAGGATTCGCGAATGCTGGTGTTTTGCACCTCGAGGCAAAACTCCGAGATGCCGCGCGCCCCGCCTTTGTCGGTGCGCATCCGCACCAGGGCTTCCCGCACCAGGGTGCGTTGTTCCGGCGTCAGCGGCAGATCCGTCTGCAGCGTGTAGGCCATTTCGACCCACTCGGCCGCCCAGGACAGATCACCGGGCTCTTCGAGGTAATAGAGCGGCGCAAAGCCCAGACTGATCGCCGAGGTGTCGATCTCGTAGTGTTTGCCGCCGGCGGCGTTGCAGAGCGTGAACATGGTATTTCCCACATCCACGCCGAGGATCGACGCGCCCGGGTAGCGTTTGAACTGGGCCATGAATTCGCACAGCGCCGTCGACTTGCCCGACCCCGAGGGACCGAACAATTTCGCGTGGCCCAGATCTCCGACGTGGAAATTCACGCGAAACGGCGTGTGGCCCAGGGTTTGCGCATACATCCAGGCCGGCGAGTTCGGCGGATACTTGTCGCAGGGGCATTCTTCCCGGCCCGGCCAGGCCGTCGACAGCGGCAGCATGTCCGCCAGGTGCAAGGTGTGCAGCAACGGGCGGCGGACATTCGGGGCATGATGGCCAGGAAGCGACCCCAGCCACGCCTCCATGACGTTGTTGGTCTCGATCCTGGGCACGAAGCCAAGGCTCTCGAAGATCGACTTGATGAGCCGGGCGTTCTCCTCGACCACCTCCCGGTCCGGTTCCATGAGCACGACGACGGTGGTTTTGTAGCCGTAGCGCACGATGCCGGAACTGGCTTCCGCCAAGGCCGCGTCGGCTTGCGCCACCATGTCGACGGCGTCCTGGTTGACCCGGCCGCCGCCGTCGCTGCGCATGATCTGCGTCACCAGCGGGCGGGTCTTCTGCTGCCATTTCCGGCGATAATTCTCGAAATGGCCGATCGCATGGTGGCGATCCAGATAGATCATCCGCGTCGACCAGCGGTAGCGGATCGGCAACTCCGCCAAAATGTCGAGAATCCCGGGGAACGACTCCTCCGGATAGCCTTCGACGGCGATCACGCAAATGAAGTTGTCGCCCAGCTTCGGATAGACGGCCGGGTACAACTCCATGCCGCCCAGGACCGCGTCGAGATACATGCCGCTGGCGGGCGCGGTGATCCGCGCCGGCTCGCCCCGGAACAGGCCCTGCAGGTACGACAGCAAGTCATCGTGGTAATGAATGCGGCCGTAGGTGTCCTCCATCCTATGGGAGGTGAGCCTGGTCATCCGCAGCACGCTGCCAAAGCTGTCCTCCAGATCAGAGAGAACAAGCTTGAAATTCTCTAACAGCCGGGCGCCGGCGTTGTGGCTCTTGGTGCGGTCGTCGTCATAGAACAATTCAACGAATCGGTTTTGCAGCTTGCTCGGCGGAATGAACAAGACGATGAAAATATATTCCGTCTCGAAATGCGCCCCTTCGGCCTCGAAAGACTTCCGCCGCTGATCATCGATCGCCCGGGTCACCGGGTCGGGAAAGGCGCTGCGCTCCGGCGCCGGATAGTCGGTCGAGCGGATCCGAATGGCGTCGGTCCAAGTCACCCAGCCGGATCCCAGCTTGGCCAGGGCGGCATTGACCCGTTCGGTCGTGTAATTTCGCTCGTGGGATGTCTGGCTCTCGCCGTCCGGTCCGAAGTAGGACCAGCCGGCCATCAGCGAGCCGTCCTTGCATTGAATAATGCCGGGATCGACCAGGGCCGCGTAGTTCAATAGATCGGCAAGACCCGCCGCCTTCTCTGGAAATGTCCCGGTCGATGTTGAAATTGTAGAGCAGGCGTTGCTCACCTTGAGCCTGTAGGCTCGGGGTGTCGAATCCACGAAAGGAAAGCAACGCCATGAAGAAATCTACCACATCAGCCACCGTCGTTCCGGTGACAAT
>CAIOJO010000195.1 GCA_903858635.1 uncultured Telmatospirillum sp. | reverse complement strand
GCCAGGCCAACGTGCTCGGCGTCGCCGGCACCTGGAAGGACTTGACCGATTCGGTGAATTCGATGGCGTCGAACCTGACCGCGCAGGTGCGCAACATCGCCGAGGTGTCGACCGCGATCGCGTCCGGCGATCTTTCCAAGAAGATCACTGTCGATGTTCGCGGCGAGATTCTTCAGCTCAAAGACACCATCAACACGATGGTTGACCAGCTCAATGCCTTTGCCGGCGAGGTGACGCGCGTGGCTCGCGAGGTGGGTACCGAGGGCAAGCTCGGCGGCCAGGCCATGGTGCGCGGCGTCGCCGGCACCTGGAAGGACCTGACCGACAGCGTCAACTCGATGGCCGGCAACCTGACCGCCCAGGTCCGCAACATCGCCGAGGTGACCACCGCGGTGGCCCAGGGCGACCTGTCGCGCAAGATCACCGTCGACGTGAAGGGCGAGATCCTCGAGCTGAAGAACACCATCAACACGATGGTCGATCAGCTCAACGCCTTTGCCTCGGAAGTCACCCGGGTGGCCCGCGAGGTGGGCACGGAAGGCAAGCTGGGCGGCCAAGCCCAGGTCCCGGGCGTGGCCGGCACCTGGAAGGACCTGACCGACAACGTCAACTTCATGGCCGGCAATTTGACCGCCCAGGTGCGCAATATCGCCGAGGTGGCGACCGCCATCGCCAGCGGCGACCTGTCGAAGAAGATCACCGTCGATGTGCGCGGCGAAATCCTGCTGCTCAAGGAGACCTTGAACACCATGGTCGAGCAGCTGCGCTCCTTCGCCGCCGAGGTGACCCGGGTCGCCCGCGAGGTGGGCACCGACGGCCGCCTCGGCGGCCAGGCCGTGGTGCCCGGTGTCGCCGGGACCTGGAAGGACCTGACCGACAACGTCAACCTGCTGGCCGCCAACCTGACCACCCAGGTCCGCAATATTGCCGAGGTGACCACCGCGGTGGCCCGCGGCGACCTGTCGCGCAAGATTACCGTCGATGTGAAGGGCGAGATCCTCGAGCTGAAGAACACCATCAACACCATGGTCGATCAGCTCAACGCCTTCGCCTCGGAAGTCACCCGGGTGGCCCGCGAGGTGGGGACGGAAGGCAAGCTGGGCGGCCAGGCCCAGGTCCCGGGCGTGGCCGGCACCTGGAAGGACCTGACCGACACGGTCAATGTGATGGCGGCCAACCTGACCGAGCAGGTGCGCGGCATCGTCAAGGTGGTCACCGCCGTCGCCAACGGCGACCTGAAGCGGAATCTCGCCGTCAAGTCGAAGGGCGAGGTCGCCGCCTTGGCCGAGACCATCAACAACATGACCGAGACCTTGGCAACTTTCGCCGATCAGGTGACCACGGTGGCGCGCGAAGTCGGCGTCGAGGGCCGCCTGGGCGGCCAGGCCAACGTGCCGGGCGCCGCCGGCACCTGGAAGGACCTGACCGGCAACGTCAACCTGCTGGCCGCCAATTTGACCACCCAGGTGCGCGCCATTGCCGAAGTCGCCACGGCGGTGACCAAGGGCGACCTGACCCGGTCGATTCAGGTGGATGCCCGCGGCGAGGTGGCGGAACTCAAAGACAACATCAATACGATGATCGACAACCTTCGTCTGACCACCGATCGCAATACCGAGCAAGACTGGCTGAAGACCAATCTGGCGCGGTTCACCAACATGCTGCAGGGGCAGCGGGATCTGGTCACGGTGGGGCGCCTGCTGCTGTCCGAGTTGACCCTGCTGGTGGATGCCCAGCACGGGGTCATCTACCAGATGGATGCCGACGAGCCGCATCGTCTGCGGCTGTTGTCGTCCTATGCCGACGAAGGCGCCGAGCGGCATCTGCGCAGCATCGGCCTCGGCGAGGGGCTGGTCGGCCAATGCGCCATCGACAAGCGGCGGATGCTGATCGCCGAGCTTCCCCCCAATGTCGTGCCGATCCGATCCGGTATCTTCCAGGCCACGCCGACCAATGTGATCGTCTTGCCGGTGCTGTTCGAGGGACAGATCAAGGCGGTCATCGAGCTGGCGTCGATCACCCAATTCTCGACCCTCGAAATCGCCTTCCTCGAACAATTGACCGCCAGCATCGGCATCCTTCTGAACAGCATCGAAGCGACCATGCAGACCGAAGGTCTGCTCAAACAATCGCAGCAGCTTGCCGGCGAATTGCAGGCGCAACAGCGGGAACTGCAGCAGACCAATGAACAGCTCGAGCAGAAGGCGCAGCAACTGGCCGAGCGGAATGTCGAGGTCGAACGCAAGAATCAAGAGATCGAGCACGCCCGCCGCGCGGTGGAGGAAAAGGCCAAGGAACTGGCGCTGACGTCGAAATACAAGTCCGAGTTCCTGGCCAACATGTCGCACGAGTTGCGCACCCCGCTGAACAGCATCCTCATTCTCGGCCAGCAATTGGCCGACAATCCCGACAGCAACCTGACGGCCAAGCAGGTCGAGTTCGCCCGGACGATCCATGGCGCCGGCACCGACCTGCTCAATCTCATCAGCGACATCCTCGACCTGTCGAAGATCGAATCCGGAACCGTGACGGTGGAGGCCGAGGAAATCGCCTTCGCCAGCCTGGTCGAAATGGTGGCTCGGCCGTTCCGCCACGAGGCGGAGAATCGCCGGCTGTCCTTCGAAGTGCAGGTCGATCCGCATCTCGGCCGCAGCATCACCACCGATGCCAAGCGTTTGCAGCAGGTGCTGAAGAACCTGTTGTCGAACGCCTTCAAGTTCACCGAACACGGCGGCGTCCGCCTCAACATCTCGTCGGCCCTGGGGGGGTGGAGCAGCGAGCATCCGGTGCTGGCACAGGTTCCGGCGGTGGTCGCCTTCGAGGTATCCGACACCGGCATCGGCATCGCCCCGGAAAAGCAGAAGATCATCTTCGAGGCGTTCCAGCAGGCCGATGCCAGCACCAGCCGCAAATACGGCGGTACCGGCCTCGGTCTCGCCATCAGCCGCGAACTGGCCAACCTGCTTGGCGGCGAGATCCAGTTGCGCAGCAATCGGGGCGTCGGCAGCACATTCACCCTCTATCTGCCGCTGCGCTATGTCGGCCCCAGCGTGGCCAACCGCAGGGTGGAGGAGGAGGAGGCCCCCGACCTGCCCGCCGCCGCCTATGCGGCGCTGCCCGAGCGGCCGGCCCATGAGCATCTGGACGATGATCGCCATGACTTGCGGCCCGGCGATGGCGCCCTTCTGATCGTCGAAGACGATACCCATTACGCCCAGATCATGGTCGGTCTGGCCCGCGACCAGGGCTTCAAGGTGCTGGTGGCGCATCGTGGCGGCGACGCCCTCGAATTGGCGCGAACCTATAATCCGACGGCGATCTCGCTCGATATCTTTCTGCCCGACATGCTCGGTTGGACCGTCCTCAGCCAGCTCAAGCAGGATCGGGCGACCCGGCATATCCCGGTGCAGATCGTCACCCTCGACGAAGACCGCCAGCACAGCTTGGCGCGCGGCGCCTTTTCCTTCACCACCAAGCCGACCACCAGCGAAGGACTGAACGCGGCCCTGACGCGCATCAAGGATTACGCCCAGCCGCGGCGCAAACGCCTTCTGGTGGTCGAAGACGATCCGGCCGAACGCCTCAGCGTCGAGGCCCTGTTGGCGCATGACGACATCGAAATCGAGGCCATCGGCACCGGTGCGGACGCCTTGGAGGCTCTGCGGGTGCGGCCCTTCGACTGCATTGTCCTGGATCTTCGCCTGCCCGACATGTCGGGCTTCGAACTGCTGGAGGCGCTGCGCGGCGATCGGGGCCTGTCCGACACTCCGGTGGTGGTCTTTACCGGCCGCCAACTGTCGCCGGAGGAAGACGCCCAGCTGCATACGATGGCGCGCAGCATCGTCGTCAAGGGCGTCGAGACGCCCGAGCGGCTGTTGGACGAGACGGCCCTGTTCCTGCACCGCGTCGTGGCCGATCTGCCGTTGGAAAAACAGCGGATGATCGAACGGCTGCACGCCTCCGACGAAGACCTGATCGGCCGTTCGGTGCTGCTGGTGGATGATGACGCCCGCAACATCTTCGCCTTGAGCAGCGTGCTGGAGCGTCGGGGGATGCTGGTCCTGACGGCCACCACCGGGCGGGAGGCGATTGCCTTGCTGGAGGCGACCCAAGACGTCGCCATCGTGCTGATGGACATCATGATGCCCGAGATGGACGGGTTTCAGACCATGCAGGTGATCCGCGCCAACCCGTCCTTCCTCCGCTTGCCGATCATCGCCCTGACGGCCAAAGCCATGAAGGGCGACCGCGAGAGATGTCTGGAGGCGGGGGCATCGGACTATCTGGCGAAACCGGTCAACACGGAGCAGCTGCTGTCGGCGCTGCGCATGTGGCTGCATCGCTGAGACGGAGGGGGTGGGCCGTGGCACGCGATGACAAGGTCAAGCTGTTGCTGGTGGACGATCAACCGTCCAAGCTGTTGAGCTATGAAGTCATCCTCGACCAGCTCGGGGAAAGCCTGATCAAGGCGTCCTCGGCACGGGCCGCCCTGGAGCAATTGCTGAAGAACGACATCGCCCTCGTCCTCATCGACGTCTGCATGCCCGAGCTGGATGGTTTCGAGCTGGCTTCGATGATCCGCGAGCATCCGCGCTTCGCCAAGATTCCCCTGATCTTCATCTCGGCGATCCACCTGACCGAGCTCGACCGGTTACGCGGTTATGAATGTGGTGCCGTCGACTACATCCCGGTTCCGGTCATTCCCGAGATCCTCCGTGCCAAGGTGAAGGTCTTTGTCGATCTTTATCGCAAGACCCGGGAACTGGAGCATCTCAATGCCGAACTGGAGGCCCGGGTGGCCGAGCGGACGGCGGCACTCGAAGCCTCGTCGGCGCGGCTGCGGGCGAGCGAAGAACGCTTGCGCCTTGCCCAGGAGGCGCGGGGTATCGTCCCCTGGGAATGGGATCCGGCGCAAAGCCTGCTATGGTCGGAGGGACTGGCCGATCTCCTCGGACTATGCATCGACGAATGGGAATATCCCACTCGCACCTGGCTCGACGCCATTCATCCGGAGGACCGTGGACGGGTGGAGGGGCAGCTGGGCCGTGCCATCCGGGACGGCGGGCGGTTCGAAAGCCAATACCGGATCGTTCGGCCGGACTGCGGCGAGCGTTGGCTGGAGAGTTGCGGCAATATCGTCAATGGCGACCCGGCAAGGCCGCTCCGGTTGGTCGGCGTCACCTACGACGTGACCGAACAGCGTCGGGCGAGCGAAGCGCTGGAACGACTGAATCTCGAGCTCGAGCATCGGGTCGAAGAACGTACGGCGCAACTCGTCCAATTGCAGAAGACGGAAGCGCTCGGCCAATTGACCGGCGGCGTCGCCCACGACTTCAACAACCTGCTGGCGGCCATCCAATGGAGCCTCGAGCCGCTCAAGACGCGGTTGGCCGATGATCCGCGGGCCACGCGGTCCCTCGATTGCGCCATCCAAGGGGTCGAGCGGGGGGCGGCCCTGACGCGCCGCATGCTGGCTTTCGCCCGCGGGCAGGATCTGAAGCCGGTGATCGTCAAGATTCCCGAGCTTGTTTCAGGAATGGCCGATCTGCTGGTCCGCTCCCTCGGCCCGATGGTCACCATCGAGACGGAGTTTCCGGCCACCCTCGGCCCGGCGCTGGCCGACCGTCACCAATTGGAGCTGGCGATCCTTAACCTTGCCGTGAACTCGCGCGATGCCATGCCGGAGGGTGGACGCATCCTGATCCGAGCCGAAGACGAAACCATCGGCCCCGACGACCGGCACGGCCTGTCGCCCGGGCGCTATCTGCGCCTCTCGGTGGCCGATACCGGCTCGGGGATGGACCATACGACCCTGACCAGGGCGACCGAACCGTTCTTCACCACCAAGGAGGTGGGCAAGGGCACCGGCCTGGGCCTGTCGATGGTGCATGGTCTGGCCGTCCAGTCGGGCGGCACCATGCACATCGCGAGCAAGCTGGGGGAGGGCACGGAAGTGACCGTCTGGCTGCCCCAGGCCGAGTCGAGCCCGGCCGCGGGGACCGAAGAGGCCTTGTCCAGCCGTGCCGCAGCCGACACTCTGGCCATCCTCGTCGTCGATGACGATACCCTGGTGCGGACCGGACTGGTCGGCATGATCGAGGATCTCGGCCATCGAGTGACCGAGGCCTCGTCCGGATCGGAAGCCCTGGCCTTGCTCGGCGAGGGCCAGGATTTCGATCTGGTCATTTCCGATTACGCCATGCCCGGCCTGACCGGATATCAGCTGATCGTCCAAATCGAGAATTTGTACCCCGATCTGCCGGCGATTCTCGCCACCGGCTATGCCGAGCTTCCGGCCGGTGCCGAGGCCCTTCCCCGCCTGCTCAAACCCTTCGGCCAGGATTCCTTGGCGCGCATGATCTCCACGGTGCTGGAAGAGCCGAACCGGATCGGCGCGTGACCGGCCGCCCCGACGCCTCCACCTTCGTCACCCCCGCGAAGGCGGGGGTCCATGTTGGGGCGAGATTCAGACCGAGCCACCAAATGTTAATTCTGTGGGACCATGGATTGTCCGCTCCGCGTTCCCTTCGGTCCTCGCCTTCGCGCATAGGCGCTAACTTTACCCGTCACCCCGGACAAGCGCAGCGCAGATCCGAGGTCCATCAGCGGTTCCCACTATGGGGTCGAAGGTCAGCGGCTGGAAGTTGATGGGCGCCCGAAGGCGGGTTTATCGCGTCAAGCGATTTTTGAGTCACCGGGGAAGCTCTTTACTTCAACACCAAGATCACCAAGGGTCGCCTGCGGCGACCTGCACCAAGAGCGCCAAGGCCATTGTGCCGAAGAGATGATGCTGCGCCTACGCATTGCGCCGTCTTGGTGTTCTTGGCGAAGCCCGCCTGCGGCGGGCGCTTTGTGGTTCACCTCTTCACCGCCGATGAATCTGCGGATTTCGCCAAAATGAGAACCACTGCGGGGGCCATGCTGGGACAAACACCGATGGATCCCGGCTCTCCGCTCCGCTGCGGCCGGGATGACGACGGTACAAGAGGCGGTAACCGACCCAAAGTTAGCGCCTTTGCTCCTTCGCGGGAATGACGGCAATAGCTTGGACCATCTTCCGCGGCCTGCTGAGGGGCCGGCATTGGGTGGCTTGCCTGCGGCGGGTTTGTCCCTGACAGTGGTGGGGTCGCTCCGGTCGAGCCAACTACGCCGGTCCACCGCCCGATGCCCGCGCTGCTTTCTCCTAGCCCGCATTTCTCACCCCCGCGCCGCCGGCACGGAGAAATGCGGGCTAAGCTGCTCAAATACCTGTTTGGCCAGCATATCCTGAACGGCCTGGCGGTCGGGAAATGTCCCGGTCGATGTTGAAATTGTAGAGCAGGCGTTGCTCACCTTGAGCCTGTAGGCTCGGGGTGTCGAATCCACGAAAGGAAAGCAACGCCATGAAGAAATCTACCACATCAGCCACCGTCGTTCCGGTGACAAT
>CAIOJO010000194.1 GCA_903858635.1 uncultured Telmatospirillum sp. | reverse complement strand
GTTCCGCCTCGACTTCTGACCCCCATCCTGTGGCAGCCGCGTGCTGACCCCGTAGAGAAGCATGAGACCTGGGGCGGGAACGAAAAATGGTTTGTCGGAAGGCAGTTTGCGGGGTTGACACCGAAACCCCAATTAGAGAAGGGCACAAAGGCCACCAAGATGCCTTACAAAACGAGACGACGTATCCCGTCCCGGATGAGCCTTACGTTGAAATTGATAAGGAACCCGATCCGGTTTTGCGATAGCCGCAAATAGGTCAGGAGTTGGGCCTGATGAATCGGAATGATTTTTTCAACCGCCTTGATCTCCACCACGATCGCCCCTCCGACGAGGAGATCGAGCTTCAGCGCCGCATCCAGGATTTCACCGTCGTAGACAATTGGAACGGGGACTTGGCGGCGCACGCTGACACCGCGTTTGGATAGTTCACGCAACATGCAAGTCTCGTAAACCGACTCGAGCAAGCCCGGCCCAAGTTCGTTATGGACTCTGAAGGCTGAATCAACCACCTGCCTGCCAATCTCTTCCAGGCATTGCGGCCACTCATCTCGCTTGGCGTCCTTGGTGCCCTTGGTGGTCAACGCTCTTCCTCTATTTTCTACTAAAAGTAGTAGCATCAGGAAGGTTGGATTGCCAGCGGCCGAATTAGGGAACCACCAAGGGCACCAAGGGCACCAAGGGCACCAAGGGCACCAAGGGCACCAAGGGCACCAAGACGCCTTACAAGCGGAGACGACGTATCCCGTCGCGGATGAGCCTGAAATTGATTAGAGCGGTATGCGATTAGATCGGATCACCCCTCTCGTCATTCCCGCGGAAGCGGGATTCCATTACGGCTCCGAATTTCTGGCGTCGGCGTGGACCCCCGCCTTCGCGGGGGTGACGAAGGTGATTCTGTCATAAAGCACAATGCTCTAGGAACCCGATCCGGTTTCGCGATAGCCGCAACTAGGCCAGGAGCTGGGCCTGATGAATCGGAATGATTCTTTCGACCGCCAATCGCTTCCAGGCGTTGCGGCCACTCATCTCACTTGGTGTCCTTGGTGCCCTTGGTGGTCAACGCTCTTCCTCGCTTCTCCACTAAAAGTGGTGACATTAGGAAGATCGGTTTGCCAGTGGCCGAATGGCCCCAACCTAGGCCGGCATCCCTACTCCGCCTTGTCGGCGGTCGGGCGGCGGTGGACGGTTTTCGGGTCGGCGGTGATCGGGCGGTAGATTTCGATGCGGGCTCCGTCCTCGACCACAGCATCGAGAGCCGCCATCTTGCCGAACATGCCGACCTTCTGCTGCGTCAGGTCGATCTCCGGGCATTGGGCCAGGATCCCCGACCGCTCGATGGCTTGCTGGACGGTGCTGCCGTCCGCAACCTCGACATTGAGCCAGGTCTGCTTGCCGGGCAACGCGTAGACCACTCCGACTTTCATGGCTCGATTCCCTTTAGACCGAATGGGCGCCGGCAAGGACGATCGGCTTGCCGGCCCGGATGTCGAGGATCCGCTTGCCGACCAGCAACAGACCGGTGAACAGGAAGCCGCCCGGCGGCAGGACCGCCATCAGGATCCCGGTGTCGGCCGGCAGGACCCGGGTTTCCAGGAACTTGAAGCTATGCCCGAGCAGCAGCGAGGCGTCGGCGAACAGGGTGCCCGAGCCGACGATTTCGCGGCAGGCGCCGATCGCCGTCAGCGACAGGGTGAAGCCGATGCCCATGAACAACCCGTCGAGGAAGGACGGCAGCACCGGCTCGCGCGAGGCGAACACTTCGGCCCGGCCCAATGGCAGGCAGTTCGACACGATCAGCGGGATGAACAGGCCCAGCACCTTATAAAGCTCGTGCATGTAGGCGTTGATCGACAGATCGACCAGCGTCACCATCGAGGCGATGATCAGGATGTAGACCGGGATCCGCACTTCCTGGGTGATGAAGCCGCGCAACGCGGCGATCAGCAGGTTCGAGGTGGCCATGACGAAGGCGGTGGCCAGACCCATGCCGAGGCCGTTGGTGGCGCTGGTGGTCATCGCCATGGTCGGGCACATGCCCAGCATCTGGCACAGAACGCCGTTGTTCTCCCACAGGCCGTCCTTGACGATCTGCCGATAATTGTTGGCCATCAGTTTATCTCCAGCAACTGGGCTTTATGGGCTGCGAAGAACTGCAGTCCGCCGCGCACGGCGCCGACCACCCCACGGGGGGTGATGGTGGCGCCGGAGAACTGGTCGAACTGCCCGCCGTCCTTCTTCACCTTCCACTTTTCCACCGGCGGCGCACCCAGCGACAAACCGGTGAAGCGGAGGATCCAGTCGGTCTTGGCGGGATTGATCTTGTCGCCGAGACCGGGGGTCTCGTGATGTTCGGTGGCCCGCACGCCGAGAATCTTGCCCTCGGCGTCGACCCCCAGGATCAGGTGGATCTCGCCGGCATAGCCATTGCCGATGATCTCATAGGCGATGCCGGTCACCTTGCCGCCCCGGGTGGCGCGATAGACGGTGACATCCTTGCCGGCCTCGTCCTTGACGGTGATGACGTCCTTGGCCGGGTTGTTGTCGTGAATCACCGGCGGGATCACCTGCACCAGCGAGGCCTGCAGGTCCTCGACGGCGCGCAGCTTGATCTCGTCGTTGGTCAGCAGATCGGTGCCGGCCAGGACGATACCGAAGCCCAGGCAGAAGGTGCCCAGGACAACGGCATGAATCATGGTGCGGGACTTCATTTCTCCCCCCTCGCCAACGGCAGTGGCTCGCCCTTGCGGGTGCGGCCGAACGGGCGCGGGCGTATATGATGGTCGATCAAGGGCGTCAGCGCGTTCATCAGCAGCACGGCGAAGGCCATGCCTTCGGGATAGCCGGCGAAGCTGCGGATGATCCAGGTCATTAGTCCGATCCCGCAGCCGTAGACCAGCTGGCCCCGTTTGGAGACCGGCGAGGTGACGTAATCGGTGGCGATGAAGAAGGCGCCAAGGAAGGTGGCCCCCGAGATCACCTGGAACACCCCACCGGTGAAGCGATCCGGGTTGATGGCGTTGAACAGGGCGCCCATGACGAACAAGGTGCCGATGACCGCGGTCGGGATGTGCCAGGAAATGACCCGCCGGGCCAGCAGGAACAGGCCGCCGGCCAGAATCAGCAGGGCCGAGGTTTCGCCGAAGCTGCCCGGATGCATGCCCAAGGCGATGTCCATCAGGTCCGGCAGATGTGGCACCGACTGCGATACCGGGATGCCGCGCGACAGTTCGGTCTTCACATAGCCCAGCGCCGAGGCGGCGCTGATGCTGTCGAAATCGACCCGGCCGGCAAAGGTGATGCCGAGGCTTTCGATGAACCCCGGAGCGGTGCTGGAGAACAGCGGCCGGGGCGCGATGAAGGCGGTCATCTGCACCGGGAACGAGATCAGCAGGGCGACGCGTCCGACCATCGCCGGGTTGAACGGATTCTGACCGAGGCCCCCGAACACCTGCTTGGCCAGGAAGATGGCGAAGACGGCCCCCAGGACACCGATCCACCACGGCGCCCAGGGCGGCAGGCTCA
The DNA here is from genome assembly GCA_903858635.1 of uncultured Telmatospirillum sp. GTDB lineage: Bacteria > Pseudomonadota > Alphaproteobacteria > Rhodospirillales > Magnetospirillaceae > DUZF01. Next base: position 5,361 of record CAIOJO010000194.1, on the reverse strand, counting down.
TCGCCAGCAACCAGCCGGTGAGTGCCGCCGAACCGTCGAACAAGGTGGGGAGCACCGGCTTGTTGGACCAGGACAGGCAGATCGCTTCGGCCCCCAGGCAGGAGCCGAGGGTGATCAGGAACATGAAGACGGCAGGCCAGCCGAACAGGGTGGCGTTGAACAGGGTGGCCGGCACCAGGGCCAGCAGCACCGTGGCCATCGTCTTCTGGACGCTGGTCGGCGCGTGGGTGAACGGCGCGCTCTTGTCGACGAGAATTTTCATGGATTGACCCTGTTGGCCTCCGCAGTTGCGGCCTGGGCGGCTTGCGCCGCCGCCCGCGCCGCGGCCGCTTCACGCTTGGCTTTGGCGGCTTTTTCGAGACGCGCCGCCCGTTCTTCGACCAGGCGCTTGACCAGGTCGCGCTTGCGACGTTCGCGATCCTGCTCGTTCAGGCGGCCCTTGGCGTAATTGAAGTACTGGGCCAGCGGGATATGCGACGGACAGATGTAGGAGCAGCTGCCGCAGGAGACGCAGTCCATGACGCCCCAGGCGACGGCGGCGTCCATGTTCTCGTGGCGGATGACCGCCGCCATCTCTACCGGCACCAGACCGCAGGGACAGATGCTGACGCAACTGCCGCAGCGGATGCAGGGCTGCACCGGCCGCTCGTTCACCTCGCCGGCGGTCAGCGCCAGGATGCCCGAGGTTCCCTTGACCACCGGCACGTCGAGATCGGGCAGCGGCTGCCCCATCATCGGGCCGCCGCTGATGATGCGGCGCGGCGTCTCGGCCAGGCCGCCGCAGAAGTCGATCAGCTCGGCCACCTTGGTGCCGAGCGGCACCTCGATGTTCTTCGGTTCGCGCACGGCATTGCCGCTGACCGTGACGATGCGGGAGATCAGCGGCCGGCCGAACCGCACCGCCTGGTGCACGGCGCGGGCGGTGGCGACATTGTGGACCACCACGCCGATATCGGCGGTCAGTTTGCGGGCCGGGGTTTCACGCCCGGTCACCGCCTGCGTCAGATGGCGTTCGGCCCCCATCGGGTACTGCACCGGCACATCGGCCACGTCGATATTGGCGAAGGCGGCGGCCGCCTTCTTGATCAGCTCGAGGGACTGCGGCTTGTTGCGCTCGATGGCGATGACGATGCGCGGCGTGCCCAGGGCATGGGCCATGATGCGGGCGCCGTCGACCACCTGGTCGGCGTATTCGCGCATCACCCGGTCGTCACAGGTCAGGTAGGGTTCGCATTCGGCCCCGTTGAGCAGCAGGATCTCCAGCTTGTGGCTGCCCCCCAGCCCCAGCTTGACGGCCGAGGGAAAGGCGGCGCCGCCCATGCCGACGATCCCGGCGCCGGCCACCCGGTCCTTGATCTGTTGCGGCGTGGCGGCGAAGGGATCGGCCAGCGGCTCGGGCAGATCGCCCCACTCGTCCTTGCCGTCCGGCTCGAGGATGATGGTGTTCTGCGGCAGGCCGGACGGGTGCGGCGCGGTGATGTTGGCGATCTCGGCGATGCGGCCCGAGGTCGGCGCATGGATCGGCGCCGACACGGCCCCCTGGCCCTTGGCCAGCACCTGGCCCTTCTTCACCTGGTCGCCGGGCTGCACGGTGATATTGGCCGGCGCCCCCATATGCTGCTGCACCGGAAGGTACAGGAGGCGCGGCAAGGGCAGCGCGACGATGGGTTTCTCGCTGGTCAGCTCTTTGCGGTAGTCGGGATGGATGCCGCCGCGAATGGGAAACAGCTTCATGACCGGGCGCTCCTCAATGCACCTGCGGGGGGGCCTGCAGGGCGCCCGGCTTCTGCCAGTGCCAGCTGCTGATGGTCACCGCGATGGGGCGCATTTCGACCGCTTCGGTCGGGCAGATCTTGAAGCATTTGGCGCAGGCGTGGCAGACCTCGCTGACCACCGTATGCATCTGCTTCGGCGCGCCGACGATGGCATCGGTGCTGCATTCCTGCATGCAGCGCAGGCAGCCGATGCACAGGTCTTCGTTGATGTAGGCGACCATCGGTCCCCTGTCCTCGGCTTCCGACAGGTCGACGCGGACACCCACCTTCTTGGCCAGCTTCTCGGCGACCGCCTTGCCGCCGGGCGGACACAGGGTCACCTTGGCATCGCCGCGGGCCAGGGCGGCGGCCGCCTGGCCGCAGCCGACGAAACCGCATTGGCCGCATTGGGAACCGGGCAGCAGGCTAAGGATTTCGGCTTCGAGGGGATTGCCCTCCACGGCGAAGAAGCGCGCGGCAACCCCGAGTACGGTTCCCAGCGCAGCGCCCATGACCGTGAGACTGCCAACAGCAAGCAACATGGCAAGACCCTTTAATTGGTGTGAATGCCGGAGAAACCCATGAACGCCAGCGCCAACAGGCTGGCCGTGATGAAACCGATCGGCGGCCCCATGAACAGGCGGGGCACGGCGGCCAGGGCCAGGCGCTCGCGCAGTCCGGCAAAGATCGCCAGGATCATCGAGAAACCGAGCGCCGCGCCGAAGCCGTTCAGCATGCTTTGGATGAAGTTGAACTTGTCGTGGACATTCAACAGCGGAATGCCGAGCACGGCGCAGTTGGTGGTGATCAGCGGCAGATAGATGCCCAGCGTGCGGAACAGCGAGGGCGATACCTTGCGCACCACGCTCTCGGTGAACTGCACCACCGCGGCGATCACCAGGATGAAGGTGACGGTGCGCAAATAGGCCAGGTCATGCGGCACCAGGAGGAAGGTTTCGACCCCCCAGGCGATCATCGACGACACCGTCATCACGAAGGTGGTGGCCATCCCCAGCCCGACCGCCGTGTCGATCTTGGTGGTGACCCCCATGAACGAACACAGGCCGAGAAAGCGGGCCAGGACGACGTTGTTGACCAAGGCGGTCCCGACCACCAGCAGTATGAGTTCCTGCATTGACCCTTCCCCTATTGCTTCCACTTATTTCGTCATTCCCGCGAAAGCGGGAATCCATGTCGCCGTGGCATACTGCGGCAAGATGGACCCCCGCTTTCGCGGGGGTGACGAATGTTAGTCTTCGCCCCGATCGTTACATTCTTCGCCCGACCGGGCGTGTCGCAGATAGCGCGGCGTCAAGTCCCCCCGCGCCTGAAGACGTCCCGCCCGCAGCCGGGCGATGAGCAATCCGGCGGTCAGTCCGGCGACGGCCGCCGCCATCGCCCAGCCGTCGCGGCCGGTCAGCAGTTGCGCGGCCACCGCCGCCCCCATCATGCACAGCAGCGGAATCGCGTAGGCGGTGGCGGAGGCGCGGATCAGCGCGTATTCCGAGATGCCGATGACCACCCGCTCACCAACCCGCAACTGGCAGTCGTTGGCCAAAGCGAAACGACGGGCTTCCAGCCGCCGATTGCCCTGGCCGCTTTTCACCCCGCAAGCGGCGGCCGAAGCGCAACCGCCGCAGCTGCTGGTCTGTTCGGGCTCCAGCCAGGCGGTCGCCGTATCGGCGGCAACCACCCGGGCAAAGCCTTCGACCAGGGGCCGACCGCCGGAGTCGAACAAACTGGCGCCCGCCGGGCTCATTTCGCTTAGGCCTCGATCCTCGAAACCACGCCCTGGGGCGTGACGAACAGGGCCAATTCACCGCCGCCGGCGCGCAACAATTCGCGCCGCCGCTCGACCGGCGACAACAGCATGGCGGTGGCCAGGCCGTCGGCCACCAGCGCCGTCTCGGCGACCACCGAGACGCCGACCAGGGCCGGCAGGGTGCTGCCGTCGCGCGGATCGATGATATGGGTGAAGCGCCCGTCGGTATCGAAGATGGTGCCATAGCCGCCGGCACTGCCCACCGCCCGGTCGACCACATCGATCTCGGTGATCGCCGTGGTCGGGGCGGCCGGGTTGGCGATGCCGATCCGCCAGGCCGAGCCGTCCGGCTTGCTGGACAGGGCGCGCGGATGGTCGAGGTCGATCAGCATCTTCTCGAAGCCATGGCTGCGCAGAACGTCGGCCACCTTGTCGGTGATGTAGCCCTGGGCGCCGCTGTTCAGCGTCAAGCCCATGCCCGGCCGGGCGAAGGCGACCCGCCCGCGGCCGGCATCGATCTCGACGCCCCGCCAGTCGACCAGGGCCAGAGCGGCGGCCATATCCTGCCGGGAGGGGCCGGCCGGATCGACCGTGGCGGCGGTGAAATGGCGAAAATAGAGCTGCCAAACCGGCTGCACGGTGGGATCGAACACCCCATCCGTGGCCTTGGCCAGGAACAGCGAACGGCCCAGCATCTCGACGAATTCCGGCGGGGCGTTATCGACCGCACCGTCCCGGTTGAGAGAGGCGATGGTGCTGTCCGAGCGGTACAGGCTGAAAATGCCTTCGAGCCGCGACAGTTCGGCCAGGCCGGCCTGGATCGCCGCCCGCGCCTTGGCCTCGTCGTGATGATAGAGACGGATGGTGGAGGGCGCGCCCAGCGTATAGCCGGTCCACTCCACCACACGGGCGTCGGCCTTGGCCGCTTTCATCAGCAATGGAAGTCCGGCGGCCGCAGCGAGCACAGTAATCGCACGTCGGCGGGAAATTCGAACGGTCATCGAGCCTTGGCCCTCCCCTTGAGGCGAGTTTGGCGCCGTAGCGGGGCCGGACCGGCATGGGCGTACGCCCGAGGTCGTGGTTTGGTCGCGGCCACCAAGTTCAGCGGGTGGATTTTGCGGGCGGATACTATGCCAAGGGCGCGGTCCGCTTCAAGCGTCGGATAGTTTTTTTAGGGTTGATTTCGAATGTTTCAATAAGCCCGGCAAATCCGCATGAATCGGTCTCGCATGGCGGCTCTCTCGATGGATTCTTATCGCAAATTATTGGCAGCCGGTTTTGGTATTGACGCGCCTTGATCTGTCGCCTGTGATGTCGAGCTTAAGAACAACTCTCGAGCCAGCCCAAGGACGATCCCATGACCACCGACATGGCTACCCAACTGACCGTCACCCAGGCCGTCGCCTACGCACTTCTCTGCGCCGAACAGACCGAGAGCGATGCCGCCTGGAAGGGTTGGGCCGAGGGCTGGCTGACCGGCGCCGACCGTTCGGCCAAGGCGGCCCATGCGGCGAAAGCGACCGCCGCCACCACCGCCGCCCAGCACGCCGCCTTTGCCGCCCAGCTCCTGGGACAGGCCACCGAGGTGCAGACCGAGGCAGCGCTGCTGGGGTCCGAGGGCCGCAACGCCAAATGGCAGCTCGACAATGCCAGCCGGCTGGAAGCCGACTGCCTGGCCGCCGCCGCCGAGGCCGTGCGCGACGCCGAGGTGAGCGACAACAGCCGAATCCTGGCTTTGGCCGAGGATTATTAGTTTATAAAAGCCCCTCAGGCGCCGGGTGGCTGGACGAAATTATCGATCTTAGTGGCACCGGCCTCCGTGCCGGTGGTCGCCGCACAGCGGCG
>CAIOJO010000193.1 GCA_903858635.1 uncultured Telmatospirillum sp. | reverse complement strand
CTCCACTGAAAGGAATCATCATGTCCCCACAAGCAAGTTGGATACTACAGGAAGAAGTCGTCCCCCGCCTCCGGTCATCGATCCCGCGCGCCGTCCGCTGCGTCGGCGCCGAGGATGCCGAGGAACTCATCCAGGACGCCACCGTCATCGCCGCTAAAATGATCATCCGGGCAGAAAGCCTAGGCAAGCTGGGCAAGATCAGCCCCGGCAACTTCGCGTATTACACGTTACAACATTGCAAGGCCGGCCGCCGGGCCATGGGCACCAACAGCGTCGACGTCATGGGCAGCGCCGCCCAGCTCAGAGGAAAAACCGCCGTGCTGTCGCTCAACGAGGTGGCGGGCGAAGACGAAGGCGGTGCCGACATCTTCGAACTCCAGGATGTGATCGCCGACGGGCACGAGGATCCGGCGACGTTCGCCGCACGTAAAATGGACTGGGACGCCTTCCTGGCTCAGCTGTCGCGGATTGAAAAGCTGGTGGTGGAGTTTCTGTGCGCGGGCAAGACGCTCCGGGATGTGTCGCGCAAGGTGGGCGTCAGCGATTCCGCGATGCAGACGTATCGCCGGAAGATCGCCGCGAAGATCCTGGAGTTCATGGGGGCGGACGTGCTGGCCGACATCGCCCAGATGCCCGGCTGGCGGATCGGCCTAGACTGCGAACGCGAGGCACAGGCCTGCCGGAACGACCGCCGCGCGTGTGCGGCCGCGAACTGAATCAACGGCCGGGGCTCATACGAGCCCCGGCAACCCCCACCCAACCATCCCCGACAAAAGCCCTGGCTTCGCCGGGGTTTTTGCTTTCCACGAAAGGAGCCTCTTATCGAAAATCATCATCTCACCCCGATCCTCATCACCGGCGGCGCCACCCTGACCGCCTTGCTGCTTTTGCGGCCGAACAAACCCAAGCCCGAGTCATCACCTGTCCCGTCATTCAATGACGAAAACCTGACCGAACGGTTCATCTCGGCGATTCCCGAACTGACGCAGGAGCTCAACCTGGAACTGGCGACCGCCACGTTCAACGAGACGTTCACCAAGCAGAGCGACCGGACGACCTGCTGGGGTCTGATTGACCTTGGCACGTCCACCGTGCAGGTGCAGGTGCCGGTCACCTACCGCTACCACTTGTGTTTGCGGGAGAAGTGGCAGCTGGAACTCAAACAGCGTTGCCTGGTCGTCCATGCCCCGGTCATCACGCCGAGTCGGCCGCCGGCCATCCACACCGACCGGCTGACCACGCTGGCGGTGCGGGGCTGGGCGCGCGGCTCGACCGGCACCCTGCTGGCAGAGCTCCAGCAATCGCTGACGCCGACCCTGAACCAGTTTGCCGGCGATGTGCGGCATCTGGAACTGGTGCGGCCGCAGTGCCGCGCCTCGGTGGCGGAGTTCGTGCGGCTCTGGCTGGAACGGGAAGGCCAGGCGGCAAGCATCACGCAGATCACGGTGCGGTTCGCCGACGAAAATCCGAAACAACTAAAACCATAAACAAGAAAGGAAAAATCATGATCACCCTCGAAGCAAATTACTCGAAGAAAATCGGTCTGCCCGGTTTCAGCAGCCACCAGTTCAGCGTCACCCTGAAGTCTGAGCTGGCAGACATTGCGCAGGCGCCGGCGGAAAGCGCGCGGCTCTATGCCGTGTTGCAGAGCAGCGTTGACCACAACATCCAGCAGGTCGGCTACCTGCCAAATACGAATGGCAACGGGAATGGCCATGGCAACGGCCACACCCCGCCGGTGGAGACCGACGCGTGGAAATGCTCGGACAAGCAGCGCGACCTGATCCTCAAGATCACGGACGAGCACAAGCTGGACAAGGCCAGGGTAGAACAACTGGCACAGGATCGGTTCGGCAAAGGCGTCAAAGCCCTCAACAAGCTCGAAGCGTCGGGACTCATTGAGGAACTGCTGGAACAGACCGGCCAGAGCCAGCCGCGCAATCAGCGGTTCAGCCCGCCAAAGGCAGGTGCGCGATGATCGCCATCATTGAAAACGGCGCGGGTCCAGTCGCCGAACCCGCGCCTCTGGACAAGCTGAAACGGACGGTGTCTGCGTCACGGCTGAACTGCTGGCTGCAATGCCGGCTGAAGTTCTACTTCCGCTACGTCCAAAAGATCAGCAAGCCGAAAACGGCGGCGCTGCACTACGGCAGCGTGGTGCATCTGGTGCTGCAGCAATGGAACCTGACCCGGTGGCGGCGACAGCCGTTTGAGATCGCGAAGCTCAAGCAGGTGTTTGACACGGGCTGGCTCGACCAGGGCGGCGTGATCGATTGGGACGACGAGGAGCCGGAACAGAAAATCTCCGCCTGGAACGTGTTGACCCAATACTTCACCGCCACGCCAATCAAGGCGGACGAAATGCCGGAAGCGGTCGAGGTGCCGGTGGAAGCAGATCTGTCCCAGCATGGCCTGCCGGTGCTCATCGGGGTATTGGATCTCGTGCGTGCCGGCGGCCGCATCGTGGACTTCAAGACGGCGGCCAAGACACCAGACGCCGACATGGCGCTGCACCAGAACGGGGTTCAGCTCGACTGCTACTCGGTGCTGTATCGGGAGGCGACGGGCAAGCGTGAAGCCGGGCGGGAGCTGCAT
>CAIOJO010000192.1 GCA_903858635.1 uncultured Telmatospirillum sp. | reverse complement strand
TGGTCGAGCAAGCCGGCCTTGGCCAGGGAATGCAGGACCTGGGTGGCGAAGCCGCCGGTGGAGCCCTCTTCGACGGTGATCAGCACCGCGTGGTTGGTGGCCAGGCGACGGATCAGCTCCTCGTCGATCGGCTTGGCGAAGCGGGCATCGGCCACCGTTGTCGACAAGCCGCGGGCGGCCAGCTCGTCGGCCGCCTTCAGGCACTCGGCCAGCCGCGTGCCCAAGGACAGCAGGGCCACCTTGGTGCCTTCGCGCAGCACCCGGCCCTTGCCGATCGGCAGCACCTGGCCGCGCTCCGGCAAGTCCAGCCCGACCCCTTCGCCGCGCGGGTAGCGGAAGGCCGAAGGGCCGTCGTCGATCGCCACCGCGGTGGCCACCGCATGCATCAGCTCGGCCTCGTCGGACGGGCACATCAGCACCATGCCCGGCAGGCAGCCCAGATAGGCCAGATCGAAGCTGCCGGCATGGGTCGCCCCGTCGGCCCCCACCAGCCCGGCCCGGTCGATGGCGAAGCGCACCGGCAGATGCTGCAGCGCCACATCGTGCACCACCTGGTCGTAGGCCCGCTGCAGGAAGGTCGAATAGAGCGCGCAGAACGGCTTGAAGCCCTCGCAGGCCAGCCCGGCGGCGAAGGTCACCGCATGCTGCTCGGCGATCCCCACATCGAAGCAGCGGGCCGGGAACTCGCTGGCGAACTTGTCCAACCCGGTGCCGGCCGGCATCGCCGCGGTGATGCCGATGATCCGCTCGTCGTGGCGGGCCTCTTCGATCAATGCCTTGGCGAACACCGAGGTATAGGACGGCGCATTGGCCTTCGGCTTGGCCAGGGCGCCGGTCACCACGTCGAATTTGCCGACCCCGTGATACTTGTCCGCCGCCGCTTCCGCCGGCGCATAGCCGCGGCCCTTCTTGGTCACCACATGGATCAGCACCGGCGCCGCGTCCTCGGCGTCGCGCACGTTCTTCAGTACCGGCAGCAGATGGTCGAGATTGTGCCCGTCGACCGGGCCGACGTAATAGAAGCCCAGCTCCTCGAACAGGGTGCCGCCGCCCGCCACCATGCCGCGGGCGAACTCCTCGGCCCGCTTGGCGGCCCGCTCCAACGGCCGGGGGAAGATCGACACCAGGTCCTTCATCACATGGCGGATCGAGTGGTAGGACTTCGACGACAACAGCCGCGACAGATAGTCGCTCATGGCGCCCACCGGCGGGGCGATCGACATGTCGTTGTCGTTCAGGATCACCACCAGGCGCGAGTTCATCGAGCCGGCGTTGTTCAGCGCCTCATAGGCCTGGCCGGCGCTCATCGAACCGTCGCCGATCACCGCCACCACATGGTTGTGGCCGCCCTTCAGGTCGCGCCCGACCGCCATCCCCAGCCCGGCCGAGATGCTGGTCGAGGAATGGCCGGCGCCGAACGGGTCGTAGGCGCTCTCGGCCCGCTTGGTGAAGCCGGACAGGCCGCCGCCCTGGCGCAGGCTCCGCATGCGGTCGCGCCGCCCGGTCAGGATCTTGTGCGGATAGGCCTGGTGCCCGACATCCCAGATCAGCCGGTCGTCCGGGGTGTGGAACACATGATGCAGCGCCACCGTCAGCTCGATCACCCCGAGGCCCGCCCCGAGATGGCCGCCGGTCATCGACACCACCTCGATCATCTCCTGGCGAAGCTCGTCGGCCAGCTGGCGCAGCTGCTCGATGGTCAGCTGGCGCAGGTCGGCCGGCTTCTTCACGGTGTCGAGGAGGGGGGTCTTGCTCATCGGATCTCGCATGTCAAAGGCCGTTCACAGTCGCCGCTCCACCACGAAGCGGGCCGCGGCCCGTAGCAGGTCGGCCTCGCCGTCGAAACAATCAAGATGCGCCACCGCCTGGCGCCACAGCGCGTCGGCCTGGGACCGCGCCCGCTCGATGCCCAGCAGCGACACGAAGGTCGCCTTGCCGGCCTCGGCATCCTTGCGCAAGCCTTTCCCCACCTCGTCTGGATTGCCCTCGACGTCCAGCAGGTCGTCGGCGATCTGGAAGGCCAGGCCGACGTCATGCGCATAGGCCCGCAGGGCTTGGCGCTGCCGCGCCGGCGCCTTGCCCAGCACCGCCCCCGCCTCGCAGGAAAAGGCGAACAGCCGGCCGGTCTTCAAATTCTGCAGCCGGGTCACCGCCGGCACGTCCAACTCCAAGCCACCGGCCAGCAGGTCGAACATCTGCCCGCCCACCATGCCGTGGTCGCCCGCCGCCGTCGCCAGCTCCCACACCAGCTCGCAGCGCACCTGCGGGTCGCCATGGGTGGCCGGGGCGGCCAGCACCTCGAACGCCTTGGTCAACAGCGCATCGCCGGCCAGGATCGCCGTCGCTTCGTCGAACGCCTTGTGACAGGTCGGCCGGCCGCGCCGCAGGTCGTCGTCGTCCATCGCCGGCAGGTCGTCATGCACCAGCGAATAGCAGTGCACCAGCTCGATCGCCGCCGCCACCCGCAAGGCCGAGCTTTCCGCCACCCGGAACAGTCCGGCGCTCTGCAGCACGAAAAACGGCCGCAGCCGCTTGCCGCCATCCAGCGTCGCATAGCGCATCGCCTCGCGCAGGCGCGTCTCGGGCCCGTCTCCCAACGGCAGCAGCCGATCAAGCTCCTCGTTCAGCGCAACGCCGATCGATCCCAAACTCTCCTTCAAACTCGTCACG
>CAIOJO010000191.1 GCA_903858635.1 uncultured Telmatospirillum sp. | reverse complement strand
TGCTAGTGGATAGAATCTAACACTTGGTGCCCTCGTTTGACGGCGGCGATGATTTTGTCGGGGTCTTTGGTCCAGGCAAAGGGCTTCGGGCTTTGGTTATGTTCGGCCAGGAAGCGTTTGATGGCGGCCTGAAGCTCGACAAGGCTTGTGAAGACGCCACGCTTGAGGCGGCGCTTGGCGAGAATGGCGAAGAAGCCCTCGACAGCGTTGAGCCAGGACGCCGATGTCGGCGTGAAATGGAAAACGAAACGGGGATGGCGCGCCAGCCACTCGATGACCTTGGGATGCTTGTGAGCGGCGTAATTGTCGAGGATCACGTGGACGATTTTACCGGCAGGCACCTTGGCCTCGATCACATTCAGGAACCGGATGAACTCCTGATGCCGGTGCCTTTGCATGCATTGTCCGATGATCGAACCGTCGAGAACATTCAGAGCGGCGAAAAGCGTGGTGGTTCCATTGCGCTTATAATCGTGGGTCATCGTCCCACAGCGCCCCTTCTTCAGGGGCAAGCCGGGTTGGGTCCGATCCAACGCCTGGATTTGGGATTTCTCGTCGAACGACAGCACTACGGCATGGGCGGGCGGATCCATGTAAAGGCCAACGACATCACGCAGTTTCTCGGCAAACCACTTGTCGTTCGACAGCTTGAAACGGCGGATACGATGGGGTTGAAGGCCGTGTTTGCGCCATATGCGCTGCACCGAACTGACACTGATGGCGACCGCCTTGGCCATCGCCGGTGCCGTCCAGTGGGTCGTTTCCCCCGGCGGATCCTCCAAGGTCAACGCGACCACTCCCGCCGAAATTTCGTCGCTCAGAGGCGGAATCCGCGATTTTCGGGTCTTATCACGCAACAGCCCGTCGACGCCTTCGGCCATGAAGCGCTCCTGCCAGCGCCAGACTGCCGGTTTGCTCATCTCGGTCCGACGCATGATTTCGACGGTTCCAAGACCGTCTGCGGTCAGCAACACGATCCGCGCTCGCCAGACGTGCTTCTGTGGACTGTTGCGATCCGCCACAACCGCCTCAAGGCGGGTCCGGTCGGCGACATTCACTTCGACGATGATACCTTCGCGCATTCCGAAGATTCGCACATTCGGAGCGATGAAGGAATCCACTACGGGAATCTTCTGTTAGATTTTATCCATTAGGCTGTCGAAGACCGAGCAGTAGTCTGTGTGCTGAATGGATATATCAGCTTGATCTGTCGTCTTGATTTCCAGCGTTGCCCATAGTTCGTCGGCGACGGTGATTATTTTTAGCGTGGTACTGTTGACGACGAAGAAATCTGGCGGCGTCTTGGTGATTAGACTTGCGAGTGTGTCGAGAAGTGTAGAACCGAGGGCGTTGTCGAGTTGCTCACGGAGGGCGGCGATTCGGGCGACCGTGCCGCCGACTTGTTCGACCATGCCGGGGGCGGCGAGCCCGAGGGCGAAGCCGACAACCTGGTGGTGGTCGAGCACCGGGCTCCGGGTCCGGGGGCCGCCGTGGGCGACGGGGGGCAATAGGTGCGCATCCTGAAGCTTTAAAGCGATGCGGCGCGCTGTCCGGTCACGACCGCCCATGGCGGGCGCAAGCCGGTGCGCGACCTGGGCGGTCGTGACCATGACGGGGTGTCCAGTGTGTAGGGGGTGTGGCTGGGCGGGGGCTCGAAAGCCCAAAAATCCAGTCTGGGCTCATCATACAGAAGTGTTACCAGCTTGTCAAGACATTTCTTGTCAAGAGCCGCAATGCGACCGCATATGGCAAATTGTTTGGCGATGCGCGACAGTTGCGCCGTGGAATGTTGGTAGTTGCGGTATAGATGGATACCGGGCGATTCTACTGTTGTGAAAAATTTTGACTGGCACGTCCGAATCGTGAAGCAAAACCGCCAGCGAAAAATCTGCGTAGAAAGTCTATAGGTGCCTCTGGAATCTAGCCTGTGGCTAGAATCTCGGTGGTGCGGGGGGCTTTGCTTGGCTCAGACTGCGCATGGCCCAAACAGGGTGGTGGCCTCTCCTATCCCGTCAGGGGCTCGCTGGTGCGCGTAGCCTTGCCGGCTATGCAGTTGTGCTGGCGGTAGACTTCGGCGGCTGGGCGGGGCTGGGGCG
>CAIOJO010000190.1 GCA_903858635.1 uncultured Telmatospirillum sp. | reverse complement strand
CTCCGCAGGAAAATCTGCGAGACTGCGCCCACAACCAGTTCAAGTCGACACCGACCATTTTCGGCCGGAAACCCGCGCAATCCGTGGCTTTCAGAGCTTTGTTCCTTCAGTTAACCGGACAGCAGTGTTCCAGAATACCAGTAAAGGCGGCTAACATGCAGAAAGCAGTTCCCAGAGCCATTCTTTTTATAACAACAACATCTATGCACTGAGCGACGCTATTGACGCTCCCATCATCATTTATGTTTATTCGGATAGACATCTTATTAGACTCCACATGAGCCAATGCGGACCTGCTCGCCAAGATGTTGATCAAAGCCTGGATTGGATTAGCGCGCAGGGTTCTTCTGCGACAATCGTAGGCCACAATTCCAACAACGCTGCGCAGCAAAATTGACTCCACGAAGTCCTAAGAAGCGACCGTAAAAGAAAGACATCTTACATCGTGGACAGCGACAGCTATAAATAACCCACGCCCCAGAGATTAGGGAGGTGGCTGCATAACCTATCGATAAGACGCGGAATACGTCAGCATTGATTGTCATGTCGAGCAGGCGCCACAATGCAGCAATTCCGGCAACGACCCAAACGAGGAACGCTCTTTGCTTCCATTTAATTCGCAGAAGGGGCTTTGCATATTGCTGCCCATCGTCATTCATGAATTTGCTTCCCTAGCGACACCGCGCTCAAATGCTATACGCGTCGCTCGTTGCGATCAAATGCATGACCACTGGGAATGTCTGGTTGTGGCCCATCAGAGGTGATCGAGACCTTCATCCCGACCGTCCGCTCCCAAGCCAATGCCGTCACTCGCCACGGATAAGGTGACTGGGCTGGTCCATAGGCACTGCGACACCGACTTGTCAGCGTTCAGGGTCTGCGTGACCGCTGCGGTAGCTTGTCGAACTGTGCCCAGGTGAGCTGCTTGCCTTCGACCAAGTGGTAGTGAGGACCGCCGCCAGTGCAGTGGGCCGTGACGGGACCGTCACCACGCCCGTGGCTATGCAGCACCCGACAGTAGGGGCACCTCACCAGCGTGGTCTTGCCCGAGGGGTGGATCATCGCTTCGACGGTTCTCATCAGAACTTCTCCAGTTGGGCCATGAAGTCGTTTCTCTGGTCGGCGGTCATCACGTCGGCCAGGGCGTTCAAGACGATCCGGCGGAACTCGGCAATCTCCCTGATCTCCGAGGCCTTCTCACCAATCCCGAGGAGCCGTTCGAGGAGCGCCGCCTGGGTCTTGATGATTTGCAGGCTGTCCGAGACATGGCTCGTGTCGATGCTCAATCGCTCCAGCTTGGTGAACAACTTCTTGCTCTGACGGGCGATGTCCTCCCAGGTCTCGACCTCGGCCGGGTCGAACCCCTCGGCCTCAGCCTCAACGGCGGGGGGACTGGCGACGGCGAAGAGGCGCCTCACTTGCGGGGGGTATGGGCTCGCATCGAGATAGCCGGGCTCGGCCACGACTGCTCGTTCGACGATGGCCGCGAATGCTTCCAGCCCGTTCGGCGGTCTGGGGTAGGCGTTCATCGCCGTGTCCTTCCGTCGACGCGCAGCGCCTGGGCACGAACAACGTCCTTGCCAGATGGAGGACCGACGAATGCGGAGGCAGGCATCAACAGCAAGGCGGTTTGGCATTGGCCCTTGGCCTTGCCGCGCACTGGGGTCTTCATCACGGCGTTGATCTCCGCCTGGCTGACGGGCCTGCCGCAGACGGCGGTCAGGTGGGCGACCAGGTCGATAGGCTTGGTCTCGCCATCGGCGATCATCTGGCTGATGGCTTCATAGGGCGTGGTCATTGGAAAATCCTTTCCGCACCGGGCACGAGCGCGACGACAGCGCGGACCTCGTCCGCCGTGACGTAACCGCGCCGTTCGCCCAAGTACTCCTTGAGTCCCGCCAGCGAGCCTTTGACGGTGCCCCGGTCGATCAGCTCGCGGACTTCGCTGGCCAGCAGCCTGAGCCATGCTTCGCGGGTCACGGCGCACCTGCCTGCACCAGATTGGTGACCACGTCGCCGACCGTGATGCCCTGCTTCTTGGCCAGGGTCTGGAGCTTGGTGAAGATCGACGGAGGTAGGTCCAGCGCGTGCATCTGTCGCTGGTCGCGGGCGGTCAGTCTGCATCGCCGGTAGTCGATGTCGCCGAGGTGGTCGGGGTCGGGGTCGACATGGGCGACGTGGCGGACACCATCGAGAGCGAGGATCGCGTCGGCGAGCCGGTTGCCCTGTCGGTCGACCAGGTGACCATCTTTGATCTTCCACTTGCGGCTGTCGACGATCGTGCGGTCGGCGGCGTCCACCACCAGGCTCGTCCCGTCGATCGTGGTCATGAAGTGAACGGCAGCGGTCATCTCGGCCAGCAACCGGGGCACGACCACAGGCAAGCTCGCAATCAGCTCCGCGTGTTCGCGGGCGTCGCTGGCGTCACCGTGGCCGACCGCGGCCCAGACGAGCGTGACGATACGGCCGGTTCGGCGCTTGACCCTCACATTGAGGGCGTAGCTCCCGTGGTCTCGTGGGACGATCTGGATGCTGTGGTCGACCGGGGACTCGCCGGCACTCAGTAGCGGATCGAACATCACGTTCGACGCGATGCGGCAGTTCTCCCAGGTGGTGGGGTTGGCGGTGCCGGATCGGAGGTCCGGCAGACTGTTCAGCAGCAGGGCGACGGCCTCGGCCGTTTCCACGTTCGGCAGCGTGGCTATGTGGTGATGAAGCCGCCGTTCAAGGGTGTGGTTGTCACCCCACAGTCCCTCGGCGCCGGGGGCATCGGCGTGGCGCACGACGCCGGCTTGGTTCAGGTCGATCTCGGCGTAGAACTTGGTCATGTCGGTAGCCTCCGAATGGTGCCGCCTGCGGTACGGACCCGGTCCAACCGGCTCAATTGTTCCTGAAGCTCTCTCGGGGTCCGGTCGCCCCACAGCGCGGTCCACGTCTCGGACACCTGCCGGCCGAGCCAGGCGGATTGAGTCAATCCCTCGCTGGCAGCCAGCAGTGCCAGGCGCTCCAGGTCTGCCGGGATCATGTAGGCAGTTACTGGCCTTCGCTGAGATAGTCGAGACATGAAAAACCACCTATACAGACACATCTAACAGCATGATGCCTGAAGACGGGCACAACTTCAATACATAGAATGATTATGTATGCCTGTATATTCTGCTAGTACTAGCACGATGCTTGGTGCTGTCTCATTGACCAGCGGGGCACCCTGGGTCATTATTCACCAGACGCCGATCCCCTCCGGGTCGCGTCGGTCCGTCCGGTTTTGTTGCGAGACTGGGGCGGCAACCTGACCCCGGCCACGTGACAGCGCGGCCGGGGTCTCTCTTTCTCAGGATGCCGGTTGCCGGCGAGCCCCAGACCCGGCGCCCCGCTGACCGACGACATTTTGAGCTACTGATAGGCACCGACCAGGCGCAGGGTGCCGGGGTGGCCTGGTGGCGGAAATCCCGACCGCAGATGCTGCCCCGATCGCCTCTCGGGCTTCGGGCACATGCCCGGCCTGACGGTTGGCAGGATCAGCGGTGGGACCATCCGAAACCAACCCGGTTGACCGGTGGAAATCGCCCTCGGAAGGAGGCGCTTCACTGGACCAATCCTGGACCACTGGGGCGGCTGCGAACGGCTCTCAAACGTCACACTTCCACCCCTCTGCTGTATAACAGAAGGAGCCAATCTGTGACACCTGGGCCGCAAAAGCCGCCTCCACCCATCAGCCAGGGGGGTGCCCAATCGGGTATCTTCGACCACAAATCCACCAGTCTTGGTGGCGGGGTCGGCGGTCCCGGCCAACACGTCCTCGATCGAGCACGTCCAGAACTCCGTGTGCCTCTCCAGAACCTTCGCCGCCCGCAGCGCCGCATGGCCCCGCACCCGCTTCAACGTGTCGGGCTCAAGGCTGTAGGAGCGGACAATTCCGCGACCACCCCGCCGACCCTGCGTCGACCTGGTGTCGAGCCCCATCTTGCGCAGGATGCCATTGGTAAACTTCACCGCGTCGGCCGGCGCCGTCTTCGACAGCACAGAGAGCGGCGTCATCCCCAGCGCCGCCATCAGCCGGGGCGACCGCCTGGCAGCCTGCAGAACGGTTTGGGCATCCTCGGCGGTCAGTTCCCCTGCACCCGTCCTCAGGTCAATCGGCAGCGCCCCCAGGAGCTGTTGATAAGCGGCCCGCCGCGCCTGTAAGAACCGCCGTTGGGACAGATGCTCGGTGATGGGCTCGGCGCTCTGAGCCCACTCCCAGCCGGCCGCCGCCTCATACCTGGCCAAGTTATGGACCCCACGCCCACCGTCCCAGAATTTGACATCCAACAACCGCAGATCGTCGGCAGCGATTGCCAGCGTGTTGCAGATCACCCAGCGCCGCATTGCCATTTGGTCGGGGTATTGGAGGTCTGGCCGTTCCTTCAGCCGGGCCGCCTCGGTATCGGTCAAGATCCGCGCCCGCAAGATGTCAGCAATCATCTGGGCGGCAGCCTCGGTGCGGGCGAGCTTGACGGCTTCCTCGTCTCCGTCAACATCGGGCGCCTGCTGGTCGACCCGATACCCCAGATCACCCAGCAGCATCACCAGTGCCCCAGCAAAACGGTTCCTGAGCATGGACTCGCGGGCGCGAATGCGAGCCCTCCAGCCGTCGAATGTCGTAGGCACGGCACCATCGGCCGCCTCAGACCAACCACCGAGGAGGATTTCGGCCCGGTCCAGCAGCTTCGTGTTGTTTTGGTCGAACGCGACGTGCCAATTCCGTAGCGTCCGAACGCGACGAAGCATTTGCAGGGCGTCGGTCGGGGAAATTGCACCGAAGAACAGGCCATAACCAAAATCAAAGTGCGCTGTCTCAATCGACACACCCGACGAAATGGCGGGCGTATGAATAATGCAGTCATATTTTGTGCACTCTGCATTCGGATCGGCCAGGAACGCCCGCTGTTCCGGGTCATTCTTGGTGTCACGGTCGATTACTAGGGTGCGCTTTGTCGGAAGCTCATTCCGAATGAGCGTTTGAAGAGCGTGCGCCTTCTTCACGGAGTCGACAGCAACAATAGCGTGCTCACCACCAGCAAGACGTTGCAAGATGTCGCTCATGGCGTCGACAACGGCAGCCCGTCCATAATCCCACGTCACCTTTAAGTGGCTATGGTCGGACTTCCCCTCGATAATTGAGAACTGTTCGTTAGGCCTGGCATATTCGAGGAAATCAACCACCAGATCACAGGCGTCTGCGTCTGCAACAATGACTGTCTGGGCGTTCTTGACCATCGCCACCAGCGTGTTGAAGACCATAAACCGTTCAGCCTCTGCCACCGACCCATCACAGACGTGCTGGATAACCTGCGACACCTCATCAATAAAGAGCACCTGCGTACTCCTGCAGAATAGAGAGTGCTGTTTCACGATAGAGTTGACGCAGCAAGCCAGCCCATCCGCGTACAGACGCGCGGTCGTCGCGGTGTCTTGATAATCCACACAGCCAAGCCGATTGGCGAGTTCCTTTGTCAGCGAAACCCGGTGACACAGCGCAGTGAATCGGAGCTTTTGTTTTCTCGCCAGTTCCGCCGCCGGCCGTCCCATCCGCTGTGTCTTACCCGATGCGTGGGGCGACCTGAGGACGACGACGCCCTTCGGCAGCTCAGTCAGCCCGAAGGTGGCCGGGTCAACGGCCTGGTAACGGTGCCGATATCTCGACCGCTGTGAAATCGCCACCTCGCCACGGATCCTCGCGGCCAACCAGTCGGGCATTTCCAAACCCGACGCTGCCGGGGTTGCGGGCGGCTCGGCGGTTGTGTCGTCGACCACGTGCAGGCGGCGCCAGCCATGCAGGAAGCTGACGACGACACCACAGCCGTGCTCTGTGAAGAACAAGGCGGCGGCGGCGGTGTCGCTGTCTTCGGTGGGATCGTCGATATAGACCCTGCGTCCCTCGATCACCAACTGCCGTAGGGTGGCGGGACCACGCCCCCGAACCATAACGACCGTGTCGGCGTCGATTGCCCGGCGACAATTAGGATTGCCGGTCCAGCGACGATTATGATTGCCGGTAAGGTTGCCCGCCAGGGCCTGTCGTCGGGAGGGGCGTAGCCCCGACCAGAGACAGGCCCTGGCGGGCGCGGTTTTCCTTTCGCCCCCGGCTTCGGGGGCATTTGGCCAGCCTGACGGTGCCGAGGGTGGT
>CAIOJO010000189.1 GCA_903858635.1 uncultured Telmatospirillum sp. | reverse complement strand
TCGAGCAGGGCACGCAGGCGCGATTTCTCGCCAAGAAACATCGCCGTCAGGGGCATCAGGGTTCTCCGAATCTGGGCGATTCAGAGAATCACGCCCAGCGCAAGCCGTAAACCTCGTTAACCTGAGTTCGGAGCCCTGCCCCGCAGGGTCGCCGCTTGAGCCGGGCGGCCCAACAATGCTAGGGTCCTCGACCCGTTCCGAAACAGGGAAGTCCGGGGATCCGAGGTGGATCTTGCCGGCGCTGCCCCCGCAACTGTGAAGGATGAGGCCGCGGCAGATTGCCACTGGTTCCCTTGGGAATCGGGAAGGCGCCACGGCCGACGACTCCGAAGCCAGGAGACCTCTTCGCGAACGGCAACCGGACCATCCTCGGAGGGAGGATCGCTCACGCCATGCCCAGTCCGCATTTTTCGCCGCCGCCCCTGGCCCCATTGACTCTGGTCCTGGGAGGGGCGCGCTCGGGCAAGAGCGCCTATGCCGAACGCCTGCTGCAAGACCATCCGCGCCGGCTTTACCTGGCCACCGCCGAGGCCGGCGACGACGAGATGGCCGAGCGCATCCGCCACCACCAGGCGCGGCGCGGCGCCGGTTGGGAGACCGTCGAGGCGCCGCTCGACCTATGCGGCCAGCTCGGCACCCAGGCGCGGCCGGATCGACCGTTGCTGGTCGACTGCCTGACCCTGTGGCTGAGCAATCTGCTGCTGGCCGAACGCGCCGTCGATGCCGAGATCGACCGGCTGATCGATGCGCTGCCCGGCCTGGCCGGGCCGGTGGTGTTCGTCGCCAACGAGGTCGGCTTCGGCATCGTCCCCGACAATGCCCTGGCCCGCGCCTTCCGCGACCATGCCGGCCGGCTCAACCAGAGGGTCGCCGGCTGCTGCCAGCGCGTCGTCCTGGTGGCCGCCGGCCTTCCCCTGCTGCTCAAGGACCCGTCATGAAAGCCTTCGCCAAGATCCCCGCCACCGTCATCACCGGTTTCCTCGGCGCCGGCAAGACGACCCTGGTGCGCCACCTGCTGAGCCGTTCGGAAGGCCGCCGCATCGCCTTGATCGTCAACGAATTCGGCGATGTGGGGATCGACGGCAGCCTGCTGGAGGAAGCCTGCGGCGTGGCCGGCTGCGCCGCCGACGACATCATCGAGCTGGCCAATGGCTGCCTGTGCTGCACCGTCGCCGACGAATTCCTGCCGGTGATGGAGAAGCTGCTGGGCCGGGCCCAACCGCCCGACCACATCGTCATCGAGACCTCGGGCCTGGCCCTGCCGAAGCCCCTGGTCAAGGCCTTCGACTGGCCGGAGATCCGCTCCAAGGTGACGGTCGACGGGGTGATCGCCGTGGTCGACGGGGCCGCGGTCAGGGATGGCCGCTTCGCCTCGACCCCGGAACAGATGGCGCGGCCCGACCACGACAATCCGCTGGAAGAGGTGTTCGACGACCAGCTGGCCTGTGCCGACATGGTCCTGCTCAACAAGGCCGATCTGTTGGACGGTCCGGCCCTGGCCGCCGTCGAGGCGCAGCTGCGGGCGGCGCTCCGCCCCGGCGTCAAGCTGGTCAGCACCCGCCATGGCGAGGCCGATATCCGCGTCCTGCTGGGCCTTGGCGCGGCCGCCGAGGACGATCTGGCGGGGCGCCCCACCCACCACGACACCGAGACCGACCACGACCACGACGACTTCGAGAGCTTTGCCGTCGCCCTCGGCCCGGTGGCCGATCCGCAACGCGTCGCGGCCCGCCTCAAGGACATCATCGTCGCCCACGACATCCTGCGCCTGAAGGGCTTCCTGGCGGTATCCGGCAAGGAGATGCGCCATGTGATCCAGGCGGTCGGCGGCCGCATCGCCGGCTATTACGACCGACCATGGCGGCCGGACGAAGCGCGCACCGGTGAACTGGTGGTGATCGGCCTCAAGGGACTGGATCGCACAGCCATCGGTTTGGCGATCAGGCAGGAATAGATTCACCACGGAGACACGGAGATCACGGCGACACCAATAAGCCAGAGGTCTGCCACCTACAGAAAGACATCATCCCTCCGTGTTCTCCGTGACTCCGTGGTAATAGCTAAAGATCGATCTTAGTATTTTTGAGGAACCATGCATCTTCTTGCGGCAACACCCGGCAGTATTTCCGACGGCTCCGAGGCCGTCGATCTCGGCCAGACGCCGGGCGAGGTGGTGTTGCTGTCGGCCGCCGATACCGAGCTGACCTGCCTGGCCGAGGCCAAACCGGCGGTGCCCGGCTTCACCTTGCGCCTGGCCAATTTGATGCGCCTCGGCCACCATCTGTCGGTCGATCTCTATGTCGAGCAGGTGATCCGCCATGCCCGCCTGGTCATCGTGCGGTTGCTGGGCGGGCGCGGTTATTGGCCCTATGGCGTCGAACAGATCGCCCAGGCCTGCCGCGCCGCCGGCATCCCGGTCGCCTTCCTGCCCGGCGACGATCAGCCCGACGCCGAACTGGCCGGCTGGAGCAGCCTCGACCCCGCCGCCAGCCACCGCCTGTGGCAATACCTGGTCCACGGCGGCCGCGGCAATGCCGAACAACTGCTGCGCTACGCCGCCAGCCTGCTCGGCCGGGCCGAGGCGTGGCGCGAACCGGCGCCCCTGCCGGCGGCCGGCCTCTATCCGCCCGGCACCGACCTGACCGGATTGCGCGCCGCCTGGCGGCCGGGAGCGCCGCTGGCCTGCCTGGTGGTGTATCGGGCGGTGGTCCAGTCGGGCCACACCGCCGCCGTCGATGCCCTGGTGGCAGCCCTCGGCGAGGCCGGCCTCGATGTGCTGCCGCTGTTCGTCTCCAGCCTGAAAGACCCGGTCAGCGCCGCCACCGTCGCCGAACTGCTGGAGACCAATCCGCCCGACATCGTCCTCAATGCCACCGGCTTTGCCGTCGCTACCCCCGGTCGGCCGCAGGACGGCCCGTTCGCCGCGGCCGATTGCCCGGTGCTGCAGCTGATCTTCGCCGGCGGCAGCGAAGCGGAGTGGCGGGCCGGCAGCCAGGGCCTGTCGGCCAAGGACATCGCCATGAATGTCGCCCTGCCCGAGGTCGACGGACGGATCATCGGCCGGGCCGTGTCGTTCAAGGGCGCCGTGCGGCGCGACTTGGCCACCGAATGCGACATCGTCACCGCCGTGCCGGTAGCCGACCGCATCGCCTTCATGGCCGAACTGGCCGCCGCCTGGAGCCGGTTGCGGCGCAGCCCGGCGGCCGAGCGCCGTATCGCCCTGGTGCTGGCCAACTACCCGAATAAGGACGGCCGTCTCGGCAATGGGGTCGGCCTCGACACCCCGGCCGCCACCGTGGTGGTGCTGGACGCCTTGGCCGAAGCCGGATATCGGCTGGTCGACCGGCCGGCCGACGGGGCGGCGCTGATGGCGCTGCTGCTGTCCGGGCCGACCAACGACCTGGGCGCCCGCCGGCGGCGCGAAGTGCGTGAAACCTTGTCGTTGCCTGACTATTACGCCTTCTTCCATGCGCTGCCCCGGGCGCTCCGCGACAAGGTGACGGCGCGCTGGGGTTCGCCCGAGACGGATCCACATTTCGTCAAGGGCGAGCTGACTTGCGGCGACTTCGTGATCGGCGCCCTGCGCTTCGGCAATGTGGTGGTCGGCGTGCAGCCGGCGCGCGGCTACAACATCGATCCGGCGGCCACCTATCACGACCCCGACCTGGTGCCGCCGCACGGCTACCTGGCCTTCTACGCCTGGCTGCGCGACGGCTTCCGGGCCCAGGCCGTGGTCCATATGGGCAAGCACGGCAACCTGGAATGGCTGCCGGGAAAGTCCCTCGCCCTGTCAGCCGAATGCCTGCCCGAGGCGGCCCTCGGCCCGATGCCGCATCTCTATCCGTTCATCGTCAACGACCCCGGCGAGGGCACCCAGGCCAAGCGGCGGGCCCAGGCGGTGATCGTCGACCATCTGACCCCGCCCCTGACCCGGGCCGAGAGCTACGGCCCGCTGCGCCGCCTGGAACAGCTGGTGGACGAATATTACGAGGCGGCGGCGGTCGATCCGCGTCGCCTCAAGGTGCTGAAGGAGGAAATCGTCGCCCTGACCCGGGTGACCGGCCTCGACGAGGACTGCGGCATCGGAGCTGAGGAAACGCCCGAGCAGGCCCTGAAGAAGCTCGACAACCATTTGTGCGAGTTGAAGGAACTGCAGATCCGCGACGGGCTGCATGTGTTCGGCCGCTCGCCGGAAGGCGACCAGCTGGCCGACCTGCTGGTGGCCCTGGCCCGGGCGCCGCGCGGCGCCCTGCCCGAGCAGGCCTCGCTGCTGCGCGCCCTGGCCGACGACCTGGCCTTGGGTTTCGACCCGCTGGACTGCACCCTGGGCGATCCCTGGTTGGGCCCGCTGCCGGCGGCGCTGACGGCGGCGGAACCGTGGCGGACTGCCGGCGACACCGTCGAACGGCTGGAGGGCCTGGCCCGCGCCGTGGTCGATGGCAGCCGCGCCGCCGCTCCGGAATGGCGCCGCAGCCAGGCGGTGCTGGGCTGGGTCGAGGCGGTTCTGCGGCCGGCGGTGGCGGCTTCGGGAGCGGCCGAGCTGGCCGGCCTGCTGAAGGGCCTGGCCGGCCGCTTCGTACCGCCGGGCCCGTCCGGGGCGCCGAGCCGCGGGCGGCCCGACGTGCTCCCCACCGGCCGCAACTTCTATTCGGTCGACAGCCGCACGGTGCCGACCCCGGCGGCGTGGACGCTGGGCTGGAAATCGGCCGGGCTGCTGGTCGAGCGCCATCTGCAGGAGCATGGGGCGTGGCCGCGGGCCATCGCCGTCACCGCCTGGGGCACCAGCAACATGCGCACCGGCGGCGACGATATCGCCCAGGCCCTGGCCCTGATGGGGGTGCGGCCGGTATGGGATGCGGCGTCGCGCCGTGTCACCGGATTCGAGATCCTGCCGCTGACGCTGCTCGACCGGCCGCGGGTCGATGTCACGCTGCGCGTTTCCGGCTTCTTCCGCGATGCCTTCCCGGCCCTCATCGATCTGTTCGATTCGGCGGCCCGCGCCGTCGCGGCGCTCGACGAGAGCGAGGCGGACAACCCGGCGGCGGCCAATCTGGCGGCCGAGACGCGGCTGCTGGTGGAAGCCGGCCAGGACGCGACCGAGGCCCGCCGGCGCGCCGGCTTCCGCGTCTTCGGTTCCATGCCGGGCGCCTATGGGGCCGGACTGCAGGCGCTGATCGACGAGCGCGGCTGGTCGAGCGCGGCCGATCTGGGCCGCGCCTATGTCGCCTGGGGCGGCTATGCCTACGGTGCGGGCGCCAGCGGCGCCGCCGAGCACGGCCTGTTCGAGACCCGCCTCAAACGCACCGAAGCGGTGATCCAGAACCAGGACAATCGCGAGCATGATCTGCTCGACTCGGACGACTATTACCAGTTCGAGGGCGGCATGGCGGCGGCGGTGCGGGCCCTGTCGGGCAACGCCCCGGTGGTCTACCACCCCGACCATTCGCGGCCCGAAAGCCCGCGCATCCGCACCCTGGAGGAGGAGATCGCCCGCGTCGTCCGGGGCCGCGCGGCCAATCCCAAATGGCTGCAGGGGGTGATGCGCCACGGCTACAAGGGCGCCTTCGAAATGGCTGCGACGGTCGACTATCTGTTCGCCTTCGCCGCCACCACCGACGCCGTGCGCGACCATCATTTCGACGCCTTGTTCGAGGCCTATCTGGTGGACGACGAGGTTCGCGAATTTCTCCAGGAGGCCAATCCCGCCGCCTTGCGCGAGATGGCGGCGCGCTTTGCCGAGGCCCTCGAGCGCGGGCTGTGGCGCCCGCGGCGCAACGATGTGCCGAACCTGCTGAAAAGCCTGCCAAAGGGAAAGACATGACCGCCGAACCGCCGAAAGACGCCCCGCCATCCGCCGCCCCCTCTGCCGCCGCCGACGAGGATCCCGCGACGCGCCATCACGAGAAGATGGTCAAGAAGAAGGCGGCGCGGCAGAAAATCATGGCCAAGAAGACGGCCAGCCGAGGGCTGCTGATCGTCCATACCGGGGCCGGCAAGGGCAAGTCCTCGGCCGCCTTCGGCATGGCGCTCCGCTGCGTCGGCCACGGCATCCGGGTCGGCGTCATCCAGTTCATCAAGGGCGCCTGGGACACCGCCGAGCGGCGCGTCCTGTCCTCGTTCGACGAACTGGTCACGTTCAAGGCGATGGGCGAGGGGTTCACCTGGGAAACCCAGGACCGGGCCCGCGACATCGCCGCTGCCGAACGGGCCTGGACCGAAGCCCAAGTCATGCTGGCCGATCCGGCTTTCGGCATGGTCATTCTCGACGAGTTGAACATCGTGCTCCGTTATGGCTATCTGCCCATGGAGCCGGTGCTCGCCGCCATTGCGGCGAGGCCGGCCCACCAGCATGTGGTGGTGACCGGCCGCAATGCGCTGGAGCCGATGATCGCCGCCGCCGATCTGGTAACCGAAATGACCATGCTGAAGCATCCTTTCCGCGACGGCGTGAAGGCCCAGCCAGGAGTGGAATTCTGATGACCAGGAATTGGCCCATGCTCGTTCTTGCCGGCTTCCTGCTGTGCCTGGTGCAGGCGGCGCCGGCCCTCGCCCAAGTCGACCAGCAGCAGACCGTCAACTCGGCGCAGGCCACCGTCGAGCGGATGAAGACCGACAGCAACTTCCAGCAAAGCTTTCAGCCCAAGCTGCAGCAGGCCAAGGCGGTGCTGATCGTTCCCTCCCTCTACAAGGGGGGCTTCTTCCTCGGCGCCCAGTACGGCAACGGCGTGCTGCTGGCGCGGCGGCCGGACGGCGCTTGGGGCTACCCGGCCTTCTTCACCATCGAAGGCGGCAGCTTCGGCCTGCAATTCGGTCTCGAGAACACCGCCATGCTGTTCCTCATCATGAGCGACCACGGACTCAGCGCCATCTTGAACAACCAGTTCAAGTTCGGTGCCGATGCCGGCGTCACCGTGATTATCGTCGGCGCCGGGGTCGGGGCCTCCAGCACCAGCAATCTCGGCGCCGATGTCTATGCCTTCGCCCTGTCCGGGGTCGGCCTCTACGGCGGGCTGTCGCTGGAAGGCACCGCGGTGGCGCCACGCGAATCGTGGAACGCCGCCTATTACGGGCAGAACCTGTCGTCGCGGGCCATCGTGCTCGACAACGTGGCGAGCAATCCCCAGGCCGACCGGCTCAGGGATATCCTTGCGCGCTAACCCGCCACCAGGATCGCGGCATCCAGCGGCGCTGATGCTGCAGGGCACCGGCTCGGATGTCGGCAAGTCCCTGCTGGTGGCCGGGCTGTGCCGCGCCTTTCGCCGCCGCGGCCTGGCGGTCGCCCCGTTCAAACCGCAGAACATGTCGAACAACGCCGCGGTGACCGCCGACGGCGGCGAGATCGGGCGGGCCCAGGCCCTGCAGGCCCTGGCCTGCGGTCTGGCCCCCAGCCGTCACATGAACCCGGTGCTGTTGAAGCCCGAGAGCGAAACCGGGGCGCAGGTGGTGGTGCAGGGGCGCGTCTTCGCCCAGGCGACGGCCCGCGACTACCGCCAGCTCAAGCACCAATTGTTGCCCGCCGTGCTGGACAGCTTCGCCGAGATCGGGCGCGGCCGCGACCTGGTGCTGGTCGAGGGCGCCGGCAGCGCCGCCGAAGTGAACCTGCGGGCCGCCGACATCGCCAATATGGGGTTCGCCGAAGCGGCCGATCTTCCCGTCCTGCTGGTTGGCGATATCGATCGTGGCGGCGTCATCGCCCAGCTGGTGGGCACCCATGCCCTGCTTCCGGTCGCCGAACGCGACCGGATCAAGGGCTTCGTCGTCAACAAGTTCCGCGGCGACCCGAGCCTGTTCGCGCCGGCACTTGACCTGATCGCCCTCCGCACCGGCTGGCCCTCGTTCGGCCTGCTGCCCTGGTTCGCCGAAGCATCCCGGCTGCCGGCCGAGGACGCCGCCAGCCTTGGCCGCGGCGATCCGAGAATGCAGGGCGCCATCCGCATCGCCGTGCCCCGCCTGTCGCGCATCGCCAATTTCGACGATTTCGACCCGCTGGCCGCCGAAACGGATGTCAGCCTGCAATTCGTCATGCCGGGAGAACCGCTGCCGGGCGATGCCGATCTGGTGGTGTTGCCGGGGTCGAAGGCGACGATCGCCGATCTCGACTTCTTCCGCGCCCAGGGCTGGGACATCGATCTGGCGGCCCATCTGCGGCGTGGCGGCCGCGTCCTCGGGCTGTGCGCCGGCTACCAGATGCTGGGGCGCCGGGTCGCCGACCCGACGGGAGTCGAAGGACCGCCCGGTGCAACGCCGGGCCTCGGCCTGCTGGAGGTGGACACGGTGATGGCCGGCGAGAAGACCCTGCGCGAGGTGGCGGGCTTCGGCCTGGGGCAATCGCTGCACGGCTACGAAATGCATATGGGCCGCACCACCGGTCCCGATACGGCGCGGCCGTTTCTCACTCTGGCCGGGCAAGACGACGGCGCCTGCTCGGCCGATGGCCGGGTCATGGGCTGCTACCTGCACGGTCTGTTCGCCGCCGACGGCTTTCGCCGCGCCTTCCTAAATCTGCTGCGGCCCGGCCGCGGCGAGGGCATCGCCTTCGCGCCGCTGGTCGATGCCGTGCTCGACCGCCTGGCCCAACACCTCGAAGCCCATCTCGATATGGACGGCCTGCTGGCGGTAGCGCGAGGCGAAAGTTAGGCGCCGAAAAGCAGCCCAACCGCTGATATTGGCGGCCGCCAATTCCCCTTATACCAACGCCGTTAGACCAAAGAATTGGCCCCTGGCCATTTGCTGTCAAATCTCATTTACAATTTTCGACCTTCATAGACGTGGGCTCGCTCGCTCGAGTGGGAACCACGATGTGCCGAGATTGGTGGGGCTCGGCACAAGGGGGGGAATCATGGCATTTCGAAAGCGGATTCTGTGTCTTGCGGCGGCTCTTCTGCTTTCTCTGCCCGGACCGGCACAGGCGGACGATCTCGACGATGTTCGCAGCCGCGGTGAGCTCCGGCATCTTGGCATCCTCTACGCGAATTTCGTGACCGGCACCGGCGACGGCTTCGACGTCGAACTGGTGCAGGGCTTCGCCAAGCATCTCGGCGTCAAATACACGCTGGTCTTGACCGACTTTTACGCGGTCATGCACGACCTACTCGGTAAGGAAGTCGTCCGTCACGGCAACGAGGTAACGATGGAGGGCGAGTATCCGGTCCGCGGCGACATCATCGCGACCGGCTTTACCGTGCTGCCCTGGCGCGAAAAGGCGATCCTCTATTCCAAGCCGACCTTCCCCTCCACGGTGTGGCTGGTGGCCCGGGCGGACTCGCCGCAGACGCCGATCAAAGGCTCGGCTTCCCTCGCCCAGGATATTGCGGAAACGAAGGCGATGATCGGCAAGAAAAGCCTGCTGGTGATGGAGCGGACCTGCCTCGATCCGGCCAATTACGGCCTAAAGGACAAGGGAATCGATCTGCGCGCCTACACCAAGAACACCAACCTCAACGAGATGGTGCCGGCCCTGCTCAAGGGCGATGCCGATCTCACCCTGCTTGACGTGCCGGACGCGATGCTCGACCTGCAGAAATGGGCAGGAAAAATCAAGGTTCTCGGTCCGATTTCAGAAGACCAGGCGCTGGCCGCCGCGTTCCGCAAGTCGGGTCCCCAGTTGCGCGACGCCTTCGATGAGTACCTGCGCAAGATCAAGGCGGACGGTACCTACGACGCCCTCGTCAGCAAGTATTACCCCGGGATCCGCACGTACTTCCCGGATTTTTTCCCCAAACGGAGCTGAGCGCCCGCGGGAAAAGGTCATGGAAACCCGAATCAAATATGGTTGGCCACTAGTCGGCATCATCGTCTTCAGCATCTACGCCGCGGGACTATTGTGGATCGGCTTCCATTCCGAAGCGCAGCTGAGAGCGGAAGCCGATGCCCGCCTGGTCGCCGACAGCACCCGCCGAGCGGCAGCGGTGGGCGATTTCATCCTTGAGCGTCGCAACAATGTCGCCGACCTGGCCGAATCGCGCGAGGTGGCGAACTATCTCATCAACAAAGCGCTGGGCATGTCGCTGCGCTACGGCCTCAGTGCCAATCTGGAGACCATCGCCGAACTGTTCCGCCGCAAGATGGCGCAGATCACCGTGCGTGGCGAGATGATCTACAACCGGGTGACGTTGGTCGATCCGTACGGCGACCCCCTGGCCGATACCGTTCAGGACGGCGCGGAACCGATCCCGACGCCGGTCGGCGCGGCCGCCGGACCGACCGCCACCATCGATCTTGATCGCCGGCAGCTGGTAGCCTCGGCACCGGTCTTCCACAAAGGGGTGTTCAGCGGTTCGGTGATCGCCGTGGCCGACGCCACCCCGCTTTCGCATTATCTTCTGTCGTCGGACCAGACGGGGCGTTATTTCGAGTCGCTGATGACGCGCAGCGGCCGGCAATTGCCGGCTGGGCCTGGACAGACGCCATTGCCGGAAGCCGTCGCCGCGGCACTGACCGACGCCCCGGCCAATACCGTGATCGGCGTCGGCGCCACCTCGGATTACGGTCCGCTGTTGGCGGTACGCACACCGATCCCGGGGGCCGAGCTGTCCCTGATGACCGTCCTCACCGAATCGGCGGCCTACGGACACATCACCTCGCGGCTGTTCCTTTATGCGGCCAGCGCTTTTCCGCCGATCATCCTGGTCGCCGCCTTCATGTTCTGGCGGCTGCGGCGCCGCAATGCCAAGCTGAAGGCCGATTTCGCCGAGAGCGACCGGCGCCGCTACGAGCTGCAGGACCGCAACCTCATCCTGTCGCAAGAGATCGCCCGCCGGCAGGAAGTCGAAGGCGAGCTGCGGGAAAAGAGCCGGCAACTCGAGCATATCGCCCATTTCGACGCGTTGACCGGCCTGCCCAATCGGGTCTTGCTGGCCGACCGCCTGCAGCAAGCCATCGCCCAGACCCAGCGGCGGGGCCGGTCGCTGGCCGTGGCCTATCTCGACCTGGACGGGTTCAAGGCGGTGAACGACCAGTACGGCCATGATACCGGCGACGAACTGCTGCTCTCGGTGGCCAAGCGGATGAATGCGTCATTGCGCGAAGGCGATACCTTGGCCCGCGTCGGCGGAGATGAGTTCGTGGCCGTGCTGGTCGATTTGGAAGGGCTACAGGACTGCGAACCGGTCCTGGCCCGCCTGTTGGATGTCGCCGCTGCGCCGACGCCGGTCCGACAACAGCTCCTGCTGGTTTCCACCAGCATCGGCGTGACGCTTTATCCACAGGATGGGGCGGATGCCGACCTGCTGTTGCGCCATGCCGATCAGGCCATGTATCAAGCCAAGCAGAAGGGCAAGAACCGCTGGCATCTGTTCGATGTCGCCCAGGATGCGGCCGTGCGGACCGAGCGTGAGAGCGTCGAGGGGATCAGACACGCCCTCGATCGGCGCGAATTCGTGCTGTATTACCAGCCCAAGGTCAATATGAAGACGGGAGCGGTCATCGGCGCCGAAGCCCTGATCCGCTGGCAGCACCCCGAACGCGGACTGTTGCCGCCGGCCGCCTTCCTGCCGACCATCGAAGACCACGCGATCAGCGGCGAGTTGGGCGACTGGGTGATCGATGCCGCCTTGGCGCAGCTTGCCGAATGGCGCGCCGCCGGGCTCGACCTGACAGTGAGCGTGAATGTCGGGGCCCGCCAGCTGCAGCGGCGCGACTTCGTGGCCCAGCTCTGCGACTTGCTCACCGCCCACCCGACGGTCGAGCCCCGTTACCTGGAGCTGGAGATCCTCGAAACCAGTGCGCTGCGAGACATGGCGCTGGTTTCCGCGATCATGCGCGGCTGCCGGGCGATCGGGGTGCGTTTTGCTCTCGACGACTTCGGCACCGGCTATTCGTCGCTGACCTATCTCAAGCGTCTTCCGGCCGAGCTGCTCAAAATCGATCGAAGCTTTGTGCGCGACATCCTGGAAGACCCGGAAGACCTCGCCATCGTCGAAGGGGTGATTCGCTTGGCCAAGGCCTTCGGACGTGGCGTGATCGCCGAGGGAGTCGAAACCATCGCCCATGGCGAACGGCTGCTGCAGCTGGGCTGCGAACTGGCGCAGGGCTACGGCATCGCCCGGCCGATGCCCGGATCGGAGCTGCCGGGCTGGGTCGCAACCTGGCGTCCCCCGGCCTTGTGGTCCAGCTTGGCGGATCGTCCGCCGCACCGCGCCGATCGGCGGGAAAATATCCGTGTGATCAGGGACGCCGAGTGCTCGCTGGATCCGCCGGAGGAAGAACCGGCCCCGGCCTGACGGTCCAATCGCCGGCCAGCCAAGGCGGCGCCGGAACCACAGCGGCGCGGCCGCTGGCGGTGAACGGCGCGGTGAGACTTCCGGTGCTGTTGGCCATGGTCATCCTCGGCGCGGCGCGAGTCGAACCTTATCAACCGGTCGAACCGCCTGTCAAAATTCGCCCTGCGGGCCCATGCTGGACGAGGCAGGAATATTCCCTGCAACGGTCGATGGAGATCGAAGATGAGCGATCCGGTTTACAGCATCAGTGAGATCGTCGGCACATCGAAGACCAGCATCGAGGATGCCGTCCAACACGGCATCGGAGTGGCGGCCAAGACGCTCAGGAATCTCGATTGGTTCGAGGTGACGCAGATCAGGGGGCGCATCGTCGACGGCGGGGTCAACCAGTACCAGGTCTGCATGAAGATCGGCCTGCGCTACGAGTCGAAGTGATCGGCTAACCTTTTTCAGTGGGACGGGCGTCCCCGCCCGTCACCGCCGCGAAGCGGCGGTTTCTGCTGCATTTGGCTCGCACTCGATCTGCAGGCTTGGATCGACCTGACGCCGCACTGCGGCGTGGCAAAGAATTCAGTGGCGCCGGCATCTTGCCGGCGTTTCGGCGGAGCCGGAAGCGGGCATTTCCGCCGCTCCGCGGCGCGGCCGGCGAGGACGCCGGCCCCACTGAAAAGTAATTCTTCGCACTCCCGGGATGCCCGCTCCACCAAGCTCCATCGCTAGCGACCCTCGCGTTGCATCGACCGGGCGAGCAACGCTTGGCGTCCAGGGTCGGGACGGGCCATCTGTTCGACCTGTCCGCGGTTGAGCTGGAAGGTCTGCAGCGCCTGTTTGACCTCGTCTCGGTCGAGCAGCCGAGCCCGCTCCTGGGCGGTGGCGCGCAGCAGGGTGACCAGCTGTCGGGCCGCCCCGGTAAGCTTGGCGTCGGTCTCGGCGTCGAAGCAATGCCGGGCGTCGGATGGGTCGAGCAACCGGCCACCGCCTTGCCCCAGGACGGCCGGGTCATAGCCGCGGGATCCCACCGCCTGGGCGCTCGGGGCCTCGGCCAAGCTGGCAACCCATTGGCGAAAATTCATCTGCACATAGGTGCGGGTCTGGGCGGCATCGCCGAGGAAAGCATCGAAGGCGGCCGCCCGCGCCTCGCCCGATAGGGCCTGGGCGGAATCGCGGGCGGCGGCGCGATCGAAGCCTTCGACGGTCGGCCGGTTGAAACGCTCCATGAACCGCCAAGCCTCGGGATGGCCGGATTGCCGGCGCTCATAGGCGAACTGGGCCTGCACCGCATGGGCATCGGCCTCGGCCCCGCGCACCGCATCCATGAAGCCGCCGGCGGTCAGGCGCCACGGCTCCTTCTGGAAGTCCAGCGCCCCTTGGGCATCCTGCAAGGCGTGGCGGCCCTCATGCACCAGCAGCGAGGCGGCGGATTCGGCGTCGACCCCGGTTTCCCGCAAGGTGATCTGCTTGCGATCGGGATCGTAGAGCGCCATCAGCCTCAGGCCGGCCGGGGCCATCGCATCGAGGGCGGCATCGCTCTGGCGGATCTGCACGCCTTCGGCCCGCAGGCTGTCCAGCACCTGCCGGCCGGTCTCGGTCGCGCCCATGACGTCGATGACCGGGCGCAGCGTCGGCGGCACTGCCTCCGAGGTCGACAGGGATTGCGGCGCGCGGTCGGGCGCCGCGGGGCGCAGCTCGGCCATCCGGAGCTTGAAGGCCATGAGCTTGGTGCGAGCGGGGTCGAGATTCGCCCCGGGAATGTCTTGGCGGTCGCCGTCCATGGTCGCCCCCTCACCAGACCGGTGGCCGGGCTTCGGCCGGCACATCGTCGAGCAGGAGCTGCTCGCCCATGGTGTTGACCTCGCCGTCGCGTCGCACCACGAAGCTGGTGGCGAACAGGGCTTGGCGGAACAGCACGGTGCCTTCCAGGCGGAACAGCTCGGCGGTTTCCCCGGTCACCCGCAGCGGCTGCAGCAAACCCGCCACCTTGCGGTGATCCTCGGCGGTGGCTTGGCCGTCGAATGGGACCTCGTCGATCATGCCGACCAGCCGGAAGCCTTCCCCCCGGCCGGGGGCGTAGTCCAGGAAGAAGCCCAGGTAATCGATCACCGTGGCCGCATCCAGCCGCAGCGCCTCGAGCCGGTTGACCGCCTGCAGCGGCGCCGCCGTGCCGTCGAGCAAGAACATCTCGTCGCCACGCGCCAACGCATGCAGCTGGCTTGCCGGGACGGTGGCGAGATCGGCCCGGTACAGTTGGAAGGTCTGATAGAAAGGCAGGCGCCGCGCCTGCAGCGCCGTGATGCGCCCAAGGGCCAGACTGGATTCGGCGATCCGGGCCCGCAGGACATCGCCGGCCGCGCCGCCGACCGCCGTCCAACCCGGCTCGCTTCCGAAAAGCTGCTTCATCTGCTCGACATCCATCTGGATCGATCCTTGTTCTGCCGCCGCCGCGCCGATATTCGCCAAAAAGGAAACGCCGGCCACGGTTGCCAGCTGCCGCCACCGCCCGCCATCCATTGCCAAACACCCCTCGACGATCAATAACGGGGCTCAGCCTAGCACTGGTTTCTCATGTTGCCAATATGGAAACTTCGGGTCATCCCTGGGCAAGGATCAGCAGGATGACCAGGCCGCCGTTCAACAGGCAGCCGACCGCCAGCATCAGCAGCGACTTCCTGATATCGGGGACGGTGGCGCGGGCCCGCCCGTCGCCGATCCATTTTTCCTCGACCGCATGGCCGGCATAGCGCCGCGGCCCGGCCAGGGCCAATCCGAGGCCGCCGGCCATGGCCGCTTCCGGCCAACCGGAATTGGGCGAGGCGTGATGCCGGTGATCCCGCCACATGACGCGCCAGGCGGCCAACGGCCGACCGCGCGGCACGAACAAGGCGGCAACGGTCAGCAGAAAGGCGGCCAAGCGGGCCGGCAACAGGTTCATCGCATCGTCGAGCCGCGCCGCCACCATGCCGAAGTCGCGGTAATGGGCATCGCGATAGCCCACCATGCTGTCCATCGTGTTGACCGTCTTGTACGCCAGCAGACCGGGAAACCCGAACAGCAGATACCAGAACACCGGGGCCACCACCCCGTCGGCGAAATTCTCGGCGCAGGACTCGATGGCGGCGCGCGCCACGCCGTAATCGTCGAGGCTGTCGGGATCGCGTCCGACGATCTTGGCCACCGCCTGCCGTCCGCCAGCCAGGCCGGTGCGGTCGAGCCCGCGGGCGACGGCGCGGACATGCAGGTAAAGGCTTTGCTGGGCGATCAGGGTCCATACCAGCAGCGCCTCGAGCACCCAGCCGAACGACCATTGGCGGCGCAGTTCGGTCACCCCCCAGCCCAGTCCGACCGCAACCAGGGTCATCCCGCCGGCGAACAGGGCGCCACGGATCTGGCGGTCGCGTCGACTGCGCCAATCACGATTGAGCTTCTTATCGAGCGCTCCCACCAGCCGGCCGATCAGCGCCACCGGATGCGGCAGGGCACGCCACAGCAGCGGAGGATCGCCCAGAATGGCGTCGAGGATCAGGGCGGCCAGCAGGATCAATAGGGGATCGACCGGCCCCCCTCTGGCATAAAAGGGCAGCATGCTGCGAGGATGGCCACCCCGCGTCACGCCGTCAACCGGCGAGAAGCATGGGACAGCCCGGCCGGAAGAAAGGCAGGAAGACAACCGCACCGGCTTCGCCTTATAGTGCCCACCCCCGCCCGGAGGCAGCGACCAGGCGGACAACATCCACCGCCCAGAGGCAAGGACCAGGCGTATGAAGGAAGCAACGGCCGTCATGCTCTGCGGCCATGGCAGCCGCGACAGCGATGCCATCACCGAGTTCAACGGCCTGGCCGCCCAGTTGCGCCACCGCCTGCCCGAGCGGCCGCTGGCCAGCGGCTTCCTGGAATTCGCCCGGCCGACCATCCGCGACGCCTTGGATGACCTCAAGGCAAAGGGCGCCCGGCGCATCCTGGCCCTGCCCGGCATGCTGTTCGCCGCCGGCCATGTGAAGAACGACCTGCCGTGGGAGGTCAACAGCTTCGCCGCAGACAACCCCCGGTTGGAGGTGAATTTCGGCCGTGAGCTGGGGATCGACCTGAAGCTGTTGCGCGCCTCGGCCGAGCGGATCGAGGCGGCGCTGGCCACCTCGCCGCGGACCATGGGCAAGGCCGACAGCCTGCTGCTGGTGGTCGGCCGCGGCACCAACGACCCCGACGCCAATTCCAACATCGCCAAAGTCGCCCGCATGCTGTGGGAAGGGATGGGGTTCGGCTGGGCCGAGACGGCCTATTCGGGGGTCACCCAGCCGTTCGTCGATGCCGCCTTGGACCGTGCCGTGCGCCTGGGTTTCGGCCGCATCGTGGTGTTTCCCTATTTCCTCTTCACCGGCATCCTGGTGAAGCGGATCTACCAATGGACCGATCAGGCGGCGGCGCGCTTCCCGGCGGTGGAATTCCTCAAGGCCGACTATCTGAACGACCATCCGCTGGTCATCGACACCTTTCTCGACCGCCTGCGCCAGTTGACCGAGGGCGACGCGGCGATGAATTGCCAATTGTGCAAGTACCGGGAACAGGCCCTGGGCCACGAGGCCGAGGTCGGCATGGTACAGACCGGCCATCACCACCATGTGCGCGGCATCGGCACCGACGCCGACCACGGCCACCCCCATCCCCACGATCACGATCACGATCACGATCATGGGAAGGGGCACGGGCACGGGCACGGGCACGGATCGTAACGAAGGCGCTCGCCCGCATGGCCCTATTCGATGCCTATATCATGGTCGACTGGTCCGCCGCGGCAACCCCGCGACAAGGTGCGGACAGCATCTGGATCGCCGTCCACGAGCGGGTCGGCAACCGGCTGATCGAGCAGCCGCTGGCCAATCCGCCGACCCGGGCCGCCGCCATGGAACAATTGGCCGATCTGCTGTCCGACCTGTCGGCGCGGGGAGCCACCACGCTGCTCGGCTGCGACTTCAATTTCGGCTACCCGCAGGGTTTCGCCGCCCGCCTCGACGAGCGGCACCCGACCTGGCTCGGTTTGTGGCGCCGGCTGGCGGCGCTGGCCGCCGACGGGCCCGACAATGCCAATGACCGGTTCGGTCTGGCGGCCCGCCTCAACGGCCAGATCGCCGGCGGCCCGCAACCCTTCTGGGGCTGTCCGGCGACCGTCCACGACCCCCTGCTGAGCCCCACCAAACCGGCCGCCGGCGGCCTATTCCCCGAGTTCCGTCTGTGCGAGCGCCGGGTCCGGGGCGTACAGCCGGTGTGGAAGCTGTGGGGGGCGGGCAGCGTCGGCAGCCAGACGCTGCTCGGCATTCCGCGTCTGCTGGAGCTGCGCCAGCATCCCTGGCTGGAGCGCCGGTTGCGGGTCTGGCCCTTCGAAACCGGCCTGGCGCCGCTGGCGCGGCCGGCGGACGGAACCATCATCCTGGCCGAGGTCTATCCGTCGCTGCTCGGGCCGGTGGTCGGTGCGGTCCCCAGTACAGTCAAGGACGCCGCCCAGGTGACCGCCTTGTGCCGTCATTTCGCCACCCGCGACCAGGCCGGCCGGCTCGGCCCGCTGTTTGCCGGCGATCCCGCCTTGACGCCGGCCGAGCGGGCCGCCGTCGAGGGCGAGGAGGGCTGGATTCTCGGCGTCACCGGCCACCGTCCGGCCGTCGATGCGGTCTATCTGCAGGATCCGGCCGCCATCTATGCGCGCTCCTTCGCCATCATCCGGGCCGAAACCGACCTGTCGCGCTTTGCCGGCGAGATGGAGGCGGTCGCATTGCGCGTCATCCAGGCCTGCGGCATGCCGGAAATCGCCGCCGACCTGGCCTTCAGCCCCGGCGCCGCCGAGGCCGGCAGCGCCGCCCTGGCGGCCGGCAAGCCGATCCTGGTCGATGCCCAGATGGTCGCCCATGGCATCATCCGGGCGCGGCTGCCGGCGGCCAATCCGGTGCTGTGCTTCCTCGACGATCCGCGAACGGCGGGCTTGAGCGAACGACTTGGCACCACCCGCAGCGCCGCCGCGGTGACCCTGTGGCGCGACCATCTGGAAGGCGCCGTGGTCGCCATCGGCAACGCGCCGACCGCGCTCTTTCAGCTCTTCGCCGAGATCGCCGGCGGTGCCCCCCGTCCGGCCCTGATCCTCGGCTTCCCGGTCGGTTTCGTCGGTGCCGCCGAATCCAAGGAGGCCCTGATCGCCGCCCTTCTGCCGCATATCTGCCTGCGCGGCCGGCGCGGCGGCAGCGCCATGGCGGCGGCGGCGGTCAACGCCCTGGCGGGAGAATAGGAGAGATGACGGCGCCCTGGCTTTCGGTGGTGGGAATCAGCGAGGACGGCTGGGACGGCCTGTCACCGGCCGGCCGCGTCCTGGTCGCCCAGGCCGAGGTGCTGGCCGGCGGCGACCGGCATCTGGCCCTGGTTCCGCACAAGACGGCGGAACGGCTGGCCTGGACCGCCCCCTTCGCCGACAATCTGGAGCGTCTGGACGCCTTGCGCGGCCGCCGGGTCTGTGTGCTGGCCAGTGGCGACCCCATGTGGTTCGGCGTCGGCGCCACCCTGACCCGCCGCTTCCCCGCCGACCAGGTCGCCGTGGTGCCGCATCCGGGCGCCTTCAGCCTGGCCGCGGCCCGCCTCGGCTGGGCGCTGCAGGATACCGTCTGCCTGTCGATCCACGGGCGGCCGCTGGAAAGCCTGGCCCTGCATTTTCATCCCGGTCGGCGCCTGCTGGTCCTGGCCGAGGACGGCGGCTCGCCCGCCCAGGTGGCGGCGCTGCTGAACGACCATGGCTTCGGTCCCAGCCAGATCACCGTGCTGGAGCATCTGGGCGGCAGCGCCGAGCGCCGCGGCACGGCACCGGCCGGCAGCTGGCCGAATCCTCGGGTGGACGATCTCAATACCATCGGCATCGAGCTCAGGAGCGACGGCGAGCGGCCGGTCCTGGCCAGCGTGCCGGGCTTGCCCGACGAGGCCTATCTGCACGATGGCCAATTGACCAAACGCGAATTGCGGGCCGCCACCCTGGCCGCCCTTGCCCCGTGGCCGGGCGCCTTGTTGTGGGATATCGGTTCCGGCTGCGGCTCGATCGCCATCGAATGGGCCCGGGCCGGCGGCCTGCCGGTGGCCATCGAGCGCGACGGGGCGCGCTGCGACATGATCGCCCGCAACGCCGCCCGCCTCGGCGTGCCGACCGTCCCGGTGCTGGCCGGCGAGGCGCCGGAGGTGCTGGGCGAGATCGGCAACACCCCCGATGCCGTCTTCGTCGGCGGCGGGGTATCGCGCCCGGGCCTGCTGGAGGCCTGTTGGCGGGCGGTCAAGCCGGGCGGGCGGCTGGTCGCCAACGGTGTCACCGCCGAGGCCGAAGCAGCGCTGCTGGCCTGGCGCCAACGCATGGGCGGCGAGTTGGTCCGCATCGCCGTCGCACGGCTGGCCCCCACCGGCCGCTTCCACACCTGGCATCCACTGATGCCGGTCACCCAGTATGTGGGGCTGAAGCGGTGACCGAGACAGTGACCAAGGCGCAGACCGGCACCCTTTACGGCATCGGCGTCGGGCCTGGCGATCCCAGCTTGCTGACCCTGAAGGCGGCGGGTTTGCTGGGCCGCATCGCCATCATCGCCTATCCGGCGCCGGAGCAGGGCGACAGCCTGGCCCGGAGCATCGCGGCGCCGCATCTGGGCGCCGTCGCCGAGGAAATCCCCTTGCGCATGCGCTTCGACCCGGCCCAGCGCGCCGACGCGGCCTACGATGCCGGCGCCGCGGCCATCGCCTTGCATCTGCAAGCGGGGCGGGACGTCGCCGTGCTGTGCGAAGGCGACCCGTTCTTCTACGGCTCGTTCATCTATCTGTTCGCCCGCCTGGCGCCCCGCTTCGCGGTCGAGGTGGTGCCCGGGGTCTCGTCGCTGACCGCCGCCGCGGCGGTGGCCGGCCATCCCCTGACCACCCGCGACGACGCACTGGTGGTGATCCCCGCCCCGCGGCCCGAGGCCGATATCGAACGCCTGCTGGCCGGGGCCGAGGCCGCCGCCATCATCAAGCTGGGGCGGCACCTGCCCAAGGTTCGCCGCGTCCTCGAACGGCTCGGCCTGGCCGGGCAGGCGATCTGCATCGAGCGGGCCGGGCAGCCGGGGCAGCGCGTCTGCCGGATGGACGCGGTGGACGACCAGGGAACACCCTATTTCGCCATCATCCTGGTGCATAAGAGAGGACAAGCGTGGAGCTGATCGCCGTCATCGCCGTGAGTGCCGCCGGCGCCGCCACCGCGCGCCGCATCGTCGCCGCCTTGCCCGGGGCCGAACTGCACGGCCGCGACCTGCCCGACGCCGCGGTTGCCTTCGCCGACACCGGCGCCCATCTGCGGAACCTGTTCCGCCAAGGCGTGCCGATCGTCGGCGTCTGCGCCGCCGGTATCCTGATCCGCGCCCTCGCCCCCCTGCTGGCCGACAAGACCGCCGAGCCGCCGGTGATCGCCGTCAGCGCCGACGGCGCCGCGGTGGTTCCCCTGCTGGGCGGCCATCATGGCGCCAACCGCCTGGCGGCGCGGATCGCCGAGCGGCTTGCCGGGCGGGCCGCCATCACCACCGCCGGCGATGTGGCGCTTGGCGTCGCCCTGGACGAACCGCCGGACGGCTGGCGGGTGGCCGACATGGACGCGGTGCGGCCGGTGGCTGCCGCCCTGCTGGCCGGCGAGCCGGTCCGCCTCGAGGTCGAAGCCGGCGACGCCGCCTGGCTGGGCCAGGTCGCCGGTCTGGGCGAGGACGGCCGGCTGGGGATCCGGGTGACCGATCATGCGGTCGACGGCGACGACGAATTGATCCTGCACCCGCCGGTGCTGGCCCTCGGAGTGGGCTGCGAGCGCGGGGTAGGGGCCGCCGAGTTGATCGAACTGGCCCGCGCCAGCCTGGCCGAGGCCGGCCTGGCCGAAGGCGCGGTGGCCTGCGTCGCCTCCCTTGACCTCAAGGCCGACGAGGCCGCCGTCCATGCCCTGGCCGCCATGTTGGCGGTTCCCGCCCGCTTCTTCACCCCGGCCGAACTGGAAGCCGAGGCACCGCGGCTGGCCACTCCCTCGGATGCGGTGTTCCGCGAAACCGGCTGTCACGGCGTGGCGGAAGGAGCGGCGCTGGCCGCCGCCGGTCCGGCCGCCGAATTGCTGCTGCCCAAAGCCAAATCGGCCCGCGCCACCTGCGCCGTCGCCCGCGCCCCACGGGCCATCGACCCGGCCATGGTCGGCCGGCCGCGCGGCCGCCTGTTCGTCATCGGCATCGGCCCGGGGGACGCCGCCTGGCGCACGCCGGAAGCCAGCCGGGCCATCGCCGCGGCCAGCGATCTGGTGGGCTATGCGCCCTATCTCGACCTGTTGGGCGACGCCACCGCCGGCAAGATTCGTCACGACGGGGCCATGGGGGCCGAAGAAGCGCGGGCCCGCCAGGCCCTCGACCTGGCCGCCGAAGGCCGCGCGGTGGCCCTGGTATGCTCCGGCGATGCCGGCATCTACGGACTGGCGACGCTGGTCTTCGAGCTGCTTGACCGCGAGGACCGGCCCGCCTGGAACCGCATCGAGACCGCGGTCCTGCCTGGCATCTCGGCCTTGCAGGCGGCGGCGGCACGGGCCGGCGCGATGATCAACCACGATTTTTGCGCCATCTCGCTGTCCGACCTGCTGACCCCCTGGCCGGTCATCGAACGGCGGCTGCGGGGCGCCGCCGACGGCGACTTCGTCGTGGCGCTGTACAATCCGCTGTCGCAGCGGCGGCGCAGCCAGCTGCCGGCCGCCCGCGACATCCTGATCGGGCAGCGGCCCGGCACCACCCCGGTGATCCTGGCCCGCAATCTCGGGCGGACCGGCGAGACACTGGCGATCACCACGCTGGCGGAGCTCGACCCGGCGGCGGTCGACATGCTGACCGTCGTGCTGATCGGCAACAGCGAGACCCGCGCCGTCACCCGGGGCGGCCGCCAATGGGTCTACACGCCGCGCGGTTATGCCAAGAAATGGGCGGATGTCGTGTGAGGCGGCGTCGACTGCACTTGGCGGGACGGCTTAGCAACACGGACGGACCCGGACATCCACGGACGAACACGGAAGATTAACTTTCCATTGTCCGATTCGTCCGTGCGCCGCGCAGCGGCATCCGCGTTGGTCCGTGTTGCCTTGGTTGTTATCGCCGACAGCAAAGACCCTTAGTGGGGTGGGCGTCCCCGCCCGCCACCGCCGCAGAGCGGCGGCCTCTGCCGCAATCAGCTCGAGCGCGGATTTGACGCCGCTCTGC
>CAIOJO010000188.1 GCA_903858635.1 uncultured Telmatospirillum sp. | reverse complement strand
CACATTGCTACAGATTTTTTCTGTCACCCTCTTCGAGAAAATCGATATGAAACAAGCGCTTACCATCAACGAATACAAACCCGATACTTCGCAAATAACTAACCAATTGAATCTATTCGCGTTTTAACCGGACAGCAGTGGTTCACCATAGGTATTGAAGCCGACGACATTATTGTCGCGCATCAAGTCGGAGACGCGTTTTCCGATCTCTTTCTCATCCAGTTCCAGGCTGCGTAGAATGCAGTCGCAACCGATGATCAGTGTGGGTTGCTCCATTTCCTGCCGGAGTTCATCAAAAAGGCGGTGCAGATCCTTTTCGATGTCCATCCCCTTGGCGATGGTCAGGACGATCCCTTCGTCGATGGCGCAGAAGAAGGTCAGGCTGCCGTCGGGGTTGACCTTCTGGATGGAGCGCACATAGGGCATGTTGCCGACGCGGACGACCGCCGGGTACGAGGCGAAGATCATCGGGGTCAGGCGGTCGATCCTGAGGCCCAGCATGCGCGCATATTCTTCCGCCGCCGGTTCCGCGTTGATTTCGGTGACGATGCGCCGCACCGGGTCGGCCGCGGTGACCACCATCTTTTCTCCGGAACTGGCGAATTGTTCGGTCTTGAACACCCTGAAAGGGTGCGTCGTCGCCACCAGGACCAGCGCTGCCGAATGGGGGCGGTAGGTCTCGCTCCATAGAACCTTGGTGGTGCTGAACGACAGCTCGTCGCCGGCCGAGCCGCCGAACAACGGGATCGGGCCGAGTTCGCGGTGAATGGCGCTGACCACCGCTTCCTCGCAGGCATCGAGGCCATCGATCAGCAGCATGGCGAAGACCTGCTCGACGGGACATTCCGGCACCCGCGCCTCCAGGTCGTGCAGGGCGTTTTGCACCAGATCGCGGCCATCGGCGATGCTGAAGTGTCGAACATCGGCAATGCCGCGCACCGAAACCTGGAAATCCGGTGCCGCGAAGCTCACCCCGGTGATGCTGTGGTGCAGATGCCCGAGCGGGGTGATCTCGCCGGCGGTGGTGCAGCCGACCACCGGGACTCCCGGAAAGCGGTTGCTGATTTCTGCGGCGAATACATCGGAGGCAAGGGCCGGTGAGCAAAACAATATCACCAGGCTGACGTCATCTTGCATGAGGTCGGCGCTGATTTGATCGGCGGCAACCACTGCGTTGGTGGCGGTTGTAACCGTTTGTCTGATCTTTTGATCCGCTGCGTCCGACGAGATGACGTTCATTGTCGGCCATCCTGCGCTTTATTCTCGTGCAGAAACGATACGGCTGCGCTCTTTCCCGGCTCTTCCTGCGTGGGCGAGAGCGGAAAAAGCCTCGAGCGTGCAATCCATAGCTTACCAGAAGGTTTTCCGTCTGCTGAGAGAGTTCAAGCCCTGATTTCATGGGGCTGTACCCCCGCTCCCAGGTTGCGCCCTCAATCATTGAGACAGCGAAGCATTCGCGCCAACCAGTCCGAGTCAGCGCTTTGCGCCCGGAAAGAGTCAATCCGACCAAGGTACAAGGGTTTGTCGTGGGGTGGGCGTCGCCGAACCTGTGAAGGCCGGTCCCACGGAAGCCAATTTCCCGCCCATCCCGCCATATGGAAAGTGTGTGACCAGTAGTGGAAGAAAAACTTCCACCGTAGCAGCGGCCCGCGTTCAAGAGTTGTTCCTAACAAGGCCTTAACCCTCTGACCTGCCGGGAGTTGGCATCACGCCTTGCAACTGGCCCGTGTCTTGCAGTTTTACTCAAAAAAAACGAACGACCGACGCCAAGAGCAAGAGAGCCCATTTGGGGAGGACAAATTGGCTGGCCGTATCGGAGCTGGTCGGGAGAAACAGGCGGTCGGCGAGGTTCGCAAGGCGAACTTGGCCTGTTGTTGGTCCCGCCATCGCCGGAACGGCCAATTCTTTGATGCGCCGATGGCGCAGTCCTGTTCCTCCATCGTGGATTTGTTGTCACCGCGCACTTCGGGCGTCGGCGCCGGGGCTTAGTGCTGCGCAGGCAGAGAGGTTGGGGATATGAATGACGACAGCTTGACCGCGATCGAAACGAAGCTCGGCCTCTCGCGTCGCAGCTTCATGCAATTTTGTACGGCGATGGCGGCGACCATGGGGCTGCCCAAGGGCGCCGATGCCGAGATCGCCCAGGCGATCGCCTCGCCACATCGGCCGCCGGTGATCTGGCTGCATTTCCAGGAATGCACCGGTTGCACCGAATCGCTGCTGCGGGCCGACCATCCGACCCTCGACGCACTGATCCTCGACGTCATCTCGCTCGACTATCACGAAACCCTGTTCGCCGCAGCCGGCCACCAGGCCGAGGCCGCCCGCAAGGCCTCGATGGCGGCCAACAAGGGCAAATACGTGCTGATCGTCGAGGGCGCCATTCCGGTCAAGGATGGCGGCATCTATTGCAAGATCGGCGGGCAGACTGCGCTCGACATGGTGAAGGAATGCGCCGCCGGCGCCGCCGCGGTGATCGCCATCGGCTCCTGCGCCGCCTGGGGCGGCATGCCGTCGACCGGCCCCAACCCCACCGGCTCGACCGGGGTGCCGGAGATCATCAAGGACAAGCCGGTGGTGACCATTCCGGGTTGCCCGGCCAGCCCGTACAACCTGTTGTCCACCGTGGTCCATTTTCTGACCTTCGGCAAACTGCCCGAACTCGACGAGAAGGGGCGGCCGAAATTCGCCTATAGCCGCCTGATCCACGAGAACTGCGAACGCCGGGCCCATTTCGACGCCGGACGTTTCGCCCAGGAGTTCGGGGACGAGGGCCACCGCAAAGGCTTCTGCCTCTACAAATTGGGCTGCAAGGGCCCGGAAACCTACGCCAACTGCCCGTCGATCCTGTTCGGCGACGTCGGCTCGGGAAGCTGGCCGGTGGGGACCGGCCATCCCTGCATCGGTTGCTCCGAGCAAGGCATCGGCTTCACCAAGCCGATCCATGCCCTGGCCGAGCCGAAATACATCCTTCCCCCGGTGTCCTATCCCCGCATCGTCGAAGAGCAGGGGCAAGGCGTCAGCGTCGCTTCGGCGGCGGTGGTGGCCGGTATTGCCGGCGCCGCCCTCGGGGCCGGCGTGGTGATGGGCCGCAACCTGGGCAAGGACAA
This sequence comes from uncultured Telmatospirillum sp., assembly GCA_903858635.1. Lineage (GTDB taxonomy): Bacteria > Pseudomonadota > Alphaproteobacteria > Rhodospirillales > Magnetospirillaceae > DUZF01. The sequence continues at coordinate 32,565 of CAIOJO010000188.1, read as the reverse complement.
GGACGACAAGTCGACGGGGAAGGATTGACCCCATGGCCCTGAGCAGACGCAATTTCCTCAAGGGCGCCGCCGCCGGCGGAGCGGTCGCGGCATCCGCCGCCGCCCCGGCCGCCGCCCGCGAGAACAAGACCCTGCCGCCGAAGGCGGTCGGGCTCTTGTACGACTCCACCATCTGCGTCGGCTGCAAGGCCTGCGTGAAGGCTTGCCGCGACGCCAACGACACCCAGGTCGAATTCAATACCGCCGAGCCCTTGTGGGACACCCCGCTCGACATCTCGGGGCATACCATCACGGTCATCAAGCTCTATGCCGAGGGCACCGCCGACCACAAGGACCAGGAGCGCAACGGCTTCGCCTTCATCAAGAAGTCGTGCATGCATTGCGTCGATCCGTCCTGCGTATCGGTCTGTCCGGTCACCGCGATGACCAAACATCCCGAGACCGGCATCGTCAGCTACGAGCCGGGGGATTGCATCGGCTGCCGCTATTGCGTCGCCAGCTGCCCCTTCGGCGTGCCGCAATTCCAGTACGACACCGCCTTCCCGAAGATCGTCAAATGCCAGCTGTGCAAGCATCGTCAGGTCGACGGCAAGCTGCCGGCCTGTGCCGAGGTCTGCCCGACCGGCGCCACCCTGTTCGGCCCGGTCGTCGCCTTGCGGGAGGAAGCCGACCGCCGTCGCGCCTTGCCGCCGGGCCAGCCAACCACCTTCTCGCGCAAGACCGTCGGTTCGGCCGACACCCATGAGAAGGCGGTGGCGCGCTACGTACCCCACACCTACGGCGTGAGCGAAATGGGCGGCACCCAGATGCTGCTCCTGGCCGGGGTGCCGTTCGACAAGCTGGGCTATCCGGCCCTGCGCGAGCGTTCCTACGCGGCCGAGGCGGAAACCCTGCAGGGCGGCATCTATACCGGCATGGTGGCGCCGATTGCGCTGCTGGCCGGGCTGCTTTTCGTGGCGCACCGCAACACCAAGCACGACGCCGACAAGCCCGGCGCCGACGGGGAGGACTGAGCCATGAAGATCGCTCCGCTCGGCGGGCCGCTGATCACCAAGACCACGGTGACCGCCGCCATCCTCACCGTGCTGATGGCCGGCCTGATCCTTTATCGCTTCGTCTTCGGCCTGGGCGCCGTCACCAACCTCAACAACGGCTATCCGTTCGGCCTGTGGATCGTCTACGACCTGGTCATCGGCACCGCCTTCGCCTGCGGCGGCTATGGCATGGCCCTGCTGGTCTATGTCCTGAACAAGGGCGAATACCATGCCCTGGTGCGCCCCGCCTTGCTGGCCAGCATGTTCGGCTACACCCTGGGCGGCGTGTCGGTGATCTTCGACATCGGCCGTTGGTGGAACGCCTGGCACATCATCACCCCGGGCTGGGCCAATCCCACCTCGGTGATGTTCGAGGTGGGCGCCTGCATCACCCTCTACTGCCTGGTGATGTGGATCGAATTCACCCCGGCCTTCCTCGAGAAATGGGCTCCGCCGAAGAGCCGCAAGGCGCTGGGCAAGGTGATGTACGTGTTCATCGCCCTGGGCGTGTTGCTGCCGACCATGCATCAGTCGTCCCTGGGCACCCTGCTGGTGCCGTTCGGCTTCCGCCTGCACCCGCTATGGCAGACCCATCTGCTGCCCCCCCTGTTCCTGATCTCGGCCCTTTGCATGGGCTACGCCATGGTGGTCTTCGAGGCCACCCTGGTCAGCAAGGCCTATCGGCGGCCGAGCGAGGCCGATCTGCTGGCCCGGCTGTCCAAGTATATCTCCGGCCTGCTGGTGGCCTATCTGGCGCTGCGCTGGGGCGGCTTGGCGGTTGAAGGCAAGCTGGCGCTGGCCTTCGATTCCGGCGGGCTGTCGACCATGTTCCTGTTCGAGAACCTGCTGTTCGCCCTGCCCATCCTGCTGTTGTCGTCGGACAAGGGGCGGCGCAATCCGCAAACCCTGTTCATCGCCGCCGTCTGCATGCTGTTGGCGGGCAGCCTGTACCGCCTCGATGCGTTCCTGCTGGCCACCGACCGCCCGGGTTGGCACTACTTCCCGGCCATCGGCGAGATCCTGGTCAGCGTCGGCATCGTGGCAGTCGAAGTGCTTGCCTATGTCGTCTTCGTGAAGATGCTGCCGGTACTTGAGGTGGCTGACGAGGGCGGCCCCGTTCTCCACACCGTTAAGCGTGCCGATCTGGCCGCGACGACCCAAGAGTAAAGAGGAGAGTTGCCGTGGCGACGAGAATCACCATCGACCCGATCACCCGCATCGAAGGCCATCTGCGCATCGATGTCGAGGTCGAGAACGGCAAGGTCAGCAAGGCTTGGTCGTCGGGCCAGATGTGGCGTGGCGTCGAGCTCATCCTGCTGGGCCGCGACCCGCGCGATGCCTGGGCCATCACCCAGCGAATCTGCGGGGTCTGCACCACGGTGCACGCCATCGCCTCGGTCCGCTCGGTCGAGAACGCCCTGCAGCTCGAGGTGCCGGTCAACGCCCAGTACATTCGCAACATGATCATGACGGCGCATGCCGTGCATGACCACATCGTGCATTTCTATCACCTCTCGGCGCTGGATTGGGTCGATGTGGTGTCGGCCCTCAAGGCCGATCCGGTGAAGACGTCGCAGCTGGCGGAAAGCCTGTCGCAGTGGGACGGCAACAGCAAGCAGGTGATGATCGACACCCAGAACCGCCTGAAGAGCTTTATCAGCGGCGGCCAGCTGGGGGTGTTCACCAACGGCTATTGGGGCCATCCGGCGATGAAGCTGCCGCCCGAGGTCAACCTGCTGGCGGTGGCCCATTACCTGCAAGCCCTCGACGTGCAGCGCCAGGCCAACAAGATCGTCGGCACCCTCGGTTCGAAGACGCCGCACATCCAGAACATGGCGGTGGGCGGGGTGTCGAATCCCCTGGCCACCGACAGCCAGTCGGTGCTCACCGTCGAGCGCCTGATGCTGATCAAGGAGATGATCGACAAGGTCGGCAGCTTCGTCCGCAACTGCTACCTGGTGGACGTCGCGGCGATCGGCGCCTTCTACGCCGACTGGACCGGCATCGGCCAGGGCATCACCGACTACCTGGCGGTGCCGGACGTGCCGATGGACAGCAAGGGCACCCAATTCATGGTGCCGGGCGGCTACATCAAGGGCGGCGACCTGGCCAGCTACCAGCCGATCAAGGCCTTCAACGATCCTTTCTTCAAGGACGGCGTGGCCGAATCGGTCAAGCATTCCTGGTACAACTACAAGGAGTCCGGCGCCCTGCACCCCTTCAAGGGCGAGACGGCACCGAACTACACCGACTTCCAGGACGACGGGAAATACTCCTGGGTCAAGTCGCCGACCTTCCAGGGGCGTCCGGCCCAGGTCGGCCCTTTGGCCAGCGTGCTGTGCGGCGCCGCCGCCGGCCACCAGCCGACGCTGACCTATCTCAACAAGGTGATCGACACCGCCAGCGCCCTGGCCGGCACCAAGATCCCCTTGACCGCGCTGCATTCCACCATCGGCCGGCATGCCGCCCGCGCCGTCCGCTGCGGCGTCATGTACGAAACGCTGCAGGCCAATTGGCAGGCCCTGATGGAGAATCTGGCCAAGGGCGACGTCGCCACCTTCAACAAGCCCAGCTTCCCCAAGGGCGAAATCATGGGGGTCGGCTTCCACGAGGCGCCGCGCGGCGTGCTGTCCCATTGGTCGGTGATCAAGGACGGCAAGATTGCCAATTACCAGGCGGTGGTGCCGACCACCTGGAACGCCGCGCCGCGCAACGAGGACGACAAGATCGGCCCCTATGAGGCGGCGTTGCTCGGCACCCCGGTGGCCGACCCCGAACGGCCGCTCGAGGTGCTGCGCACGGTGCATTCCTTCGATCCCTGTCTGGCCTGCGCGGTGCACCTGACCGACACCGAACACAAGACCGTGGTACAAGTAAAGGCGGTTTAGGTCGTCATTCCCGCGAAAGCGGGAATCCATTGGCGGTGCCGTCTTTCAGTCGGCAAAATGGACCCCCGCCTTCGCGGGGATGACGAAAAACGCCAGGGCGATAGGTCGAAACGCATGCGTGTGGTGGTGCTCGGCATCGGCAATGTGCTGCTGTCCGATGAAGGGGTCGGGGTCCATGCCGTCCAGGCGCTGGAGGACCGGTTCGTCCTGTCCGACGCGGTCGAGGTGATCGATGGCGGGACTACCGGCATGGAACTGCTCCCCGACTTGAATGGCGCCGACCATCTGATCGTGGTCGACGCGGTGCGGGTCGGGCGGCCGCCGGCCAGCGTGGTGCGCCTGGTCGACGACGAGGTGCCGGCCTTCTTCAAGACCAAGCTGTCGCCCCACCAGGTCGGCCTGTCGGATGTCCTGGCCGCCCTCAAATTCGCCGGCGGTGCCCCCAAGAGCGTCGTACTGATCGGTGTGCAGCCGGTTTCCCTCGAGCTCGACATGGCCTTGTCGCCGGCCGTCGCCGCCCGTCTCGACGAGGTGCTGGACCTGGTCACCGCCGAATTGGCAGCCCTCGGCCAACCGGCCCGCCGCCGCGCCACCGGGAGCGCCTGAGCCCATGTGCATGGCCATCCCGTCCCGCATCCTGCGCATCGATGGCGACAGCGCCACCGTCGAATGTTTCGGCGTCGAGCGCGTGGTCAGCCTGATGTTGATGCCCGAACCGGTCGCCATCGGCGACTATGTCCTGATCCAATCCGGCTCGTTCGCCGTCGAGACGGTGGAATCGGGGGCCGCCCTGGCGGCCCTCGATTACCTGCGCCAGGTGCTCGCCGAACCGGATACGGCGAACGACGTGGCATGAGCCTGCCGGCGGAAGGCCGACTCGATATCGAGATCAGCGTGGCGGACGGTCTGTTCGGTCCCGCCATCATCCGCAATCAACGCCCGGTTGGTGCCACCGCGGCTTTGGCCGGCCGGTCGCCCGGCGAGGCGGTGCGACTGGTCACCCGCCTGTTCTCGGTGTGCCGCTTGGCCCAGGGCGTGGCAGCGGCCGAGGCGGTCGAACAGGCGGCGGGACAATCGGCCGGCGCCGTTCAGCGGCAGGCTCGCCGCATGCTGCTGGCGGGCGAGATGGTGCTGGAACATGCCAGCCGGGCCTTGCTCGACTGGCCGATGCTGGCCGGCGAAGCACCGTCGCTGGCGGCGCTCAAGGCCTTGCGCGGCGCCCTTGCGGCGCTGCACGGCGATCTCTATCCGGCCGGCGATTGGATGTGTCCCGGCGGCGGCGGCTTGGCGCCGTCGGCTGCGCCATTGTCGCAGCGCTTGGCGACAGCCCGGCAAGTGATCGGCCAGGCGGTGTTCGGCGGCGATGCCCCGGTCGATCCCCCGTCATGGCGGCGCTGGCTGGCAACCGCTCACACCGCGACGGCCCGCCTGTTGGCCGGACTGGTCGAGCAGGGGCTGGCCGGCTTCGGGGCCAGTTCGGTGACGACCCTGCCGGCTCTCGACCCGGTTCTCCTGGCGACGCGGCTGGCGGCGGATGCGGACGGCGCCTTCGTGATCCGCCCCGACTGGCAGGGGGCCGTGCACCAGACCGGTCCGCTGGCCCGCCAGGCCGGGCAGCCGCTGGTCGCCGCCATCCTGGCCGAAAGCGGGCCGGGCCTGCTGGCCCTGATGGCGGCGCGCCTGGTGGAGCTGGCTTCCGCCCTGTGGGAAATGGAGGAAATCGCCGCAAGGCTATGCCAGGATGACGGTCTGTTTTGCAGCCCTGCCGAGGGCAGCGGCCTCGGCGTGGTGGAGGCGGCCCGCGGGCGTCTGGTGCACCGTGTCGAAATGCGGGAGGGACGAGTGAGCCGCTACCAGATCCTGGCGCCGACCGAATGGAATTTTCATCCCCATGGCGCCCTGGTCGATGGGCTGCTCGGGCAGCCGGCCGGGCGCGACCCCGAAGGGCGGGCCAGGCTGCTGATCGCCGCCCTCGACCCTTGTGTCGACTACCGGCTGAGCCTCGCCGATGCATGAGATGTCGTTGGCCGAAGGCGTGTTGCGGCTGCTCGACGAGCAGGCGGCGGCCCAGCGGTTCGAACGGGTGCTCACCATTTGGCTGGAGATCGGCGAATTGTCGACGGTCGATCCGGAATCCTTGCGCTTCTGCCTGGAGGCGATCAAGAAGGACACGCTGGCGGCGGGCGCCAAGTTGGAGATCATCCGCACCCCCGGCCAAGCCTTTTGCATGGACTGTGGGAAGCCGGTACGGGTGGCCCAACGCTATGACTCCTGCCCCGAATGTGGTGGCGGCAGCCTGCAGGTGACCGGCGGCGAGGAAATGCGGGTCAAGGAATTGGAGGTCGAGTGATGTGCGCGGTCTGTGGTTGTGGCGGCGACGACAAGCCCCGCGATCTGCATTTCGGGCAGGGGGCGGCCGGGGCCCATCTGCCGGGGCTGAGCCAGGCCCGGATGGTCAAGATCGAACGCGATATTCTTGGCCACAACGATGCACTGGCGGCAGAAAACCGCAAGCGCTTCGCCGAACAGGGCGTGCTGGTGCTGAACCTGGTGTCCAGCCCGGGCTCGGGCAAGACCACCCTGTTGTGCCGCACCGCCGCCGACCTGCAGCTGCGCTATCCGGTGGCGGTGGTCGAGGGCGACCAGCAGACCAGCTTCGACGCCGACCGCATCCGCGCCACCGGAGTGCCGGCGGTGCAGGTCAATACCGGCAAGGGATGCCACCTCGACGCCTTGATGATCGGCCGCGCGGTGGAGCAATTGGGCCTGGCCGACGAATCCGTGCTGTTCGTCGAGAATGTCGGCAACCTGGTCTGCCCGGCCGGGTTCGACCTGGGCGAGGCGGCCAAGGTGGTGATCCTGTCGGTCACCGAGGGCGAGGACAAACCGCTCAAATACCCCGACATGTTCGCTGCCGCCGAGTTGATGATCCTCAACAAGATCGACCTCTTGCCCTATCTGTCGTTCGATGTGGAGCGTTCGGTCGGTTTCGCCCGCCAGGTCAATCCGGGCATCGACCTGCTGAATGTGTCGGCCACCACCGGCCAGGGCCTCGACGGCTGGTATGACTGGATCGAGCAGCGCCGGCGGCAAGTGGTGGCGGCGCGGCCGCGGCCGGCCGGTGCGGAAGGACGATAACCATGTGCCTGGCCTTGCCCGCTTTGGTGACCGAACTGCTGGCCGACGACATGGCGCTGGTCGAGTTGGGCGGCGTGACCAAGGAGATCTCGATGGCCCTGGTCGAGGGTGTGGCGGTCGGCGACTACGTCATCGTCCATGTCGGCTTCGCCCTGTCCCGGCTCGATCCGGCCGAGGCCGAGAAGACCCTGGCCCTGTTCGCCGAGTTGGCCCAGGCATGAAATACATCGACGAGTTCCGCGATGGCCGACTGGCCCGGAACATCGCCGCGGCGATCGCCGCCGAGGTTCGTCCCGAGCGGCGCTATGCACTGATGGAATTCTGCGGCGGCCACACCCACGCCATCTCGCGCTACGGCATCGAGGACCTGTTGCCGGGCAATGTCCAGATGATCCACGGCCCCGGCTGTCCGGTCTGCGTGCTGCCCATCGGCCGGGTCGACAACGCGATCTGGCTGGCCCGCCAACCGGGGGTGATCCTCTGCACCTATGGCGATCTGCTGCGGGTGCCCGGATCGGCCCGGCAAAGCCTGCTGAAGGTGAAGGCGGCGGGGGCCGATGTCCGCATGGTCTATTCGGCGGCCGACAGCCTGACCATCGCCCGCGACAATCCCGACCGCCAGGTGGTGTTCTTCGCCATCGGCTTCGAAACCACCACCCCGCCCACCGCGGTGGTGATCAAGCAGGCCAAGGCCTGGGGCCTGTCAAACTATTCGGTGTTCTGCAACCATGTGCTGACTCCGGCGGCCATCGCCAACATCCTGGAGAGCCCCGAGGTGCGGGAACTGGGCCAGGTGCCGCTGGATGGCTTCATCGGTCCGGCCCATGTGTCGACGGTGATCGGCAGCCGGCCCTATGAGTATTTCGCCCTGGAATACCAAAAGCCGGTGGTCATCGCCGGATTCGAACCGTTGGACGTGCTGCAGGCCATTCTGATGCTGGTCCGCCAGTTGAACGAGGGACGGTTCGAGGTCGAGAACGAATTCAGCCGGGCGGTCACCCGCGACGGCAATCTGAAGGCGCAAGGCCTGGTGGCCGAGGTGTTCGAGCTGCGCCGCGTCTTCGAGTGGCGCGGCCTGGGCCTGGTGCCCTACAGCGCCCTGGCCATCAAGGAGCCCTTCGCCGCCTGGGATGCCGAGCGCCGTTTCGCCATCGAAACCGCATCGGTGCCGGACAACCGGGCCTGCGAATGCGGCGCCATCCTGCGCGGCCTGAAGCGTCCCGCCGAATGCCGTCTGTTCGGCTCGGTCTGCACCCCGGAGAACCCGATCGGCTCCTGCATGGTCTCGGCCGAAGGCGCCTGCGCCGCGTACTGGACCTACGGACGTTTCCGCCAGGCGGGGTGATTCGATGGGCGGGCGTCCCTGCGCTAGTTCAGCCGGGCAGCCTTGTCGGGGGACCCGCTTTCCCAATTGACGCTCACCGCGACGGTCATGCCGAGATAGTCGGCCGGTGCGCCCGTCCATTGGCCGGCCACCGGGACGGCTTGGTGGGGATCACGGGTGACGGCGACCCGGATCAAGTTCTTATTGCCGACGATCCCATTGGTCGGATCATATTCGACCCAGCCGGCTCCAGGCAGATAGACTTGGACCCAGGCATGGGTGGCGCCGCCGCCGGTGATTTGGCCAGCCTGGCCGTCGACCTGTGGATCATAGATATAGCCGGAAACGAACCGGGCAGCGAAACCCAAGCTGCGGACCGCCTCCATCATCAACAGGGCAAAATCCCGGCAACTACCGCTTCCCAGCTCAATTGTCTCGGCAGGGCTCTGCGTTCCTTCGGCGTCCCTTGCCCGATAGGAGAAGCCATCCTTGATCGCCAAGGTCATCCGTTCGAGCAGCGGCAAGGTCTGGACAGGTTCCCCGGCCACTTCGGCAACGGCGAATTGTTTTGCCCAGGAATCGACGATGTGATTCGGATCGGGGTAATGGCGCTCGATGGTTCGACCGAGATCCGGCGAGTCCTCGGACGAATAACCGAAAGGATAGGTTCGCGCGAAATCTTCGAGGGCGAACGGAGGCAAATCGCCGGAAAATTGCTCCAGTAGAATCTCGCTGACGAGACACAGTTCGCCAGCCTGGCAATCGAAATCGACGATGGCCACCGAATTGCCGAATACATCGTGCAGCCAGCGCACCTCTTTGGCCTCCGGAGTGATCGACAGCCGGGTGTCGAGCAGGCGCAAATCATGGCTGTCACGGGGACGGAACATCAGCCGGTGGCGTCCCAATGTGACGGGATTGGCGTAACGGTAAGTCGTGACATGTTTGATGCGAAACATCGTCCGGCCCTCCTGCGCCGTACAAATTGCCTGCTGCTCCCGCAGAAATAAAGACGAGGGCGGCCTCCCGTCACTCCCAGGTTACCGCCAGCGGATCGAATTCTCGGTGCATCGGCGGCTTGAGGCTTGCGACGAGGTCGCGTTCCTCCAACTGCCTGGCTTTGGCCCCTTCGTCGTTGATATGGGCAAGATCGCGCGTGCAGCCTAGGGAATGCCACCTTCGGCAGAAGTGAGTGCCGAACTTGACCGAACCGGCCATTACCTCGGAGCAGCAGTCCTCATTTTGGCAAATTCGGCAGATCCGGCGGTGGGAAAGAGGTGAACCACCAAGCGCTCGCCAGAGGCGAGCTTCGCCAAGGACACCAAGAGGGCGCCGGGTTGGGCGCGACGCCGTCGGTTCGGCATCATTGGCTTGGTGTTCTTGGCGCAGATCGCCGAAGGCGATCCTTGGTGCTGTTCATGTTGAAAAAGTCGATCCCGCCTCAGGGCGGCCTTAAGTGTAGAACCGTCGGATTAAGTATCTGGATCGACTTTAATCCTGGTCAGGCGGGAGGTCCGTTCTTCTCGCGGGGGATGGGAAACGCTGCCCAGACTTGGCGCTTCCGGTTGACCGACATGACCGAGACCAGCACCAGCGCGCCGATCATGCCGACATGTTCGGTCACGATATGCAGGGCGACGACGGCTTCCTCGCCGCTCAGACTCCAGAAATGATGCACCAGGATGATCGTCAGGAAGGTGAAGACGCCCAGCGCGCCGGCACCAAGCCAGGTCAGGCGGTCGGCGATGATGAGGGCCGAGCCGCTCAGCTGGACCACCAGGGTCAGGATATTGAACAGCGGGGCCGGCTCGAGACCGAAATGCCGCATCTCGGCGACCCCGCCGGGGAAATCCACCAGCTTGGCGATGCCGCTGGCCCAGAACGGGAAGGTCAGCAACACCCGGCCGACAATGGCGGTAACCCGACTGGCAAGGATGGCGTCGATCCACGGCATGGCGTCCCCCTTTTCCGCACGTAATCAGCGATTAAGGGATGCCGACAAGAACTTTCAAGGAGAGGGCGGCGGTCAGCCGCCGCGGCGGCCGGCGAACTTGACCGCTTCTTCGGCGGCACGGACCAGGGCGCGGGCCTTGTTCCAGCATTCCTGGTATTCCGACTCCGGCACCGAATCGGCGACGATGCCGGCGCCGGCCTGGACCACCATCTGGCCGTCCTTGACCAGGGCGGTGCGCAGGGCGATGCAGGTGTCGAGGGTGCCGTTGGCGGCGAAATAGCCGATGCAGCCGGCATAGAAGCCGCGCCGTTCCGGCTCCAGCTCGTCGATGATCTCCATGGCCCGGACCTTCGGCGCGCCGGACACGGTGCCGGCCGGGAAGCCGGCGAACAGCACGTCCATGGCGTCATGCTTGGGGTCAAGCTTGCCCTCGACGTTCGAGACGATATGCATGACATGGGAATAGAGCTCGATCACCATCTTCTCGGTGACCGTCACCGTGCCCACCTGGGCCACCCGGCCGACGTCGTTGCGCCCCAGGTCGAGCAGCATCAGATGCTCGGCCAATTCCTTCGGGTCGGCCAGCAGATCGGCGGCCAGCGCCTTGTCCTCGGCATCGTCGGCGCCGCGCTTGCGGGTGCCGGCGATCGGCCGGATGGTCACCGTGTCGTCGCGCAGGCGGACCAGAATCTCCGGGCTGGAGCCGACCAGGGCGAAGCCGCCGAAATCCAGAAAGAACAGGAACGGGCTGGGATTGGTGCGGCGCAGCGCCCGGTACAGCGAGAAGGGCGGCAGGCGGTAGGGCACGGTCAGGCGCTGCGACAGCACCACCTGGAAGATGTCGCCGGCCAGGATGTACTCCTTGGCCCGTTCCACCATCCGATGGAATTCCGCCTGCGTCATATTGGCGGTCGGTTCCGGCAACGGCGCTTCGTCCAGCACGGTGTCGCGGCCATAGGGCAGGGACCGCTCGAAATCGGCGATGACGTCGGCCAGCCGCTCGCAGGCCTGGCTGTAGGCGGCCCGGGCGTTGATGCCGGGCTGCGGCCGGACCGGGGTCACCACCGTCACCGAATCGTCCACATTGTCGAATATGGCCATCACGGTGGGGCGCAGGAACAGGCCGTCGGGAACGCCGATCGGATCGGGATTGACCTCGGGCAACCGCTCCACCAGCCGCACCATGTCGTAGCCCATATAGCCCACCAAACCGGCCGCCATCGGCGGCAGCGCGTCGGGCAGGTCGATATGGGATTCGGCGACGATGGCGCGCAGCGAAGCCAGGGCACCGGACGCTGCGCCCACCGGGCAGGGCTGGAAGGCATGCGGGTCGAAACGGGCCTCGCGGTTGACCTCGGCCTTGTCGCCGCGGCAGCGCCAGATAAGGTCCGGCTTCAGCCCGAGAAAGGAGTAGCGGCCGCGCTTGGCGCCGCCCTCGACCGATTCCAGGAGGAAGCTGTTGGGCCGGCCTTCGGCCAGCTTGAGCATGGCCGAAACCGGAGTCTCGAGATCGGCCACCAGCTTGGTCCACACCACCTGGGCCTGGCCGTCGGCGTAGCGCCTCTGGAAGCTGTCGTAGTCGACCGGCGTCTTCATTTCTGGAACTGCTGGTCGATCACCGCATTGTTGACATGCACGCCTAAGTCGGTCTGCAGCGAGGCCAGATACTGCTGCAGGAGATCGTTGCTCATCGCCTCGTCGAGCTGGCCGCGGGTCTTGTCGTAGAGGCCCTTCTCGGCCACCGGATCGGCGGCGATGATCGTCTTCAGCCGGGCCAGCATGGTGCCGCCCTGAGCGGCGACGACGGCGACCTCGCCGGTTGCCGGTTGCTTGAACATCTCGGCGGCCAAGGCCGGGGGCACCGCCGCATCTTCGCCGCCGGCCCGCCGGAAGGGCTTGGTGGTGACGATCGGGAACGATCCGGCGACGGCGGCCAGCGATTCGCCCTTCTTCATACGTTCGGCGGCCGTTTCGGCCTGATGGCGGGCGGCCTGGTCGCGCTGATCCTTGGTCCAGGCGGCGATCACCTGATCCTTGACCTGGTCGAACGGCTTCAGCGCCGGTGCCGCCACCTGGTCGACATGCAGCACGAAGTAGCCGCTGCCATCCTTGAACCCTGTTACGTCGCTGGTCGAACCCTGCGGCGTCTGGAAGGCCAGGCCGAGGAATTCCGGGGTCAGCGGAACGCCTTCGGCCGGTTTGCCATCGGGACCGTTGCCGTGTTCGTCCATGGCCGACACTTTCAACGGCTTCAGGCCGAGGGCCGAGGCGGCCTCCTCGACTCCGGCGCCGGAGCCGATGGAGTCCTCGAGACGGGTCGATGCCGCATAGAGGCGATTGGTCGCTTCGTCGCGGACCAGGTCCTGGACGATCTGGCTGCGGACGTCGGATAACGGGCGGGTCTTGCCGGGCACCAGCGCGGTGATGCGCACCACATGCCAGCCCAACATGGTTTGCACCGGCCCGATCACCCCGGTGGTGGTGGCGCCGAAGATGGCATTGGCCAACTCGTCCAGCGGCACGTCCTTGCGGTCGACCCAGCCCAGCTCTTGCACGGTCTGCCCGGCCTGTTTGGCGGCGGCGGCGAAATCCTTGCCTTGGGCCACCGCATCGGCGAAGGCCTGGGCCTTGGCCTTGTCGTCGAACAGCACCTGCTGGACGTTGCGCTTGTCCGGGCTCTGGAATTCGGCCAGGCGGACCTGATACGACTTCTCGATGTCGGCATCCGACGGCTTGATGTCGCCGGCGACGTCGGCGGCACGGATCACCGTCGCGGTGATGCCGCGCATCTCGGGCGCCATGAACTGGGCCGAATGGTCCTTGTAATAGCCATTCAGGGCGGCTTCGTCGGCCTTCGCCGGGGCCGGCATCTTGTCGGCCTGGAACATCACCGTCTCGGCCACGCGCTGCTCGTTGCGGTAGCGGAACAGCACCTCGGCCATCACCGCGGGGGTTTTCATCCCGCCGCCGACCAATTGCACCACCTGTTGGCGCGCCATGTCGCGGCGTTCCAGGGTGACGAACTGCTTTTCGGTCAATCCGGCGCGGACCAGGGCCCGCTGATAGGCGGCCTTATCGAAGACATGGAATTCGTTCTGAAAGGCCGCGGTGTTGGCGATCATCTTGCGCAGCGTCTCGTCGTCGAGCCCCAGCTTGAGCTGGTCGGCCGCCTGGTCGAGCAGGGCCTGGCTGATCATCTGCTGGATGGTTCGCTGCAGCAGGCCGAGTTGGCGGGCCTGTTCGGTGGTCAGCTTGCCGCCGAAGGCCTGCGACAATTGTTCCGTATCGCGGCGGAATTCCTCGGCCACTTCGGTGGCGGTGATTTCCTGGCTACCGACCACGATGGCCGGCGTCGACTCGGCCCGCATGCGGATCACGTCGCCGATCCCCCACACGCTGAAGCTGAGAATCAGCATGCCGAAGAGGATCTTGATGAACCAGGATTGCGAGGCCTTGCGAAAGCTATCGAGCATGTCACTCCGGGGGAAGTCTGACGCCGCGAGGCCGCATCATAGAAGCCGCCCAAAGCCTGGGCAACTCGGAAAACCGAACCGCCTCAGGGCCGGCGGCGCCAAGCCAAGGCGTGGCCGAGGCGGTCGTGGCCCCAGAACAGCTCGTTGCCGACGGTGAAGCTGGGCGCCCCGAAGATGCCGAGACGTATCGCTTCCGCGGTCTGGGCCCGCAGCAGGCCGCGAATCGGCAGGCTTTCGGCGCGTAGCGCCAACTGTTCTGCCGGCAGCCCGAGCTCGGTCACGATTTCGGCCAGCACCTCGGCGGCGCCGATGTCCCGGTCGGCGAAGAAATTCGCCGCGAAGACCGCCTGCGAGAAATCGGCTCGGGCGGAGTCCTGGTCGAGGGCCAGGGCCAGGCGGGCGGCCTTGACCCCATTGCGCGGGAAGGCCGAGGGGCGGCGCCATGGCAGCTCATGGAGATCGCATAGCCGCTCCATGTCCCGCCACATATAGGCGCCCTTGGCCGGATAGATATTGAAGGGCGAGTCGTTCCACCCTTGCGCGGCGAAGATCGGGCCGAGCAGGAACGGTCGCCACGCCAGCGACCGCCCGGCCGCCGCCGCCAGCGGGCCGATCCGCACGGCGGCGAGGTAGGAATAGGGGCTGGCGAACTCGTACCAGAAGGCCAATGGGTTCATGTTGCCGATCCTGGCTGGATTGTCTCGACGAGATTGTCGTCGTTTCGGCTAACCGTCGATAGGGGAGTAGGGTGTCCGCTCTTGATGTGGTTCGAGTGTTGCCGTATAGTGCCAAAAAGGAAATATTTGTATCCGCCCCGGACTTTGAATGCGGAGCGCGTTACCAGTTGGCACCCCCGGGCGACAGACCAGCACTGCCCGCTCCAGATGAACCGCCAAGACGCCAAGGCGCCAAGGTCGACGAGCCGTCTTCGGGAGAAGACCTCATTGCGCGGCAAATCGTTGATGGCGCCTTCATGGTTCATCGCACACTGGGCCCCGGCTTGCTCGAATCCGTCTACGAGCAGTGCCTCGCTTGCGAGCTTGGTGTCCGCGGCCTGTCGGTCCAGCGCCAGGTTGCCGTTCCCGTCCTTTACCGAGACATTCGTATCAACGCTGGTATTCGCATGGACATGGTGGTCAATCATTTGATCGTGATCGAAATCAAGGCATGCGAACGGTCTTTGCCGGTTCACGAGGCGCAACTGCTGACTTACCTTAAGCTATCCGGACATCATCTGGGATTGCTTATCAATTTTAACGTGCCGCGCATCAAGGATGGGCTTCGGCGAGTGGTCCTGTCCTCCCATACCTTGGCGTCTTGGCGCCTTGGCGGTTCCTTCTCTTAATCGTCGGGAGTTCCAACCGGAAAGGTCCGGGCGAGTTCCCTAAGCGCGTTGCCCCCGTCTGGAAAACACCGCGACCCTGTGCTAAACCCTCGGCGCCCTGAAAGCATGCGAGGAGACAAACCATGGCACGTCGTCCGCTGATCGCCGGAAACTGGAAAATGAACGGCCTCAAGGCCGACGGCCTGGCCCTGGCCGAAGGGATCGCTGCCAAGCTGAAGGCTGCGCCGCCGCCGGCGGATCTTCTGGTCTGCCCGCCGGCCACCCTGATCGACGCGCTTTGCCGCGCCGTCGCCGGCAGCGGCTTGGCGGTGGGCGGGCAGGACTGCCATGCCGCCAACAGCGGCGCCCATACTGGCGACATCGCCGCCCCGATGCTGAAGGATCTGGGCGCCAGCCACGTCATCGTCGGCCATTCCGAGCGTCGCACCGATCACCGCGAGACCAATGCCCAGGTGCAGGCCAAGGCCACCGCCGCCCATGCCGCCGGTCTGGTGGCGATCATCTGCATCGGCGAGACCGAGGCCGAGCGTGACGCCGGGCGGACCCTGGCGGTGGTGGGCGAGCAGTTCGACGGCTCGCTGCCGGCCGGGGCGACGGCGGACAACACGGTGATCGCCTATGAGCCGGTGTGGGCCATCGGCACCGGTCGAACCCCCACCACGCCCGAGGTGGTCGAGGTGCACGCCGCCATCCGCGCCCTGGCCGGCAAGCGGCTCGGCGCCGCCGGCGCCGACCGCCTGCGGATCCTTTACGGGGGCTCGATGAAGCCGTCCAACGCCAAGGAGCTCTTGGCCCTGGCCGATGTCGACGGCGGCTTGATCGGCGGCGCCAGCCTCAAGGTGGAAGACTTCTGGGCCATCGCCCAAAGCTGCCCCTAGGCAAGTTCTATGTTTTCAGTGGGGCCGGCGTCCCTGCCGGCCGCCGCCGCGGAGCCGCGGGTTCTGTCCCCGCCGGCGCGGAGGCCGGCGCCACTGATGGCGCACCTCGGGGCGAGGCTGACACGAAACTGCCGCAACTCACATTGCCGGCTTGCCACGGCGCCTCGGGGCGAATAAAAAGACGGCAACGCGTGCCCTCTCGGTGGCGGCGCGTCCTCATGCCGGTGGTCCCATGCTGCAAGTCCTGTTGGTCGTTCATCTGCTCATCGCCCTCGCCCTGGTCGGGGTCATCCTGCTCCAGCGCTCCGAAGGCGGCGCCCTTGGCATTGGCGGTGGCGGCGGAATGATGACCAGCCGCGCCGCGGGCAATCTGTTGACCCGCACCACGGCCATCCTGGCGACCGGTTTTTTTGTGACCAGCCTCGGCTTGGCGCTGATCGCCAATTCGCGCGGCCAGGCCGGCTCGATCATGGACGTGACTCCCGCCACGAGCACTCCCGGCGCTCCGGCCAAACCCGCGGCTCCGGCACCCGAAGTGCCGACGGCGCCGACGGCGCCGATCAGCCGGTAGTTCGGCAAATATCCAGGCGAGAGGCGGCAGCAATGACCGCCTCTCTATTTTTTGTAGGATGTGACGGCACCACCGCTTGGGTGCTGCTAACCTGTCGTGTATTGTAGGGGCCCATGACGCGCTTTATCTTCATCACCGGCGGCGTGGTATCTTCCCTCGGCAAGGGCCTGGCTTCGGCGGCCCTCGCTTCGGTCCTTCAGACTCGCGGGTTCAAGGTTCGGCTGCGCAAGCTGGATCCCTATCTGAATGTCGATCCGGGCACCATGAGCCCCTATCAGCATGGCGAGGTCTACGTCACCGATGACGGCGCCGAGACCGATCTCGACCTCGGCCATTACGAGCGGTTCACCGGCGTACCGTCGCGCCGCTCCGACAACATCACCACCGGGCGCATCTATTCCAACGTGATCGCCCGCGAGCGCCGCGGCGATTACCTGGGCGCCACCGTCCAGGTCATTCCGCACGTCACCGACGCCATCAAGGAGTTCATCCGCTCCGACCTCACCGACGAAGATTTCGTCCTGTGCGAGATCGGCGGCACCGTCGGCGATATCGAGAGCCTGCCGTTCCTCGAGGCGATTCGCCAGCTGGCCAACGAGCTCGGGCGCGAGCGCACGATGTTCGTGCATCTGACCTTGCTGCCCTACATTCCGTCGGCCGGCGAGCTGAAAACCAAACCAACCCAACATTCGGTCAAGGAGCTGTTGAGCGTCGGGATCCAGCCCGATCTGCTGCTATGCCGCTCCGACCGGCCGATTCCGCAGGGCGAACGCCGCAAGATCGCCCTGTTCTGCAATGTGCGGGAAGAGGCGGTGATTCCGGCGCTCGACGTCGATACCATCTATCAGGTGCCGGTCAGCTACCACGAAGAGGGCCTCGACGAGCAGGTCTGCAAGCATTTCGGCCTGCATGACACGGCACCGCCCGATCTGCGCCGGTGGCGCAAGATCACCGAGCGTATCCGCTTTCCCGAGGGCGAGGTGACCATTGCCGTGGTCGGCAAGTACACCAGCCTGCTCGACAGCTACAAGTCCCTGGCCGAGGCGCTGCATCACGGCGGTATCGCCAACAATGTGAAGGTCAATCTCGATTGGCTGGACAGCCAGATCTTCGAGACCGAGGGGGCTATCCGGGCGCTCGAGGACGTCCACGGCATCCTGGTGCCGGGCGGCTTCGGCGAGCGCGGCGTGTCGGGCAAGATCGCCGCGGTGAAGTTCGCCCGCGAGCGCAAGATCCCCTATTTCGGCATCTGTTTCGGCATGCAGATGGCCGTCATCGAGGCGGCCCGCAACCTGGCGCGCCTGCCCAAGGCCAATTCCACCGAATTCGGCCCCTGCGACGAGCCGGTGGTCGGCCTGATGACCGAGTGGCTGCGCGGCAACCAGTTGGTACGCCGTTCGGGCGCCGACGATCTGGGCGGCACCATGCGGCTCGGCGCCTATGATTGCCAGCTGGTGCAGGGCACCAAGGTGGCCGAGATCTACGGCGGCGGCATCATCAGCGAACGGCACCGCCATCGCTACGAGGTCAATATCGACTATCGCGAGCGCCTGGAAGCCGCCGGCCTGATCTTCTCCGGCCTGTCGCCCGACGGGGTGCTGCCGGAGATCGTCGAGCGGGCCGACCATCCGTGGTTCATCGGCGTGCAGTTCCATCCCGAGCTGAAGTCGAAGCCATTCGACCCGCATCCGTTGTTTACCTCCTTCGTCAAGGCCGCCGTCCAGCAATCGCGACTGGTTTAGGCTTAAGTTGATGACCCAATCGCGCTGCATCTCTATCGGCTCCGTGACGGTCGGCAACGATCTGCCGTTCGTCCTGATCGCCGGTCCCTGTCAGATGGAAAGCCGGGCCCATGCGCTGGAGACCGCGTCGGCCCTGCAGGAGATCTGTCGCAAAGCGGGCGTCGGGCTGATCTACAAGACTTCGTTCGACAAGGCCAACCGGACCAGCCTCGGCGGCCAGCGGGGCATCGGCCTCGACGGCGCCCTGCCGGTGTTCGCCGAGATCAGGGACAGCCTGGGCATTCCGGTGCTCACCGACGTGCATGCGGCGCCCCAATGCGCTCTGTTGGCGCCGGTGGTGGACGTCCTGCAGATCCCCGCCTTCCTGTGCCGTCAGACCGATCTGTTGCTGGCCGCCGGCGCCACCGGGCGGCCGATCAACGTCAAGAAAGGCCAGTTCCTGGCGCCCTGGGACATGGTCAATGTGGTGAAGAAGATCGAGAGCACCGGCAATGACCGGGTGATGGTCTGCGAACGGGGCGCCAGCTTCGGCTACAATACCCTGGTGGTCGATATGCGCAGCCTGCCGATCATGGCCCGCACCGGCTGTCCGGTGGTGTTCGACGCCACCCATTCGGTGCAGCAGCCGGGCGGGCAGGGCACCAGTTCCGGCGGCCAGCGCGAATTCGCGCTGGTGTTGGCCCGGGCTGCCGTCTCCATCGGCGTCGCCGCGGTGTTCGCCGAGTGCCACGAGAGCCCCGATGACGCGCCGAGCGACGGCGCGACGATGATCCGCCTGCAGGACATGACCGAGTTCGTCACCACGCTGGCGGCATTCGACCGCCTCGCCAAGAGCAGACCGCTCGCCCTTTGACCGCGTCCTGGGCCTATCGCAGGGCGTCCGGTCGTATTTGATATTTCTGATGAGGAGAGAAGCCCGATGACCGCGATCACCGATATCCACGCGCGCGAGATCCTGGATTCCCGCGGCACCCCGACCATCGAGGTCGATGTCATCCTGGAATCCGGAGCCTTCGGCCGGGCTGCGGTGCCGTCGGGGGCGTCGACCGGTGCCCATGAGGCGGTCGAGCTGCGCGACGGCGACAAGAACCGCTACGGCGGCAAGGGCGTGTTGCAGGCGGTGGAATCGGTCAACGGCGAGATCTACGACGCCCTGTCCGGCATGGATGCCGAAGACCAGTTGCTGCTCGACCGCACGATGATCGAACTGGACGGCACCCCCAACAAGGGTCGGCTGGGCGCCAACGCCATTCTCGGCGTTTCGCTGGCTTCCGCCAAGGCGGCGGCCGAGGAAGCCGGGCTACCGCTTTATCGCTATGTCGGCGGCTCGTTCGCCCACACCCTGCCGGTGCCGATGATGAACATCATCAATGGCGGGGCCCATGCCGACAATCCCATCGACATCCAGGAATTCATGATCATGCCCCTGGGGGCGCCGTCGGTGGCCGAGGCCATCCGCATGGGCTCGGAAGTCTTCCAGGCGCTGAAGAAGGCGCTGAAGGAGGCGGGTCACAACACCAATGTCGGCGACGAGGGCGGCTTCGCCCCCAATCTGAAGAGCGCCGAGCAGGCCCTCGACTTCATCATGAAGGCCATCGAGAAGGCCGGTTACAAGCCGGGCGACGAGATCGCCTTGGCCCTCGACCCCGCCTCGTCGGAGTTCTTCAAGGAAGGCAAGTACGTCCTGGCCGGCGAGAAGAAGACCCTCGATGCCAAGGGCATGGTCAAGTATTACGCCAAGCTGGTCGACAACTATCCCATCGTGTCGATCGAAGACGGCATGGCCGAAGACGACCTGGACGGCTGGAAGCTGATGACCGATGTTCTCGGCGGCAAGATCCAGCTGGTCGGCGACGACTTGTTCGTGACCAATCCGCAGCGCCTGGCCATGGGCATTGCCAAGGGCCTTACCAATTCGATCCTGATCAAGGTCAACCAGATCGGCAGCCTGTCCGAGACGCTGGAGGCGGTCGAGATGGCCCACAAGGCGGGCTACACGGCGGTGATGTCGCACCGCTCCGGCGAGACCGAGGATTCGACCATTGCCGATCTGGCGGTGGCGACCAATTGCGGTCAGATCAAGACCGGCTCGTTGTCGCGCTCGGACCGGTTGGCCAAGTACAACCAGCTGATCCGCATCGAGGAGGAATTGGGCCCGGTCGCCCAATTCGCCGGTCGCGCCGCGCTAAGCCGCCGCTGAAGCCGATATATCCTTTTCTCGTCATGCCCGGCCTTGTGCCGGGTAGCCACGCCGCGCCGCACCTCGATCATAGGGGAAGACGGCACCACGTGGATGGCCGGGTCGAGCCCGGCCATGACGAGTAGGGTGGTGTATTGCGCGTGCGACACAACCGAATGCGTTAAAGCGGACAGCCGTGGACTCGGTCCGGGGCTCTTGGACCGCGACGTCAGAGTCTTCGGGGGATGGCCCGGAGTCACCGCGTCCGACGGATGAGTCGTCGCGGCCGACGGTCGAGTCCTCGCGTCAATCAATAGAATCGACATTGAGTCCGGCCATCGGAATGGATTGGCTGCCGATCTGTCTTGATTTAAAGAATGGCATCCTTGGCAAGGTTCATGTCTTGCGAAATACAATGACGGATAAAAATATATAAAAGCCATTCTTCATGTAATGCGGCGCTCACAATTATTAAAATTTCCTTTAATCTAGTTAAATTACTGTTGACGGCGGGAATCGCCATGTGATTCCATATGGCCATGGTCATCTTGAACGAAATCAGGCGCCGCGCCCGTCATGTCATCGGTCCCTTCCTGGGGCTGACTGCGGTGGTCTATTTCGCCTATCACACGGTTCAGGGCGATCGCGGCCTGCTGGCGTGGTGGCGGCTGAACCAGGAAATCAAGCAGGCCGAGGATTCCCTCGATCAACTCGAGACGGCGCGCGACAACCTGGACCGGCGGGCCCGCCTGCTGCGCCCGGACCATCTCGACGCCGATATGTTGGAAGAACGGGCCCGCCTGATGCTCAACCTGGGCCGCGACGACGAGGTCATCGTGTTGCGCCGGGACCGTCCTTAGAGGGTGGACTGAAATGACATCTGCCATGGCTCTTTCGCTCGACCTGCCGCATGGCGCGACCGACACGGCGGATGCCGATGCTAGGCAATGCTTGCCGGCTCGCTTCCTGCCCAGTGCGGCGCAATCAATGACCGAAGGCCTTGAATTCAATGATTTGTCGGTTGGTGCGGAGCTTGCATGGGATGGCTGGGGAGTAGCATTTTCCAGGCAGGAGATAGCCATGGCTCAGATCATGTACGCTGATGAATTCGGTCGTTCGGCCGGGCCTGCCGCCGATTACCGCCCGGCGGTCGAGAGGTTCGCCGGCAATTATCAGCGGCGCCACCACGATGCACCCGGTTTCGGCCAGCAGTCGCAGGTCGACAAGCTGATCGCCGACCTCACCGACATCATCGTCCGGGCGAGCGCGGCATCGTCCGACACCGAGGTCTCGGTCGACGATGCAACGGCCGAGGTGGTGGCTCTGGCGATGATGCAGGCGCTGCTGGACAAGGAAGTCGGCTCGAGCCTCTAACTCGGGCTTGTTGGCGACCGACCTCCTGCTCCCCTGCGGGAGCGGGGCGGGGCGAGGGGCTGCCGCGGCCGGATCAATCCGGCTTGGCGGAAACCCGGTGCCAGAAACGCGGGTCCAGAAGGGCGGATGCCGAAATCAGCATCCCGCTACCGCGCTCATCGCCTTGGGCGAACAAACGGGCGTGCAGGGGAATCGCCGGCCGCTCGATTAGCGCTTCGACGACGTACACCTTCGAATACAGGCCGCTACCCGTCGTGAACCTGTCGTTGAGCGACACTTGATCATTGCCGAACATGATCGCCTCCATTGATCACAGCCTTTCGACCATAGCTGACCGGAGATATCCGGGAACAGCCTCGGAAAGTACTTAGAGCGGCGTCAACTGTCGTTGATACCACTCTCGATTCACCAGTGCTGACCGATATTTCCAGGTGGCCGATGCGCAGGCGTCGCTTTGGCTTCTCGCCTTATCACCGCAATCGGCTCCACTTGAGGCAATAAGTCCGTGCAGCAGGATAATCGTGCGTCTGGTCGTCGCGCTGGCCTGGCTGGCTCATGCAGGTCGCGGTTTGGCGTGACGGTGGCGGGCAATTCTCCGGCCTTGAGGCCGCAAGCCCCTTGGGTGATTTCCGAGCCTATCGGGGCTCTATCGTCGATCCCTAGTCTGTACCGTGAGACGGATGATGGAGAATCGAATGCAGTACAAACGAGGCGAACGCGCCGCAGACAGTCGTCTCCGGCTTGTCTTCCCCGACGCGGTGATGTCATTCAGCCTGGCCGCCGATGCGACGTTCGAAGACGTCGCGCGAAGGTTGAGGGACATGTCGATCCGACGCTTTGGCGATCCTCTCGCCATCGACGTCATCATCGCTTCCGGGGCGGATTTAGCCACGGAAGAGGGGCGTTACTTCTAAGTATTTTCCGAGTCTGACCGAGCCCACATCGGTCCTGATAGGGTCGGCTCAATAAGGAAATTGGAGTATGGCAGCCATGGATAAGGATCGGATCGCCGGTGCGGCGAAAGAGCTCAAAGGGTCGGTCAAGGAGACCGTCGGCAAGCTGGTCGGAGATGCCAAGCTGCAGACTGACGGCGCGGCCGACAAAGTGGAGGGCAAGATCCAGAACGCGATCGGCGGCCTCAAGGACGCCGTAAAGAAGTAGAAATATTGGCGCTGAAGCTGGCAAGAGATGCCAGATTAGGAAAATACGTTATGAGAACACCAATAATACTCGCCAGTGCCGCCATGATCTGTGGTGTCCTTCTCTCCGGTCCCCTCGGGGCGCAAGGCGTGCCGCAGACGGTCGAACTGGTCAAGGTGGATTTGCATCTGCTGTCGGCCGGCTATCGCTCGTCCAAAGTGGTTGGTAGCAGTGTCGTCAACGATGCCAATGAAATCATCGGCAAGATCGACGACTTGTTGGTCAGCCATGACGGCAAGCAGCCCTATGCCGTCCTCTCGATCGGTGGCTTCTTGGGCGTCGGCTCGCATTTGGTCGTCGTGCCATACGACAGCCTCACCTTCACCGAAAAGCAGGTGATTCTGCCAGGCGGCACGAAGGAAGGGCTGAGGATGCTGCCGGAGTTCAAATACGCCACGTCGTGACCACAATGGGGTGTCGGGCAGCCATTGGTAGAGCTATCCGATCCACCCTTGCGGCCGATGCGGAGGTTTTGCCCAATTCGTAAACCAAACGCAGTGGATTGACGTCCCCCCCGTCGATTCTTCGTTTGGCGAAGGCGTACCCGGCCCCCCCGGGTACGCCTTCTAACTTTGTCGAGGAGCAATTGACGATGCATGGCAAGACCACTACGGCAATCAAGGCCGACGCCAAGCGATCGACCGGAAAGCCTCGGTGGCGGGTTCTCCGGCTGCTCGGCCCGGGGCTGATCACCGGGGCCTCGGACGACGACCCCAGCGGTATCGGAACTTACTCGCAGGTTGGTGCGCAGTTCGGCTACGGCATGGCGTGGGTCATGCTGTTCAGCTATCCGCTGATGGCGGCCATCCAGGAAATCAGCGCCCGAATCGGCCGGGTCACCGGCTTCGGCATTGCCGGCAATATCAGGCGGCACTACCCGACCTGGCTGCTCTACCCGATCGTCGCCTTGCTGCTTGTCGCCAACATCATCAATCTCGGTGCCGATCTCGGCGCGATGGGTGATGCGGTGCGCATGCTGATCGGCGGCCCGCCGCACCTCTACGTCGTGCTGTTCGGGGTGTTCTGCGTGCTCCTGCAGACTTATGTGGAGTACAAGCGCTACGTCAGCATCCTGAAATGGAGCACGCTTTCGCTGTTCGCCTATGTCGGGACCGCACTGATCGTCGACGTTCATTGGGGGGCCGTCGCCCGCAACATGCTGCTACCCTCCTTGTCGTTCGACAACGCCTACATCACCGCCATTGTTGCGGTCATGGGCACGACCATCAGCCCCTATCTGTTCTTCTGGCAGTCCTCGCAAGAGGCGGAGGACGAGCGGATCGATCCAAAAGCCCATTCGTTCGCAACGGCCCCCGCCCAAGCTCCGTCGGAGCTGCACCGGATCCGCCTCGACACCTATTTCGGCATGGGGGTTTCCAACCTGATAGCCCTGTTCATCATCATCACCACCGCGGCGACGCTGCATGCCGCGGGGATCACCAATATCCGGAACTCGACCGAGGCGGCCGAAGCGCTGCGCCCTCTCGCCGGGCATTTCGCCTTCGCCCTGTTCGGCCTCGGCATCGTCGGGACCGGCCTGCTCGCCATCCCGGTGCTGGCGGGGTCGGCGGCCTATGCTGTCGGCGAGGCGCGCCGCTGGCCGACCGGCCTCGACCGCAAGCCGCTCGAGGCGAAGGCCTTCTACGTCACCATAGCGATCGCCACGACAATCGGCGTCGGCATGAACTTCATGGCGATCGACCCGATCAAGGCCCTGTTCTGGAGCGCCGTGGTCAACGGCGTCGTCGCGGTTCCGGTGATGGTGGTGGTGATGGTCATGGCGGTGCAGCCGCGGGTCATGGGCCGATTCACCATTCCACGCGGATTGATCGGCTTCGGCTGGCTGGTGACACTGGTGATGGCGGCAACCGTCATCGGCATGTTCGGGACATTCTGATCCGACGGCATCGGTTTGAGTAGTTTCCGAGGCTGACCGCCGCTGCGCCGGAGGTCCATGGTAAGAGCATTCCGGTGGCAATCGCCGTTTCGGCGCATTCACCGGTCCGCTCTGCCCGAGAGGTATCGCTGTGCCAAGCCAGCCCCGCTCTCAGGTCTTACGGAGTGTGTCATGACCCTATGGGAAACTGCGGCATCCAAGTGGAAGGCCGTCACGACCCTGTCCGTTCTGTTGCTTTTCGTTGCCGGCGTGCCCGCGTATGCCGCTTCGGCGGACAATGCCAGCGGGTTTGTCGCCGATCTGGCGAACCGAGCCATTCAGATCATGCGGGAGGGCGACCGCTCGGCCGTCGATCGTCAACAGCGTTTCGGAGGCCTCATGAACGAGGATTTCGACCTGCCGAAGATTGCTCGGACCGTTCTGGGGCGCTATTGGCGGGGGACCAGCGACAATGACCGGGAGGCGTTCACCATCGCCTTCGCCGAGTACATGTCGCGCATGTATTCCGAGCGCTTCGCCGATTACAGCGCCGATACGTTCCGCGTGACCGAGCAGCGCGCCGATGGTGCGGGCACGACGCTGGTGAGCTCGGTGATTACCCGTGCCGCCACCGGCCAACCGGTCAACGTGGACTGGAGCGTAACGCAAACAGCCGATGGCTATAAGGTCACCGACATCGGCGCCGGCGGAGTCAGCCTGTCGCAGGCTTTGCGTGAGGAGTTTTCCTCGGTGATCCGCCAAGGCGGCGGCGTGGCATTTCTGACCCTGCAGTTGCGGACCAAGGTGCATGAGCTGGCCTCCTCGGTGCCGTAGACGACGTCGGTGTCGGCCGGTGTCGGCCGGTCATTGATCTAGGTGAATCCGTCGCGGCGAAAGCCGGGGCATATTGGCAACCATCGGGTGTTCCGCCCTCATCCCCGCAAATGCGGGCCTAGGCGGAGCACACCATCCTCGGAGGACTTCTTCATGGTGACATCACTCAAGGCCGGCTCGACCGTCGAGGCGAGCCCCGAGCTCGAGGCGATCATCAGCGACATCGCTTCCCTGAAACATGATATCGCCACGCTGGCGGGCCATTTGCGGAGCGGGGGCGTCAATGCCGCCAGCGACGCGGCGCGCGGCGCTGCCGGACAACTCAGCGACGCGGCGCGCGGTGCCGCCGGACAACTCAGCGACGAGGCGTTGCGCGTGTACGAGAACCTGGCTGCGCAGGGGCAGCGCTCGGCCAAGGCGATCGGCCGTCAAGTCGAGGAGCAGCCTGTCATGAGCTTGCTGCTCGCCTTTGCCCTCGGCCTTCTCGGCGGCCGCTTGCTGTCGCGCTGAGCAATGGAGGCTCTGATCAGATTGGCGGTCATGGCGCTGGCGCGGACAGGTGCGGCCGACATGGCGGCTACGGCGCGGCGAACGGCGGCAACGACCCTCTTGGCCATCGTATCCGGCGTACTCGCCACCGCGTCGCTCGGCTGTGCCATTGCGGCACTGTGGATCTTCACCGATTCTCGAATCGGCGCATCCGGCGCTGCACTCGCCACCGCTGGCTGTCTTCTGGTCCTGTGTCTGGCCGTGCTTGGGCTGCTGCAGCTTGTCCTGCGGCGACCTCGTCGACCGCCAGCCGTCAGTTCGCCCGAATTGCTGCTGGCCGAAGCAACGCGGCTGTTCAAGGACCATAAAGGCACCTTGCTGGTGGCCGCCCTGGTCGCTGGGCTGCTCGCCGGAAACGAAAGCCGCGAGCGTTGATCGTGCCCTGAGTAAACGCCCGGCCTGAGTATTTTCCGGCCCTGTCGAGGGTCCCCCATTCCGGGCAAACTGCCCTTACACGGGCTCGGGCCGAGGCTTTTAACGTTCAATCACAAACCTCATCCGGGTCGAAGGAAGTTTATTGGGGGGATTGCATGACAAGCATGGCGGCATATCGTTCCGGCGGGGACATCACGACGCCGCCAGCGCGCTCGAACGGCCGTGATGCGTCTCTGTCTGAGGCAGTCCGATCGGCCTTGCCCCGCTGGTGCCGTCCCTTGGGGCTGGCTGGCGCGCTGCTGGTCGCCTCGAGCGCCCTGGCCGCGGCACAGACGGTGCCGGGGCCGGCCGATCCGTCGGCCAAAGCCGACCAGCCGAAGGACACCCGCGGCATCTTCAGTTTCTCCTTGGAGAACGACCTGTTCGCCAATACCGACCGGCACTACACCAATGGCATCCGGCTGTCCTATCTCAGCGCCGAATCCGACGTGCCGGACTGGCTCGACCGGGCGGCGACGGCGATGCCGCTGTTCGACGCCGACGGCCGGCGCCGCTGGGGGCTCTCCTTCGGGCAGAGCATGTATGCGCCGACCGACCTGACGCGCCGGGTGCCCGACCCGACCGATCGGCCCTATGCCGGCTGGCTCTACAGCAGCATCGGCGTGGTGTCGGAGGCGCCTGGGCGGATCGACATCCTGGAACTCGACCTCGGCGTGGTCGGACCGGATTCGCTGGCCGACCGTACCCAGAGCTTCGTCCACGGCATCACCGGTTCGACCCCGCCCGAGGGCTGGGGCTCCCAGTTGCACAACGAACCCGGCGTCGTGCTGGCCTATCAGCGCAAATGGCGGGGGCTCTACGAGTTCTCGCCGTTCGGCTTGGGCGCCGATGTGACGCCTTATGCCGGGGCCAATCTCGGCAATGTGCTGACCCAGGCGGCGGTCGGCGCCACGCTGCGGGTGGGGGCTGACCTGCCGGCCGACTACGGTCCGCCGCGCGTCCGGCCCAGCCTGACCGGGTCGGACTATTTCGAGCCGGAGCGCAACTTCGGCTGGTATCTGTTCGGCGGTGTCGAGGGGCGGGCCGTGGCGCGCAATATCTTCCTGGACGGCAACACGTTCCAGGACAGCCCCAGCGTCGCCAAGCGGCCGCTGGTCGGCGACGTCCAGTTCGGTGCCGCGATGACGGTCGGGCAGGTCAGGATCGCCTATACCCACGTCCTGTCGATGAAGGAGTTCTATGGCCAGAAGGGCGCCGATTCCTTCGGATCGTTCTCGGTGTCGGCGCGGTTCTGAGGGGCCGGCCGACGGATTGATCGCCCTGGGCATTTGGATCCTTCAGACCATGAGGAGGCTCGCCATGCGTTGGAACCTGAGTGTCGTTGCCGCGGTTGTGGTGCTCGTCGCCGGCGCCGTCGGGGCCGGTCCGCAAGTCATCGGCGCCGCCCACGCGGCCTGCGCCCCAGACGAAAAGATCGACAGTTCGACCGCCGAACAGGCCCGGAAGAAAATAGAAGCGGCCGGCTTCCACGAGGTCCGCGACCTCAACAAGAGCTGCGACAATCATTGGCATGGCAAGGCCATGAAGGGCGGCCAGCCGGTCCGCGTCGTGCTGTCGCCGCAAGGACAGCTCCAGACCGAAGGCGATTGACGGCCCGGTGCGAGGTCGCGATGCGGACGGTCTTGCGGCGGATATTCCAGACGGTGGCCCAGGGACAACGCACCACGCTGCGCGTCGTATTCGCCGATGGCTCGACCTATGCCAATCGAGAAGGCGAGCCCGATGTCACAATAGTCTTCCGCACAGATGCGGTCGAACGTCAGCCCGCTGGCGGCGCATGCGGAAGAGGCGGCCAAGGCGCAAAGCCTGCTGCCACAGAATGTCTCCCACAAGACCCAGGCCGCCGAGCCGGGGGAGTCCGTCGAGGCGCGCATCACCAACCTGCACGCGCGGCTGAAGATCACCCCCGATGAAGAGACGGCGTGGAACGGCGTAGCGCAGGCGATGCGTGAAAATGCCGCCAACATGGAAAAGCTGGTCGCCGAAAAGCGGGCCCAAACTCCGAAAGACATGACGGCCGTTGACGATCTGATGACCTATCAGAAATTGCCCAGGCCCATGTCGAGGGACTGAAGAACCTGACTTCGTCCTTCACGGCGCTGTACGAGTCGATGCCCGATGCACAGAAGAGGACCGCCGATAAGGTCTTCCAGAGCTTCGGTCAGCAGGCGGCCCACCATCGCATGGCGAGCACCAGGAATTAGTGCGTTTCGCAACCTCGTGCCACGCTCATCAGAGGAGGCCTCGCATGGCCTGGATCAATGACCCCAAATCGAAATCCCGCCGGTCACGCAAGCTGGGAGTGGGTCTCGCAATCGCTGTCGCTCTTGTCATCGGAACCGTCGCCGGACCGGCTCAAGCCCGTTGGGGCGATCACGAACGGCAAGGGCATGGCCGCTCCTACGATCGCGGAGACCATCGCGGATATCGCCATGGCTACGACGGTGGTTACTATCGCGCGCCGCCGGTGGCCTATGGTGGCTACTACGGAAATGGCTATTACCCGCCACCGGTGGTTTACGGTCCCGGTATCGGCATCGCCCTGCCGGGCATCCGCATCGGTATTCACTAAGCGTCCGCCTTATCCGCTATGTGGGCCTGCCTGCGGTGGCACCGGGGCCGCCGCAGGGGGGGCTGCCTTCAGCGGCCCCGCAGATGGCTGACCGCCGTGCTTTGCGCAATAGTTCAGCCAACAGTTGTCATTATTATTCGCCTGGCCGCAACGCACCACAAAGTGTGTGGGAATGGTAATGCCGAAGATGCGATCCGCATCTTCTAATACCTGGTCGTCCCTGTTGTCTCTTTGGTAGATCTGACGAATGGTTGCCCGACGCCTGTCGGCTATCGATGCCATTTGCCGTCTGGCCCAGGTCAAATTTTGCGCGAAGGGATGACGCGGCGGCTGCGAAAGCCCATCTGAGTTCTGTGCCAAAGGAGTTTCGGCCGAACCGGGGCGATCACCGCGGCTCGCGCTGCGGTCGCCCCAGAGAAGAATTAACCTTAATCAAGTTAATTGTTCTTTTGTCGATGGTTTGCAATGTCTTATAGGAATAAGGCAGCTTGCGCGGAAGCGCAAAAGACGGTACCAGATATCAATAGCGAGGCGGTCAGGCCGCTTCACCCTGGGGAGGGAATGCATGGCGATCAGCAAGCGCAAGGTGCGGGGCGCGGCCCCCGCGGCGACGGCCGAACAGTCCATCGAATACTACAAGACGATGCTGCTGATTCGCCGCTTCGAAGAGAAGGCGGGCCAACTCTACGGCATGGGACTGATCAACGGTTTCTGCCACCTGTACATCGGTCAGGAGGCGGTGGTGGTCGGCATGCAGGCGGCGCTGAAAGACGGTGACAGCGTCATCACCAGCTATCGCGACCATGGCCATATGCTGGCCTGCGGCATGGACGCCAAGGGAGTGATGGCCGAATTGACGGGGCGCGCCGGCGGCTATTCGAAGGGCAAGGGCGGCTCGATGCATATGTTCAGCCGCGAGAAGCATTTCTACGGCGGTCACGGCATCGTCGGTGCCCAGGTGCCGTTGGGCACCGGTCTCGCTTTCGCCCATCACTACCGCGAGGATGGCGGCGTTTGCCTGTGCTATCTGGGCGACGGCGCGATCAACCAGGGACAGGTTTACGAGTCCTTCAACATGGCTTCGTTGTGGAAGCTGCCCGTGGTCTACGTCATCGAGAACAACAAATACGCCATGGGCACCTCGATCGAGCGCTCCTCGGCCGGCACCGAACTGGCGCGCCGGGGGGCGGCCTACAATGTTCCCGGCAAGCAGGTCGACGGGATGGACGTGATGGCCGTTCGGGCTGCCGCCGACGAAGCGGTCGGCCATGCCCGTCGCGGCGACGGGCCCTTCATCCTGGAGATGAAGACCTATCGCTATCGCGGACACTCGATGTCGGATCCGGCCAAGTACCGGACCAAGGAAGAAGTCGCCAAGATGCGCGAGCAGCACGATCCGATCGATCAGCTGCGCAAAAAGATGCTGGAGGAGGGCCAAACCAGCGAGGAGGTCCTCAAGGAGATCGACCGCCAGGTCAAAGGCATCGTCGGCGAAGCGGCAGATTTCGCCCAGAGCAGTCCGGAACCGGACGCCCAGGAACTGTGGACCGACATTCTGGTCGAAGCATAGCCCTAAAGGGGGAACACCGAGATGCCGATTCAAATCCTCATGCCGGCCCTGTCGCCGACCATGACCGAGGGCAAGCTCGCCCGTTGGCTGAAGGGCGAGGGCGATGCGGTGAAGTCCGGAGAAATCCTGGCCGAGATCGAGACCGACAAGGCTACCATGGAGATGGAGGCGGTCGACGAGGGCACCCTGGGCAAGATCCTGGTTCCCGACGGCACCGAGGGCGTGGCGGTGAATACGCCGATCGCCGTGCTGTTGGCCGATGGCGAGGGCGACGAGGCGTTGCAGCGGGTGATCGAGAGGGCGGTGGCCGACACCGCCCCGGTGGCCGCCAAGGCGCCGCAGGCCTCGGTCCAGCCGGCGCCGGCACCGGCCACGGCACCGCCGACGGCGGCGGCCGAAAAGGTCTACGCGAAGACCATACGGCAGACCGTGCGCGAGGCGCTGCGCGACGCCATGGCCGAGGAGATGCGGCGCGATCCCGCCGTCTTCCTGATGGGCGAAGAGGTCGCCCAATACCAGGGAGCCTACAAGGTCAGCCAGGGCCTGCTCGACGAGTTCGGCCCGAAACGGGTGATCGATACGCCGATCACCGAGATGGGCTTCACCGGTCTGGGGGTGGGTGCGGCCTATGCCGGGCTGAAGCCGATCGTCGAGTTCATGACCTTCAACTTCTCCATGCAGGCGATCGACCAGATCATCAACTCGGCGGCCAAGACCCTTTACATGGGCGGCGGCCAGCTCGGGTCGCCGATCGTCTTCCGCGGCCCCAACGGGGCCGCGTCGCGGGTCGGCGCCCAGCACTCGCAATGTTACGCCTCGTGGTTCGCCCATTGTCCGGGCCTCAAGGTGGTGGCTCCCTATTCGGCGGCCGATGCCAAGGGCCTGCTGAAGGCGGCCATCCGCGATCCCAATCCGGTGCTGGTGCTGGAAAACGAATTGCTCTACGGGCAAAGCTTCGAGGTGCCGGACGATCCCGACTTCGTCATTCCCATCGGCAAGGCGAAGATCGAACGGAGCGGCAGTTCGGTGACCATCACCGCCTTTTCGCGCATGGTCCATCTGGCGCTCGAGGCGGCCGCGCTGCTGGCCAAGGAAGGCATCGAGGCCGAGGTGATCAATCTGCGCAGCCTGCGGCCGTTGGACGTCGAGACCATCGTCGCCTCGGTCAAGAAGACCAACCGCATCGTCAGCCTGGAGGAAGGCTGGCCCTTCGCCGGGATCGGGGCGGAAATCGCCGCGGTGATGCAGGAACAGGCCTTCGACTGGCTCGACGCGCCGGTGACCCGGGTCACCGGCAAGGATGTGCCGATGCCCTACGCAGCCAATCTGGAACGGATGGCGCTGCCCCAAATCGACGACGTGGTCGCGGCGGCCAAGGCCGTCTGTTATCGCTGAGGAGCGCCCCCGAATGCCGATCGAAATTTTGATGCCCGCCCTGTCGCCGACCATGAGCGAAGGGAACCTTGCGCGCTGGCTGAAGAAGGAAGGGGACCCGGTGAAGTCGGGCGATGTCCTGGCCGAGATCGAGACCGACAAGGCGACCATGGAGTTCGAGGCCACCGACGAGGGCACCCTGGGCAAGATCCTGGTTCCCGGCGGGGCGCAAGGGGTCAAGGTCAACCAGCCGAT
>CAIOJO010000187.1 GCA_903858635.1 uncultured Telmatospirillum sp. | reverse complement strand
CTGGGGGCCGGACTGGTTCCCAGGATTGTCCTGGTCGATTTCGACGAGGCCAAGGTCGACCTGTCGGCCCTCGGGCGAGTCCGGGAGAAAGTTCCGACCGTGAAGCTGGTGGTTCTGGCCGGGGGGGCCGACGATGTCCACAGCTTGGCCCTGTGTTTCGAGGCCGGGGCGGATGCCTATCTGCTGAAGACGATTTCGCCCGATGTGCTGGTGCAATCGCTGAAGCTCGTCCTGTTGGGCGAGATGGTGTTCCCGACGCGGCTTGCCGCGCTACTGATCCAGAGGGCCGTGCCACGCTCGGCCGCCGCCTCGGCCGATCTTGATGGTTTGTCGAGCCGCGAGAATCAGATTCTGCGCTGCCTGCTGTCGGGGCGTCCCAACAAGCTGATTGCCCGGGATCTCGCTATCACCGAGGCCACCGTGAAGGTGCATCTGAAGGGCTTGATGAAAAAAATCCACACCGAGAACCGCACCCAGGCTGCCATCTGGGCGCTTAACCACGGGCTCGCAACCAACGATGCCGGCCCTCCGCCCTCCGGTTACCAAGAATACCGACGGCCACAGCTGGGGTGAATGCATCGTTGCGGCCGGGACTTTTTGCATGGTCCGCGGCTTGCCTGATTTCGCCCCGCACCGCTTCCGGCGACGGGTCTTACTCGACGCCGAGCAATCCCCGGGCAAAGGCCTTGGCCTCGAACGGCCGCAGGTCGTCGACCCCTTCGCCGACGCCGATGGCATGGACCGGCAGGCCGAATCGTTCGGCCAGGGCGACCAGCACGCCGCCGCGGGCCGTGCCGTCGAGCTTGGTCAGCACCAGGCCGGAGACTTGCGTCATCTCCTTGAAGATTTCCACCTGGCTATGGGCGTTCTGGCCGACCGTGGCGTCGAGCACCAGCAGCACGTCATGCGGTGCCTGGGGGTCATGTTTCCTGAGGACGCGGATGATCTTCTGCAGCTCGGCCATCAGGTCGGCCTTGTTCTGCAGGCGGCCGGCGGTATCGATCAGCAGCAGATCGTCCTGGCGGCGCTGCGCCTCACGCAAGGCGTCGAAGGCCAGTCCAGCCGCGTCGGCGCCCTGATCGCGGGCGATCACCGGGCAGCCGGTGCGTTCGCCCCAGATCTTCAGCTGCTCGACCGCGGCGGCGCGGAAGGTATCGCCGGCGGCGAGCGTCACCGACAGGCCCTGATCGCGGAAATATTTGGCCAGCTTGCCGATGGTGGTCGTCTTGCCGCTGCCGTTGACGCCAACCACCAGCACTACATGCGGCTTGCGGTCGGGATCGGGCCGCAGCGGCCGGGCGATCGGCCCCAACAGTTCGGCGATCTCTTCGGCCAAGGCGCCGCGCACCTCGTCCGGCGAGACTTCCTGGTCGAACCGGGACTTGGCCAGGCGCTGGGTGATCCGGGCCGCCGCCGCTACGCCAAGATCGGCGGCGATCAGCAGTTCTTCCAGCTCCTCCAGCGCCGCGTCGTCCAGCTTGCGCTTGGTGAACAGCTCGGTGATGCCCTGCGACAGGCGCGACGAAGTGCGGCTGAGGCCGTGCCGCACCCGGGCCAGCCAGCCGGCCTTGGCGGCCGCTTCGGCCTGGGGGGTGATTGGTGGCGGTTCGGGACTGTGCGGTTGGTCCGCCGGTACCGGAATGTCCGGACTCGGCTGGACATGGGGCGGCAACTCGGGCGGCACCGGCGTCGGCGGCAGATCGGGTTGCGGCGGCACCTCGGGCGGTGGAGCCGGAATGTCGCCGCCGAACAAACGGCCCAGCCATCGCTTCTTGGTGATCTGTTCCCCCGTCATGGCAGTGGCTGCCCCGTCAATACGCCGTCGGCAACCCCGCTGATGGTGACGCCGACGATGGTGCCAGGCCTTGCCTCGGTCGCGAAGCGGACCGGAAGATAGTGCTCGCAATGGCCGAAGCCGTCTTCTTCCACCAGCACCGCCGCCGGGCGGCCGACCCGGCCCGCCAGGAAGGCGGCCATGGCCGCGTCGCCCTTGGCGCGCAGCAGGGCGGCCCGTTGGCGGACCTCGGCCTTGGGCAGTTGCGGCATGCGGGCGGCCGGGGTGCCGGGGCGGGCGGAATAGGGAAAGACATGCAGGTGGCTGAGGCCGATTTCGTCGATCAAACCCAGCGAGCGTTCGAACATCTGTTCGGATTCGGTGGGGAAGCCGGCGATCAGATCGGCCCCCAAGGCCAGATCGGGGCGCCGGTCGCGCAGCCGGGCGGCCAGGTCGATCACGTCCTGGCGCAGATGGCGGCGCTTCATCCGCTTGAGGATGAGGTCGTCGCCGGCCTGGATCGACAGATGGAAATGCGGCATCAGGCGGGGCTCATCCGCCGCCAGATGCAGCAGGTCGGAATCGGCCAGGATCGGGTCGAGCGACGACAGGCGCAGCCGCGGCAATTCGGGAACCTGAGCCAGCAGCCGCCGGGCCATCTGGCCGAGGCCGGGACGGCCGGGCAGGTCGGCACCGTAGGAGGCGATGTCGACTCCGGTCAGCACCACCTCGCCGAAGCCGGCGGCGACCAGGGCCCGCACCTGCTCGACGATGCGGCCCATCGGCACGCTGCGATTGGGGCCGCGGCCGAACGGAATGATGCAGAAGGTGCAGCGATGGTCGCAACCCTGTTGCACCTCAACGAAGGCCCGGGCCCGGCCGTCGAAGCCGCCGATCAGATGCTCGGCGGTTTCCCGCACCGTCATGATGTCGGCGACCAGGATCCGTTCGGGCGACGGCGTCAGGTAGCTTTCCGCCCGCATCTTCTCGGTGTTGCCGATCACCTGGTCGACCTCGGGCATGTCGCCGAATTTCCCCGGATCGATCTGCGCGGCGCAGCCGGTCACCACGATATGGGCCCCGGGCCGCTCGCGGCGCAGCTTGCGGATCGCCTGCCGGGCCTGCCGTTCGGCCTCCTTGGTCACCGCGCAGGTATTGATGATTACCGCATCCTGCCAGCCGGCGGCCCGGGCATGCTCGCGCATCACTTCGGATTCATAGGCGTTGAGGCGGCAGCCGAAGGTCACCACCTCGGGTTCGCCCGGCTTGGGCTTGGCCGGCATGGTGTCGGGGGGGCTCATGGCAACAGCGACGGGTCGAGGGTTCCGGCATAGGCCAGGGCCACCGGACCGGTCATCAGGACATGGTTGTCGGCCAGCCATTCGATGGTCAGCACACCGCCATCCACCACCACCTCGGCCCGGCGGCCGGTCAGGCCGCGCCGCGCCGCCGCCACCAGCGTGGCGCAGGCGCCGGTGCCGCAGGCCAGGGTGATGCCGGTGCCGCGTTCCCACACCCGCATGCGGATGCGGTCGGCCGCCAGCACCTGGGCCACCTCGATATTGCAGCGCTGGGGGAATAGCCGATGATGCTCGAGGGGCGGCCCCAGCCGCGTCAGGTCGATGGCATCGGCGTCGTCGACGAAGAACACGGCATGCGGATTGCCCATGCCGACCCCCACCGGGTCGGCCAGGCCGTCCAGGCTGACCGGCAGATGCAGGCTGTCCATCGCCTCGGCCAGCGGGATGTCCTGCCAGTCGAGCCGGGCCGGGCCCATGTCGACGGCAATGCCCTGCCGGCCGGCGGCCTGCGCCTTCAGCAGCCCGGCCTTGGTCTCGATCACCGCCTGTTGGCCGCCCGTCTCCCGCATCAGCATCCAGGCGACGCAGCGGGTGGCGTTGCCGCAGGCCGCCACTTCCGAACCATCGGCGTTGCGGATGCTCATGAAGGCGTCGGCAGCTTGGTGGCGCGCCGGTTCGACCACGATCAGCTGGTCGCAACCAACCCCGGTGCGGCGGTCGGCCAGGGCCCGCACCGCCGCACCGTCGAGGGCGAGCGGCCGCGAACGGGCGTCGAGCACGACAAAGTCGTTGCCCAGCCCGTGCATCTTGAGGAAACTGCGGCCCTGCGGCGAGATCGCGGTCATCTGCGGGTTATATGGCTCGCCCGCTGCCTAAGTCTAGGGAGGAATCGTCGCCGATGTCCCCGGAGGACCCCGCCTTGTCGCCCGCCACTCCCGAGCAACTGTTCGCCCGCCTCGACGCCCTGGGCATCCGCTATGTGACCAATCATCACCCGCCGGCCTTCACGGTGGAACAGGGCAACGCGGTTTGGGGCCTCATCCCGGGGATGCATTGCAAAAACCTGTTCCTGAAGGATGCCAAGGCCCGGTTGTGGCTGGTGGTGGCGCCGGCCGAGCAGCGGGTCGATCTGAAGACGCTGCCCGAACGGATCGGCTCCGCCCGCCTGTCCTTCGGCGCCCCGCCCTTGCTGGAGGAGGTGCTGGGCGTCACTCCCGGCACAGTAACGCCCTTCGCCCTGATCAACGATCCGCAGCACCGCGTCACCGTCGTGCTCGACGAAGGGATGATGGCGCAACCCCTGCTCAACTATCACCCGCTGACCAACGAGGCGACCACCACGCTCACAAACGAGGACCTCCGCAAATTCCTCGCCGCCTGCGGCCATCGGGTCATGGTGGTGCCGCTTGGGGATTGATTTGTTGGCGCGACGGTTTCATTAACCACCAAGATGGGGTAATCGGGCGTCGCGTGGCGGCTGACAAGAAAGTGGCTGCCCCGCAAACTGTTGGTGAACACGAGATCCTGGACGGTCTCAATCAACAGAGGGGGCAGCCGTGAAGCATTATGCCGGTATGGATG
>CAIOJO010000186.1 GCA_903858635.1 uncultured Telmatospirillum sp. | reverse complement strand
GTCTATCTCCGCACCGGCGAATACGACGACGGCCGGTTGGGCGAAATCTTTATCGACATGCACAAAGAGGGCGCCGCCTTCCGCGCCATGATGAACAACTTCGCCATCGCCATCTCGATCGGCCTGCAATACGGCGTGCCCCTCGAGGAATTCGTCGAAGCCTTCACCTTCACCCGCTTCGAGCCGTCGGGCATGGTCGAGGGCAACAACGCCATCAAGATGTCGACCTCGATCCTCGACTACATCTTCCGCGAGCTGGCCATCTCCTATCTCAGCCGCAACGACCTGGCCCATGTCACCCCCACCGACCTCACCCCGGACAGCCTGGGACGCGGCAACAGCGAGGGCCAATTGCCCAGTTCCGGCCTCGGCTCGATGGTCGAGCGGCTGACCAGCCGCGGCTATGTGCGCTCCAACCTGATGGTGCTGAAGGGCGGCATCAATTCGGGCGGCGGCGCCACCGCCCGGGCCGGCACCGTGGTCGCGGAAACGGAATCGATGCTCGCCTATGGCGACGCCGATGTGTTGATCCGCGAATTCGACGCCCGCGCCACCCAGATCCGCGAAGCCCGGATGAAAGGCTACGAAGGCGACGCCTGCGGCGAGTGCGGCAATTTCACCCTGGTGCGCAACGGCACCTGCATGAAATGCAACACCTGCGGCGGGACCTCGGGGTGTTCGTGAGGTCCCGAGTACACGGCACTACTACACTACTACTGTTGTTGTGATGAAGATGCTGTGAGGCGGCGCAATAACAGACCAAA
Organism: uncultured Telmatospirillum sp.; assembly: GCA_903858635.1. Classification (GTDB taxonomy): domain Bacteria; phylum Pseudomonadota; class Alphaproteobacteria; order Rhodospirillales; family Magnetospirillaceae; genus DUZF01. Next base: position 5,942 of record CAIOJO010000186.1, on the reverse strand, counting down.
GCGAACCATGATCCGCCTCTGACGAACCATCAGCCCGCCGCACCCAACTGCGGCGGGCGTTTTTCTGAGCCAAAGAAGTTCGACGAGTTCGGATTTCTGCTTCGGGTTAGGCGGCCGCTCGCGCCTTCATTCCGGACGGCCGACGTGGGCCGAACAAGGGGCGTTTAGACGCCTAGTGCCCACTCCTCCGGAGCGGATTCTATGCCGTAACGCGTCGAAGACATCCGGCATGACCTACTCGACGACCATGCTGGAAAAGCTGGTCCATGCCAACGGCATCATGCCGCCCCGACAGCATTTCATCACCGTCGCCATCCCCAACGGGATCACCTACGAAATGGTGACCAAGGACATGCTGCCCGGTTGGCATGCGGCCGACTGCGGCATTACCAAGGCGTTCGGCGAGCAGTGGGTGGCGCAGCAGCGTTCGGCGATTTTGATCGTGCCAAGCGTCGTGGCGCGCATGGAGTCCAATATCCTGATCAATCCCGCGCACCGCCAAGCCGCGGCGATCACCCATACCCTGCCGGAGCCGATCTGGTGGGATGCCCGCCTGTTCACGGCATGACCGCCATGCTTTGGTTCGTCGTCACGCTGCTCCGCAACGGCACCGACTATGGAGCCATCAGTTCCTTCAGCAATTCAGGGGGGCTTCTCCCCCAGCTTGAACAGATTGACGACGGCGGGCATGGGGACGGCTTCGCCACGTTCGTAGCGCGCGCTGTTCTGGTGTCGGTCGCACTGGGCAGCCTTGACATCATTCATGTCTTTTATGTATTTTACGTCACCCCCAGGAGGTGACCATGGAGCGTTTCTCCGCACACGACTTGCAGCGCCGCATTGCGGCCGTTCAGGACGCGGCTTTGCGCGCGCCTGTCGCCGTTACCCACCACGGCCGCGACCGCCTCGTGATACTGTCGGCCGAGGCCTATGCGCAGTTGGAGAGCCGGAGCCGGCAGGCCATCGCGATCGCGGAGATGCCGGACGAGTTCTTGGCCGCGCTGGAACAGCCGTATCATGACGACGAGCAGGAAGCTCTCAACCATCTGATGGGCGCATAGCGAGTGCCCATCCCACCGGCCCGCCCGGGGCTGGTCTTCCGCTACGAATACCTCTGGAAGAGTCAAGCCCTGGCCAGCCGGCAGAACGCCGAGAAGGACCGGCCGGCCTGCATCGTCCTCGCGGTGACCCGCCAGTCCGGCGACTCCCGCGTCCTCATTGTTCCGATCACCACCCAACCTCCGCCGGCACAGCTGCCGGCGATCGAGATCCCGCCCAAGGTGATCGCGCATCTCGGCCTGGATGGCGCGCGACGCTCCTGGATCATTCTGAGCGAGGCCAATGTCGACTGCTGGCCGTCGCCCGACATGCGTCAGATTCCGGGCAACCCCAGCCGCTTCGAATACGGGCTGCTGCCGCTGGCGTTGACCAACATGCTGCGCAGCCGGGTTGCCGAGGCCGTCAAGGCGGCCCGCATTGGGTTGGTCGATCGCGACCTGGCACCCTAAGCCAGCATGCTAAGCTTATAATGATTCATGTCATGACCAGTGCGGCATAAATCACCGTCACCGAACCGATCAGCCAATAGATCCCGACCCGGGTGTAGTACAGCAGCAGGCCGGCCACAGCGGTGGTGGCCAGTTGCAACGGGCCGGGGTCGGAGGATTGGATCACGGTCAGAACCCCGGCGAAGGAAAGACCGACGGCGATCGGCGCCAGGCCTTGTTCGACCGCCCGGGTGAGCAGGGATGGCGGGCGCCGCAGCCACCACCGGACGGCAAAGTAGCCGGCGATCGAGGACGGGCCGTACATCGCCAGCGCCGCCGCCAGCGCCCCCTGGAATCCGTTCACCTGCCAGCCGATCAGCGCGACCATCAAGGTCGCCGGTCCCGGAGTGGCCTTCGAAATGGCGTAGAGGTCGGTGAATTGCGCATCGGTGATCCAATGGTGGATGCCGACGCTCTGATGCTGGATCTCGGCGAACAGGCTTTGGCCGCCACCGAAGGAGAACAGCGAGAGCGGAGCGAACACCAGGATCAGGTCGAGCAGCCGGCTATCGGTCACGGCCACGTTTCCGCTCTCTCAGGAAGGCTGCGGCGATGCCCACAGGCATCAGCGCCAGGACCACCGGGATCAGGGGCCAGCGCAGGATCCCCACGGCGACGAAGCTGCCGACGGCCAAGCCGACGGAAACGGCATTCACCGGGATGCGGCGCGCCATCTTGACGCTGACCGAGAGACTGGCGCCGACGGCGGCGGCCGTGATGCCGCCGAGGATGAAATGCACGGGACCAACGGCACCGAACTGCCGGTAAAAATATCCGGACGTCAGGATCAGGGCAAAAGCCGGGGCAATCATCCCGACCACCGCACAGGCCGCCCCGATCCCGCCGCAGAGCCGCAGGCCGATATAGAGGGCGAGGTTGACGGGATTGGAACCGGGCAGAATGGTGCCGATGGTGTAGCCCGACAGGAACTGCTCCTCGGTCAGCCAGCCGCGCCGTTCCACGACCTCGCGGTGGACCCAGGCGCGGTTGCCACCGCCAAAATTGCTCGCGCCCAGGCGGACAAAGAGGGCGGCCAGATCACGGAGACGAACCGTTGGTGGGAAATAATTCCTCGTCCGTCGCTCGGAATTTTCAGCGCTGTCGTGGTCGTCCGGCATCTTTTGCACTTTGAAACTTGCGCCCAGAATTATGCATAACGGCACCGCCGCCCGGATACAATACGAGTATATTCAACTCGTTATCTATTTTGCCCGGATCGGATGATCGCCCCCCAGTGGACCCATCGAGCCGTCGAGAGCAATGTTAGATTAGGGGCGGTCTCGCCGCCAGAGCGAGCATGGCCGACGAAGCCGGCGCCATGGTGTGGCCGCCGGATCGGAAGTCCGAAATATGGAGAGCTGTGTTGACAGAGGACAGGGAGGCGATCGCCGTCATCGGCTGTGGCTTGATCGGCGAAAGTTGGGCGGCCTTGTTTCTGGCCCATGGCTATGACGTCCATGCCTGGGACCCCGATCCGGATGTGCGGGCGGCATTCCACGAACGGCTTGAGCGGCCCCTCGCCCAGCTGGCCAGTCTCGGACAGAGTGGTGGTGGCCGGCTGCGGGTGGTCGACACCCTGGCCGACGCCGTGGCGACGGCCGGCCTGGTCCAGGAAAACGCCCCGGAAAAGCTTCCGGTGAAACGCGCGCTTTATGCCGAGATCGAGGCCGCCGTCCCCGAGGCGGCGATCATTGCCTCCAGCAGCTCGGCGCTGACATGGTCGGATCTCTCATCGGAGATGCGTCGACCGGAGCGCCTGATCACCGCCCATCCGTTCAATCCCCCCCATCTCATCCCGCTGGTGGAGTTGTTCGGGCCCGACCCGATCCTTGTCGGGAGGGCAGAGGCCATCTACCGTGATGTTGGCCGGAAACCGGTCCGGCTCAAGAAGGACGCCGTCGGCCATATCGCCAACCGCTTGGCCTCGGCCCTCTGGCGCGAGGCGGTCCACATTGTCGCCGAGGGCATCGCCGATGTTGCGGAGGTTGACGCCGCGCTGGTGCACGGCCCGGGCCTGCGCTGGTCGGTGATGGGTTCGCACCTGCTTTATCATCTGGGCGGCGGCGACGGGGGCATCGCCCATTATCTCAACCATCTCGGACCCAGCCAGGCGCGTCGCTGGGAGACCCTCGGAACACCGTGTCTCACACCGGATGTCTGCGCTATGCTGATCGCCGGTGTCGCCACCGAGGCCGGGGGACGCTCGGTGGCCGAACTGGAGGCGGTGCGCGACGCCCGGCTTATCCGGGCGCTGCAGGCCCGGGGGGACGAAGATGACCTTGCCTGAACAGCCCCGCATCGCCTTGATCCATGCGCTTGCCGAATCGATCCTGCCGGCGCAGGCTGCCTTCGCGGCGGAGTGGCCCGAGGCCTTCTGCTTCGATCTTCTCGATACGTCACTGGCCGTCGACCTGGCCGAGGCTGGCCAACTCAACGCAGCGATGATCGAGCGTTTCCAGGCGTTGGCCGATTACGCCACGGGTTATGAGGGCAAGTCCGGCCGAACCCGGGCGATCCTCTTCACCTGTTCGGCCTTCGGTCCGGCGATCGACGCCGTGAAGGCACGCTTACCGATCCCCGTCCTGCGCCCCAACGAAGCGGCCTTTGAACAGGCGCTTGTCCTGGGCGACAGCATCGGCCTGGTCGTGACCTTCGGCCCCTCCCTTCACGCCCTGCAATCGGAACTGGAGGACATGGCCGCGGCGCAAGGGCGCAAAATTACCGTCAAGCCTGTCCTGGCGGAAGGCGCGCTGGCCGCACTCAAATCCGGCGATGGCGAAACCCACGATCGATTGACGGCGGAAGCATGTCGCGATCTCGGTCCGCTGGACGTCCTTATCCTGGGCCAGTTCTCCTTGGCCCGTGCGGCGCCCGGCCTGCGAAGCTTGCTGCCCGTCCCGGTCCTGACCACGCCGGACTGCGCGGTTCGGACTCTGCGAGCCCAGCTGAACCGCCCGGCCACCCTGCGATCTTAGAGTCCACTTCTGAGGATGAGCAATAATGTCGCTTCTGTTCTCCAAAGCTACCCTTGGTTCTCTCACGCTGCAAAATCATCTGGTCATCGCACCGATGACGCGAAACCCGATGGAAAGCCGATGCGGGGCTGAATGTCCCCGACTTCGCCACCTTCTATACGCCGGGGCCGAAAGGATATGTCGACTACCCGACGCTGGGCTGAGAGTGGCGGGTCGCCCCCGATCGTGACCACGGGCCCGGTCAGCCCAGCAGTGGCTCGGCCGCCGCGGCGATCGCCAGCTGCCCGGTCTCGGTCGGGTGCAGCTGGTCCCAGAACAGATACTGCCCCTGAGCGGTACCCGTGGCCGCCAGGCTGCCGCTGCTGGCACTGCTGAAATTGCCGCTCCATACCGGTGCGGTGACGTTGCTCAGGCCGTAGGCCGCCGGGTCGGCGACGGCGTTGTCGAGCGGTGATAGAGGTCGGCGACATGGACGGCAGGTCCGACGGCGGCGAGCTGGCTGGCCAGCGCCGCGTCGTAGGCGCTGGAAAGCTGGGAAGCCTCGCCAACCAGGGCGGCGGACGGGATGTGGGTGCCGTCGGCCGCCCCCGAGGTCACGTCCGGCGTCTTGCCCAGATCGGGCAGATTGAGCACCAGCACGTTCGTGGCGCCATGGGCGATCAAACTCTTCACGAAGGACACCTCGTCGGCGACGGCGGCGCTGACATCGGCGGCTTGCTGCTGCGGCGTCAGGCCGGGGGTCCTGAGGATCGCCAGGACGTCGTTCGAACCGATCGACAGCGTATAGAGGGCGTCGGCCGACGGTTTGCCCACTTCCGCCTCGAATTCGGTGAGTTGGGCCGGCAGCGAGACGGCCTGGATGATCGGATCATGGGCGTTTTGCGGCGTCGGTCCGGTTTGGGCGCCGCCATAGGCGAAGTCATGACCACCGTCGAGGCTGGGCTTGAGGGTGCCCAGACCGAGGGCAAGGGAAAGATCCTGGACCCAGACCGGCCCGTTGCTGAACACGGCAGCGCTGAGGAAGCCATAGTGTTCCTGATAGTAAGGCGGCGACACCGGCAGGGCGCTGCCGGCAATCGAGCTCAACAGCGATATGTTGCCGGCGTCGGACAGACTGTCGCCGAAGGCGTAGATCGTGCTGTAGGCGGGGAGCGACGATGACATGGGAATCCTTGCTCAGTCTGACCATGGTTCGCATTAAACGGCGCCACGGCCAGGTTGTTCTCGGCCAAGAGTGTCGCGGATCGCCGGCGTCAATGCATATGCGATACAGCTTCGATGTAATTGCTCACCCCCTCGTGACGGCGGCGGCTGATCCCCGCGCTTTCGGGTAGATATGGTATGGGTTGCGGAGGCACCCTCGCAACAGATTGTTGATCTCCGATAAAATAAGTATTGACTCGGCGGAATCTCAGTGATT
>CAIOJO010000185.1 GCA_903858635.1 uncultured Telmatospirillum sp. | reverse complement strand
CGCCACCTTCGCCTTGAATGCCGGAGTGTGGTTCCGGCGGGTACGCTTTGCCATGGTATTCTCCCCTGATGCGCGGCATCGTCGCCGCTCTCAGGCAGAAAATCCACCTATCCCACTGTCCGAATTTCCCAGGCCGGCTCTAACGACTACGTGGTCAAGCCCTTCGGCATCGGCGAACTGATGGCGCGGGTGCGCGCCGTCCTGCGGCGCCACCTGCCCGCCGCCACGCCGGGGATCGTGGTGGCCGGCGAGCTTCGTATCGACCTTGCCCGCCGCCGCGTCACCAGGAATGGCGAAGCGGTCCACCTGACCAAACGGGAATTCGACCTGCTGCAGGTGCTGGCCTCCAACCCCGACCATGTCCTGTCCCATCAAACCCTGCTCAGATCGGTCTGGGGGCAGGTGCGGGGCGACGGTATGACCTATCTCCGGGTCTTCGTTAAGCAATTGCGCCAGAAGCTGGAACCGAACCCGGCGTCGCCCCGCCTCATCGTCACCGAAGCGAAACTGGGCTACCGTCTGAAGACTTCGGATCTCCCACCCCGTCCATCCCTGCCGCAACCGTGATAAGATGGACCAACCGCCGAACCGGCTATCAGTCAGGGGAACAACCATGAGTGCCCGCATCCTGGTGGTCGACGACGAGCCGCAGATCCGCAAGTTCCTGCGCATATCCCTCAAGGCCAATGGTTACGAGGTGATCGAGGCCGACACCGCCAGCGCGGGTATCGAGGCGGCGCGGACCGGCCGACCGGACCTGCTGATCCTCGACCTCGGCCTGCCCGACCAGGACGGCCAGGAGGTCATCAGCGCGGTGCGCGAAGGCTCCGACATGCCGATCGTCGTGCTGTCGGTGCGGGCCCAGGAAATGGACAAGGTGGAAGCCCTGGATCGCGGCGCCAACGACTACATCGTCAAGCCGTTCGGGGTGGCCGAGTTGATGGCGCGTGTCCGCGCCGTACTCCGGCCGCGGACGCCGAAGGATGCGGACGACGTGGTGGAGAGCGGCCCGGTGCAGATCGACCTGGGGCGGCGCATCGTCACCAAGAGCGGCGAGGAGGTACATCTGTCGAAGCGGGAATGGGAATTGCTGGCCTTCTTCGCCCACCGTCCCGACCATGTGCTGACCCACAAGCAGATCCTCAAGGAGGTCTGGGGGCCGGCCCATGTCGAGGATACCGCCTATCTGCGGGTCTATATCAACCAGCTGCGGCAGAAGCTGGAGGCTGATCCCACCGCGCCGACCATGCTGGTCACCGATTCCGGGGTGGGTTACCGGCTGAAACTGGGCGAATAGGGCAGGCGGCTAGACCGTTATCAACTGAAGTTGATAACGGTCTAGGTTATCAGTGGTGGCCGACATCTCCATGTCGGCCAAGGCTCAGGCGCCGCTCGGGCTTGTCGCCTTCTCACGACAAGTGATTCCACTGCCGCGATAAGGCTCTAGCCGCTCTTATTCACCAGACCGCTGGTGGTGGCCCACTTTCAGATTTTCTTTATGCAAGGCGAGCATGACCGTAGGGGCCTACGGGCTCCTTGGTGGCGGTCAGTTTCTGGAGCGGAGGT
>CAIOJO010000184.1 GCA_903858635.1 uncultured Telmatospirillum sp. | reverse complement strand
GGCGTTGCTCTCCTTTGCGGATTCGACACCCCGAGCCTACAGGCTCAAGGTGAGCAACGCCTGCCCTCCAATTTCAACATCGACCGGGACATCCCCGCTTGCGGACCAGGATGGGGACGAGGACGAACCCCAGGCCATGCGCGGAATGCGCAACGAGCCGTTGAACCGCTTGCTGGTAAAGCCCTTCGAAAGCATGTTCTTCGAGGTACCGCCCAGCTTCGAGCGCAAATTCCTGCCGGCCTATTTCGACGCCGCGCGGCAGCTGATCGGCAACGACTTCGCCGGCTACGACAAGGAATGCCGGGTGATCATCCAGTCCCTTCTGGAGTCCCATGGCAACCAGCTGACCTGGGACATGGTCTACGCCGACCCCCGCACCGCCTCGCTGACGCGCCGCACCATCGGCGCCCTGGCCGGTCGCACGCACGGTGCGCGCGGCGAAGCCCGCTGGCAGCAACTGATGATCAAGCCGGCAGCCGACGGCGCGCTCCCCACCAAGGAGCAAGTCGCCGCCGTCCGCGAATTGCTTCTTACCTTCTTCGCCAAGAGCTCGGCGGCGGCAGAATAGCGGTAGCGATATCGGCAACCCTCCACCGCATCGCCGTCGGCCTGGGCTGATTTTAACACCAAGGGCACAAAGGCCCGCCAAAGGCGGGCTACACCAAGGCCCCGTCATTACCAGGCTTGACCACATCAAGTCGGGGCATGACGAAAGCGACAAACCTTCTTCGTGCCGCCCGCCCACGGCGGGCGGTTGGTGTCTTGGTGGTAAGAAAAATCTGTCTCGACCGAACGGTCGCGGTCGAGCTTACGCGCTCGCCTGCCAGCCGCCACCCAGCGCCTTGAACAGGCCGACCACCGCCTGGGCATGGGACAGCCGCACCTGGGCCAGCAGATCCTGAGCCTGGAACAATGTGCGCTGGGTGTTCAGCACGGTGAGGATGTCGACGGTCCCTCCGTACAGCTGCGCCTGGGCGATATCATAGGCGCGTTGCGCCGTGTCGACGGCGCTGCCCTGTTCCGTTTCCTGGCGGGTCGTCAGCTCCACCGCCGCCAGGGCGTTCTCGACCTCGCCGAAGGCCGAGGTAACGGCCTTGCGATAATTCTGCACCAGTTCGTCGAAGCGCGCTTTCCGCAGTTCGATGCCGCCCTCCAGGGCGCCCCCTTGGAAGATCGGCTGGGTGACCGATGCGCCCACCGAGTAGAGCAGGCTGCCGGGACTGAACAGGGCACCGAGGGCGATGGTTTGCATACCGCCTTGGCCGGTCAGGGCAACGTTGGGAAACAGGCTGGCCTCGGCCGCCTTGATGTCGTAGTTGGCGGCCATCAGCTGCGCTTCGGCGAACTGCACGTCGGGCCGGCGGGTCAGCAGGGACGAGGGCAATCCCGCTCCGACCGCCGGCAAGGCCAGCCGGTTCAGACTGCTGTCCGGAACCTTCACCTCTTCCGGCAAGCGGCCGACCAGAATGGCCAGGGCGACCCCATTCTGACGCAATTGCTGGATCAGCGGCGGCAACGAGGCCCGCTGCGCGGTGACGACGCTTTCCTGCTGGGCGATGTCGAGCGCCGAGGCGGTGCCCGCCTCGAGCCGGGCGTGAAAGGCGTCCAGCACATGCTCGGCATTGGCCAGATTGGCGCTTGCCACGCTGATCCGGTCCTGCAATGCGGCGATGGCAAAATAGGTGTTGGCGACATTGGCCTCGACGGTGAGGGCGGTGGTCTCCTTGTCGAAGCCGGTGGCCCGCGCCGCCATTTCGGCGGAACCCACCTGGTCGGCATAGCGGCCCCAGAAATCGAGCTGGTAACTGGCGCTGAACGCGCCCTGATAGGCATTGATGCCGACCTGCGACGCTTGCGGATTGCTGGTGACCCGCGAGGTCGATTCGGAATGGCTGCGGGCCGCCCCCAGCGACGCCCCGACCGTCGGCAACAACACACCGCCAGCGATCTTGAGCTGGGCCTCGGACTCGCGGATGCGGGCGACGGCCGCCGCGATGTCGAAATTCGCCTTCTGCGCCTGCTGCATGAATTCATCGAGGCCTGGGGCATGGAATTCCCGCCACCAGTCGGTGGCCGGCCAGGCACTGCCCGGTGCCCCTTGACCGGCCCAAGCCGGCGGGGTCGCAATCTCCGGTCGCAGGTAGTCGGGCCCGATCGAGCAGCCGGCCAACAACAAGGCGGCCAGTGCCGCGGGCAGAACCCTTTTGATCATCTGGAGATATCCCCTGGACTTAGGTGGCCTGCTTCTCCGATTGCCTTGCCGGCCCCGCTTCATGCCCGGGATTGCGCGCGGCGGAGACCTCGGTTTCTAATGCAATTGGGCAGGGTTCGGCAACCCCGAGAGACCTCGTTCCGCGATGCGGACCGCCGTTCCGTCACACGGCTGTCGGCGGTGCAGGCTTTCCTAGAGAGACAGCCTTGTCACCGCGCCAACTCTGGCGAATTGCCAAGCCTTAGCGTATAGCTGAAAAAAAGGGGCCGGTCTTAACTTCTCCGGTTTTAAAATGCCCGCCCGACCGCCGGGCTGGACAAGCGCGCGGAACAGTCCGAAGGTTGAAGAAAGCCTGATATGCGTCAAAGGTATGTGATCTCATTCATCGCCGTGGTGGTGCTTGCCGCCGCGGGTCTGTGGCTGTTCGGCCGCCCGACCTCCGCCCCGAACGCCGCGGTCGCCCCCAACGGCGCCGGCGGACCGGCCATTCCGGTCACCGTGGCGGCCGCCAAGCGGCAGGACCTGCCCATCTACCTGGAAGGGCTCGGCACTGTCCAAGCCTTCCAGACGGTGACGATTCGTCCGCAGGTCGATGGTCAATTGCGGCAAATCGCCTTCAAGGAGGGGCAAGAGGTGCATGCCGGGGACGTGCTGGCGCAAATCGATCCGCGCAGCTTCCAGGCGGCCCTCGATCAGGTCACCGCCAAGAAGGCCCAGGACGAAGCCCTGCTGGCCAATGCGCGCAATGACCTGCAGCGCTATAGCGGACTGGTCGAGAAGAACTACATCGCCCGCCAGCAACTGGACACCACGCGGTCCCAGGTCAACCAACTCGAGGCGGCGGTCCAGGGCGATGCCGCGCAGATCGCCAACGCCCAGGTGACCCTGGGCTATGCGACCATCCGCTCGCCCATCGACGGACGGGCCGGAATCCGCAACGTCGACGCCGGCAACATCGTCCATGCCAATGATGCGACCGGTATCGTGGTGATCACCCAGGTCCATCCCATCTCGCTGCTGTTCACCCTGCCCGAGGAGCAGCTGCAGAGGGTCTTCCAGGCCATGTCGAGCGGCCCGCTGCAGGTCGAAGCGATGAGCCGCGACGGCAAGCAGCGACTCGACCTGGGAGTCCTCGACCTGGTCGACAACCAGATCGACCAGACCACCGGCACCGCTCGCCTGAAAGCGACCATGCCCAACAAGAAGGGGCTGTTGTGGCCCGGTCAGTATGTGAATGCCAGGCTGCGCGTCGAATTCCTGCCGCAGGCCCTGGCGGTGCCCTATGAATCCATCCAACGGGGGCCGGATGGCTCCTTCGTCTATGTGGTGAAGGACAAGACCACCGCCGAGATGCGACCGGTCGACATCACCGCCTTCAGCGAAGGCATGGCGGTGATCGCGCAGGGCGTCGAACTCGGTGATCTGGTGGTCACCGCCGGTCAATACCGCCTGCAGTCCGGCAGCAAGGTCGAGGCCAGATTGGCCGCAGCAGCGGCGACTGCACCTGCCGCTCGGCCGAAGTGACGGCGATGAGCGTCTCCACGACCTTCATTCGCCGCCCGATCGCCACCAGTCTGCTGATGGCGGCAATCCTGTTGGCCGGAATGGTGGCCTTCCCGCTGCTGCCGGTGGCGCCGCTGCCGCAGGTCGACTTTCCAACGGTGGTGGTCACCACGTCGCTTCCCGGCGCCGACCCGCAGACCATGGCCTCGTCGGTCACCACCCCGCTCGAGCGCCAGTTCTCGCAGATTCCGGGCGTCGCCCAGCTGACCTCGATCAGCCTGATGGGCTCGTCCAACATCACCGTTCAGTTCGAACTCGAACGCAATATCGACGCCGCCGCCCAGGACGTACAGGCGGCGATCAACGCGGCCGCCGGTCAGTTGCCGAAGACCCTGCCGTCGCCGCCCGCCTACAAGAAGGTCAACCCGGCCGATTCGCCGGTCCTGATCCTGTCCGCCACTTCGGACTCCCTGCCGCTGACCGACGTCGACAACTATGCCGATACGGTGATCGCCCAGCAGATCAGCCGCATCAGCGGCGTCGGCCAGGTCAATATCGGCGGCGAGCAGAAGCCGGCGATCCGCCTGCAGTTCGACCCCGCCAAGGTGGCCCATCTCGGCCTCAGCTTGGATGAGTTGCGGGCGATCATCGCCAGTGTCACGACGGACTCGCCGAAAGGCAGCTTCGACGGCGCACACCGCAACTTTACCATCTATGCCAACGACCAGCTGCTCAGCGCCAAGCCGTGGGACGACGTCGTGCTGGCCTACAAGAATGGCGCGCCGGTGCGGGTGCGCGACATCGGCCGGGCCGTCGACGGCCCGGAGAACACCAAGGCGCAAGCCTGGAAGGATGGCGGCCCGTCGGTCTATTTGGTGGTCTATAAGCTACCCGGGGCCAACGTCATCGAGACGGTGGACCGGGTGCTGGCGACGCTGCCCCAATTGCAGGCGTCGATTCCGCCGGCCATCAAGATCCAGGTGGTGGTCGACCGCACCAGCACGATTCGCGCCTCGGTCGAGGATGTCGAATACACCCTGATGCTGACCATCTGCCTGGTGGTTCTGGTCATCTTCCTGTTCCTGCGGAATCTGTGGGCGACCGTCATTCCGGGCATCACGGTTCCCCTGGCCCTGGCCGGGACCGCCGGACTGATGTATGTGGCCGGCTACAGTCTGGACAATCTGTCGCTGATGGCCTTGACCATCTCGGTCGGCTTCATCGTCGACGATGCCATCGTCATGCTGGAGAACATCTACCGCCATATGGAAAGCGGCATGAGCCCGATGGAAGCGGCGCTCAAGGGGGCCGGCGAGATCGCCTTCACCATCCTGTCGATCAGCCTGTCGCTGATCGCCGTGTTCATCCCGATCCTGTTGATGGGCGGTATCGTCGGACGGCTGCTGCGCGAGTTCGCGGTCACGGTGTCGATGACCATCCTGGTGTCGCTGGTGGTGTCGTTGACCCTGACGCCGATGATGTGCTCGCGCGTCTTGAAGGATGAACACCATCAGAAGCACGGCCGACTCTACATGTCGTTCGAACGAGGCTTCGCCGCCTTGTTGCGCACCTACGAGCATGGACTCGATCGGGTCCTGCGGCACCAGCGGCTGACCCTGGCCAGCTTCTTCGTCACCTTTGCCGCGACCGTGGCGTTGTTCGTGGTGATCCCCAAGGGCTTTTTCCCGCAGCAGGATACCGGCACGCTGTTCGGCATCACCGAAGCATCGCAGGACATCTCGTTTGCCGAGATGAAGAGCCGCCAGCTCGAACTGGGCAAATTGATCTCGGAAGATCCGGACATCGCCCATTGGACGGGGTCGGTCGGCACCTCGAGCAGCCAGCCGATGAACAACGGGCGTTTCTTCATCGGCCTCAAGCCGCGCAGCCAGCGCAAGTCCGGCGCCCAGGAAATCATCGCCCGGCTGCGCAAGAAGGCGGCGCAGATCCCGGGCATCATCCTCTACATGCAGGTGCCCCAGGATCTGAACGTCGGCGGCCGGCTGAGCCGCACGCAATACCAGTACACCCTGCAGGACGCCGATCTCGACGAGTTGAACCAGTGGGCCCCGCGCATGCTGGACAAGATGAAGTCGCTGCCCGAGCTGCAGGACTCCGCCACCGACCAGCAGACCAACGGCGCCACCGTCACCCTGGTGATCGACCGCGACCAGGCGGCGCGCTTCGGCATCCAGCCGCAGGCCATCGACGACACCCTCTACGACGCCTTCGGCCAACGGCAAGTGACGCAGTATTTCACCCAGCTCAACAGCTATCATGTGGTGATGGAGGTTCTGCCCGAACTGCAGGCGCAGCCGTCCACCCTCGACAAGATCTATGTCAAGTCGGCGGTCAGCGGCCAGCAGGTGCCGCTATCGACCTTCGCCCATTACAGCACCGCGCCGGTCAGTCTGCTGTCGATCAACCACCAAGGCCAGTTCCCGGCGGTCACCCTGTCGTTCAACCTCAGCCCCGGGGTGGCGCTCGGCCAGGCGGTGGATGCCATCCAGAAGGCCGAGTCGGACATCGGCAAGCCGGCGACCCTGGTCGGCACCTTCCAGGGCACCGCCCAGGCCTTCCAGAAATCGCTGGCCTCGGAGCCCTATCTGATCGCCGCCGCACTGGTCGCCGTCTACCTGATCCTCGGCATCCTTTACGAGAGCTACATCCACCCGCTGACCATCCTGTCGACCCTGCCCTCGGCCGGCGCCGGGGCGCTGCTGTTCCTGATGCTGTTCCATTACGACATGACGGTGATCGCCCTGATCGGCATCCTGTTGTTGATCGGCATCGTCAAGAAGAACGGCATCATGATGGTCGACTTCGCCATCGGCGCCCAACGCGACGGCATGCCGGCGCAAGAAGCGATACGCCAGGCCTGCCTGCTACGCTTCCGCCCGATCATGATGACCACCTTCGCCGCCATGCTGGGCGGTTTGCCGCTGATGCTGGGCACCGGCACCGGTTCCGAACTGCGCCAGCCCCTGGGCGTAGCGATGGTTGGCGGCTTGGCCATCAGCCAGATGCTGACTCTGTTCACCACGCCGGTCATCTACCTGGCCTTCGAGCATCTGGGCGAGCGCCACCGGGCTCGACGCGCCGCCAAGGCCGCCGGCGTCCGCAAACGCTCCCTCGAGATCGCGGAATAGCTCTCCGGGGAAAGATTAGTGGCACCGGCGTCCCTGCCGGTGTCCGCCGTGGAGCGGTGGAAACGCTGGTCTTCCGGCTCCGCCGGAACACCGGCACGGAGCCACTAAAAAATGGTGGCCCTAGTCCTTGTCGCTGACGCCGGCTTCGGCGAAGGTCGCCATGCCGGTATGGCAGGCCAGCGCCGCCTTCACCAGGCCGACCGCCACCGCGGCCCCCGAGGCCTCGCCCAGGCGCATGTCGAGTTCGAGCAACGGCCGTTTGCCCAGGCGTTCCAGCAGCCGGCGATGGCCGGGCTCGACCGAGACATGGCCGACCAGGCAATGATCGAGCGCGCCGGGTTGCGCCGCCTCGAGCACGGTCGCCGCGGCGGTGCAGACATAGCCGTCGAGCAACACCGGAATGCGCCGCAGCCGCGCCCCGAGCACGGCGCCGGCGATGGCCGCCAGTTCGCGGCCGCCGACCCCGCACAAAACCCGCAGCGGATCGGCCGAGCCGTTGGCGGCGACGCCCTTTGCCACCACCTCGACCTTGCGCTGCCAAACGTGATCGTCGACGCCGGTGCCGCGGCCGGTCCAGTCGGCCGCCTCGCCGCCGTACAGGGCATGGCAGATGGCCGCGGCCGGAGTGGTGTTGGCGATGCCCATCTCGCCCAGCACCAGGAGATCGGTCCCCGCTAGGGCGACTGCCATGCCGGCGGCGACGGCGGCGACGCATTCGCTCTCGCTCATCGCCGGCCCCTGGGTGAAGTCGGCGGTGGGATGATCGAGATCGAGCGCCGTGACCGCCAGTTCGATGCCGAAGCTGCGGCAGATCTGGTTGATGGCGGCACCGCCCCGCTCGAAGTTCTTCACCATCTGCACCGTCACATCGGCCGGAAAGGCCGACACGCCCAGCGCCGCCACCCCGTGGTTGCCGGCGAAGACCTGGGCCTGCATCCGTTCGAGACGGGGCGGGTGCCGGCCTTGCCACGACGCCAGGTGCAGGCTGATTTCTTCCAACCGGCCGAGCGAGCCGGCCGGCTTGGTCAATTGCGGTTCGCGCGCCTGGCAGGCGGCCTCGGCCGTCCGATCGGGCCCGGGCAGGGCGTCCAGCAGGGTGCGGATGTCGGCGAGTGAGTGGATGCTGTCGGTGTCTTTCATGAAGATCCCCGTCATGAAGAGGTGTCGAGAGCGCCGCCCGTCCGCGGCGGCGCCTCCTGCAATGCTTCGGGCCGGTCTTCTGGCTCAGGATCGCCCCCGCCGAACCCCTTCCCGGCCTTGGCCAGTGGGCGTTTCCGTTCGACGAGTCCCCATTACAGCGTTGGGCACGCAGCGGAGTCACACCGCCTTCCCGATTCTCTCGCCGGTCGCCCGGCAAGCACCCGAAACAGCCGTCTTGTGCCACGAAACGGCGTCCGAGACCAGTGCCGACGAAATATTTCCTCAGGCGCCCTATGTGGAGCTTTCTTGACAGTGGGGTCTCTTGTTAGGCAGCATCGGTCGCTTCCAAGGGGTGCCTCGCCAAGAGGCTGAGATTTCGCTGGGCCGCTCGTCGGGCGGCAGCGCGAAGACTCTTTGAACCTGATCCGGGTCATACCGGCGTAGGGACAGGAACTGGCGACCTCAAAGTCGAGCTTGAGGTGGCCGCTGCTCCAAGCCAGCCCCGGTCTCCCTGCTATCGATGGAGATCATAACCATGCCCGACTCTCATTCTTCCGACAGCTTCGCCGTCACCACCGGATCGTTGCCGTCGTCCCGCAAGGTCTATGTGGACGGAAGCCTGCACCCCGCGATGCGGGTGGCCATGCGCGAAATCGATCTCACACCGGGATGCGGCGAACCGCCGCTCCGGGTCTATGACACCTCGGGTCCCTATAGCGACCCGGCCCTCAGCACCGACATCCGGCGTGGCCTGCCGCCGCTGCGCCAGCCCTGGATCGAGGCGCGGGGCGATGTCGAGACCTATGACGGCCGGGCCGTCCGGCCCGAGGACAACGGGCTGGGCGCCGGCGACGTCAGCCCGGTTCCGCTGTTCGACCGGGCCGGCCGGCGGCCCTTGCGCGCCAAATCCGGCAAGGCGGTGACGCAATTGGCCTATGCCCGGGCCGGCATCATCACGCCGGAAATGGAATATGTGGCGATCCGCGAGAACGAGGGCCGGGCCCGGGCGGCCGGCACCGCCGGCGGCGAATCCTTCGGCGCCAACCTGCCGGACTACGTCACCGCGGAATTCGTCCGCGACGAAGTGGCCCGCGGCCGCGCCATCATCCCGGCCAATATCAACCATCCGGAAGCCGAGCCGATGATCATCGGTCGCAACTTCCTGGTGAAGATCAACGCCAATATCGGCAATTCCATCGTCACCTCGTCGGTGGCCGAGGAGGTCGACAAGCTGGTGTGGTCGACCCGCTGGGGTGCCGATACGGTGATGGATCTGTCGACCGGGCAGAACATCCACACCATCCGCGAATGGATCGTCCGCAACTCGCCGGTGCCGATCGGCACCGTGCCGATCTACCAGGCATTGGAAAAGGTCGACGGCAAGGCCGAAGAGCTGACCTGGCCGGTCTTCCGCGACACCCTGATCGAGCAGGCCGAACAGGGC
>CAIOJO010000183.1 GCA_903858635.1 uncultured Telmatospirillum sp. | reverse complement strand
GCCAGCTGACCCGGTTGAACTCGTCGGTGACCTTCTCCAGGATCCCGACGAAGATGACGGTCTTGCCCGGCGCGTGCTGGAGGTGCTTCAGGAGGGTGATCACCTCGCGGGCCAGCAGGCCGTAGGCGCCGCGGGTGTCGGGCTTGCCGGTCTTGTCGCTGATCGCCTCGGGGCGGGTCTTGGCCCAGGCCATCGCCTGGCGCGTCAGGTCGGTGATGCTGTCGACGAAGACGATGCGCTTCGCCGCCAGGCGCTCGGCGAGGTCGGGATAGGTCGCCACCAGGTGCTGGTGATGAGCCGCCGAGAAGAAGCCGTCGGCCGGCACCGAAGGATCGACACCGCCGATCAGGCAGGCGATGTCGATGGCATCGGGGAAGGTGCGGATGCCGATGCTGTCGCCCTGCCACGCCTGGACCGATTTCAGCCCGGCTTCCAGGTCGAGGCACAGGGTGTCGCCTTCGGGCAAGGTGTACAGCTGGCTGGTCTTGCCGCTGCCGCTGGGACCGAACAGGGCGACCGTCGTCTTGCCCTGGGCCTCATTGAGGCGCTGGTCGGCGGAGATGATGCGCAGGCTCATCGCGAGCCTCCCCGCGCCGTGGCGACGGCGTCGAGGACGTCGTCGACGCCGAGGGCACCGGCCTGGCGGGCCAAGGAATACAGCCGGCGCAGGGCAAACAGCTTGTCGGCGATGGCGTTGTAGTCGCCTTCGATGGCACGGATGGCGAAGGCGAGGTCATCGAGGCGGGCGCCGTCGATCGACATTTCGGCATTCTCGCCGGCCGCGCCTCGTCCAGGGACCAACAACGTCTCGGGCAGGGCTTCCAGGCCGAAATGCCGGCTGCGGATGGCCGCGAGCTTGGCGGAACTGGTCATCACAAGACCTCCTGCAAGGTAACGGGGGTGGGTTTGCGGAAGCGGGGGCATCAGGCTGCCATCTCGGCCAGGAGCGCCGTCAGGGCAGCTGATCGGGTCCTTGGACGGGGCCGCAGGATGGCGAAGTAGCTGAAATCGTCGGTGCCGTGGCGCCGCTGGATCAGATGGGCCAGGCCGTTGTCGGCGGCCCAGGCGGCCCGATTCGCCACCCGCAGCAGGTTCCGACGTTCCGGCTCGGGCAGCCGCCTGTGAACGACTGCTACATCGAGCGCCAGGAACCCGCGATGGTAGAGGATGCTGTCGCCGGGATCCGCTTGGCCCAACCAGTCGCACAGGTCGGTTTCCGTGATCAGCGGCTGCGGCATGGGATGGTCGTTGGTGTCGTTTGGCATGAGATGCTCCTACTGGGGAGAGGGCGAATCCGTCTCACGCCGCCTGCAGGCCGGCGGCGATGAGTCGGAGGCGAATCTCTTTGACTCGGCGATAGAGGCTGCTGCGGGCTCCCCGGCCGGCGGCGGCCAGCTGGTCGACGGTGTTGCGGACCAGGGCCACGCAAAGGGCGCTGTCATCGGGGGAGAGGCTGCCGAGGCCACGCTCGATGTCGAGGCGGAGATCGACCTCGGCGACCCGATCGGTCGTCTGGCCATGGAAGGCCATGAGCCCGTCGTTTTCGGCAATCAGATCGACGCGGCTGGCGCCGTCACAGCCGGGAACAGCGGCATCAAGGGAAACCGGGGCAACGCCGTGCAGGCGCCGCTCGCGCCAGATCATGCGGCCGACATCCGCGGCCCGGTGAGCGATGATCGTGCCGACAAAGGCGCCCAGAGAGCCACGCGCCGGATCGAAGGACGGATAGCGGCCGATCAGATCGAGCAGCAGGTCCTGGCGGAGGTCGGCGAGATAGTCGGAGGAAAGCCGGTACTTGTGCCGCAGGCTGCGGGCGGCCACCTCGGCCTCATGCTGCAGGAACTGAAGGTCGTCTGGCGAAATCGAAGGAGACATCGGGGCGGCTCCGGCCATCATTGCGATGACCGGAAATTGCCGCACGCGGTTGCCCACAGGGTTGGGCGTGATGTGGGCGAGTTGTGGGCAACCGCGGCTGCCGCGGCACCGCCGCCGGGTCGGCCGCTACACCCGGATTTCCACCTCCTGGGCGGTCAGCGCCAGGGCATACCCCTTGCCGTGATGCGTTTCGATCACGGTGTCCGGATCCTCTCCCCGCGGCATGATCCTGCCCAGCTGTTCGCGCAGATCCCGCACCGCATCCGCCGCGGCGCGCTCGGAAACCGTGGTTGCCCACAGGTGCCGCTCGATCACCCGCTGAGACACGATTCCGCCGGTGCCGATGAGCGCTTCCG
>CAIOJO010000182.1 GCA_903858635.1 uncultured Telmatospirillum sp. | reverse complement strand
GCCAATGTGGTAGATTTCTTCATGGCGTTGCTCTCCTTTGCGGATTCGACACCCCGAGCCTACAGGCTCAAGGTGAGCAACGCCTGCCCTCCAATTTCAACATCGACCGGGACATCCCCCATTGGGAGTGCGCTTGGCCATCGACGACTTCGGTACCGGATATTCATCGCTGGCCTATCTGAAGCGCTTTCCCATCGACAAGCTGAAGGTCGACCAGACTTTCGTGCGCGGCATCCCGCACGACGCGGCCGACGTGGAAATCACCTCGGCGATCGTCGCCCTGGCTAAGAATCTCGACTTCGAGGTGTTGGCCGAGGGCGTGGAGACCGAGGAGCAACTGGCCTGCCTGATCCGTATGGGGTGCCTCTATTGCCAAGGCTATCTGTTTAGCCGGCCGCTAGCGCCGGCACAGTTCGAACTTGACTGCCTCGCTCACAATGGCGTCAGCGCAATGCTGACAGAGGAGCAGTTGTAATGGAGACATCACATCGTGACAGGTCGTCGCGCCGATCGTCGGCGTCGCCGGATGGACGACCCTGTCGGGAAACCAGACCATGGCCTGGCTGGCAGGTGGCTGCCGACGAAGATCCTATTCCATCGCCCCGGTATCTTTTCTATCCTCGATGGATCAAGGCCAAATTGGCCATCGGCATTTTCGCTGGGGAAGATTGATGGGCAACGGTCCCGACGGGCACGACGCGCGCAGCGAGGGCCAAAATCTGCCCCCATCATCCTGCCAAGGGCAGTTCACCACAGCCCGTTTCCTGAGAAAGCTGGCGCTCGGCATCGTCGTTTTCGATTTGCTCATCGCCAGTTTGGCCGGGCTTTCGGTCCTTCAGGTCCGGCGTGACGCTGAAGATCGCGCCCTGGTCACGGCACAGAACTTCGCTTCGATGCTGGAACATGGTCTTAGCGGGTGGATCGACAAGATCGATCTCTCGCTGGTCAGCGTTAAACAGGAAGCGGAAAGACAGCTCGCTACGGGCGGTATGGTTCGGACCAATCTCAACTCGTTCGTCAGTTGGGAATTCTTCATGCGGCAACCGACGCTTCGGGACATTGGCTTGGCCGCGGCCGACGGCAATGTCACGGTCGGAACGGGAATCGGCAATGCTCCGCTCAACATCTCGCACCGTCCCTACTTCATTCGACTGCGCGATGCCACAGATGACCGGCTGGTCATTTCGGAGCCATTCCAACGCTATAGTAACGGAGAACAGTTGATCGCATTGGCCCGTCGGATCAACCGCTCAAACGGCAGCTTCGCCGGCGTTGTCGTCGGCCTGATGATCGTGGATCAGTTCGAGAAATATTTTGGCTCGCTGAACTTGGGGCCTCAGGGACAAGTCAGCTTGCGCTCGCTCGATTTATCTGCTGTTGCGCAATATCCGCAATCGCCAAATGTCGGCGGCGCTGCCGGCGACGAGCCGGTGTCCCAAGTATGGAAGGAAAAGGTAAGCACCACTCCGAAAGAGGGAACTTACACCGCCGTCGCTTCGGATGGCCTCAAGAGGATCTTTGCCTATAAGAAGGTTGGTCAGTATCCCTTCTATATCTCGGTCGGCCTTTTGCCTGAAACCGACCTGTCCGAGTGGTACCGGCATGCGGGCGGCATAGGGGCTATGTCGGGGCTTTGTTTCCTCTTTTCCGGGTTGTTCTTCTGGCAAATGGCTCGGTTCTGGACGAGCCGAGAGGCCGAATTGCGAAAGTAACGAAGCAATCCAGGCTCACTGCATCCCAGTTGGATTGCTTCGCCTTCGAGGACTGACGGGCTGATCTCAGAGTGGCACCGGCCTCCGCGCCGTTGGGAAAAGGCTGTCGCCGCTACGCGGCGACCGCCGGCACGGAGGCCGGCGCCACTGAACTCGGGCGTGATCCTCAATGCTTCGGCAGGTTGCGGTAAAGCTCGGCCAGACGCGCGTCCTCGTCGGGTTCGACCAGCATCGAGATCGCCGCCAACAGCCCCATCTCTTCCTTCTGGATATGGAAGATCTCGCGCTCGCAGAGTTCCATGCCTTGCCCGTGGAACACCCGCCAGGTCTCTGCCGAGAAGCCCGTCTGCAGGGCCGTCCGCGCCTGCCCGGCCAGTTCGCCGGCCAAGGGCTTGATCACCGCATGTTCGTCGGTCAACAAGCCGACCATCCCGACCTCTCCGGCATTGGACAGCAAGGTAAACAGGTGTTCCTCCTCGAAGCCGTAATGGCGGTCCACTTCGGCGGCCAGGGCGAGCATGGCCTCCAGCAGCTTGCGGACCTCGGGTTGGGCCGCATCGGGTTGCCGCTTGCTGCCCTGCTTGGCCAGAAATTCTTCCAGACGTTGCAGCGCGCCGATGGTCTGAAGATGTTCCTCATGCAGCAAGGCGCCAATTTGAGTCTGGCTAAACATTACGTGTTCTCCGCAGGTTGTGGGCGTGGGTTCATATGACGTGAGAGCTTATACCAGAGATTTGCGGCAAAGCCCGCGAAGGCCAGGGCGCCGGCCAGGCCGACGACGGCGCCAAGCCGCACCACCAGCCCCTGGGCGCCGACGATGCCGGTGGCGACCAGCGCCAGCGCGGCGAAATGGCAGACCATATGGGCGCGCAAGGCGCCCGGGGCGATCAGCTTGGACATCAGGACCGGTTTGATGCCCGGCCGTACCGAGACCATCGAACCGAGAAACGGCAGGATGCGTTGCAGCACCCCGGTGAGCATGCTCAGCAGCCAGCCGAACACCAGGAGGAAGCCGAACAGCGGACCGCTGCGGTCAACCGCCAACCCGCTCGCCGCCGCCAGGCCGACGATCAGGCTGAGCGGGAGCATGACCCAGGCCAGCCGGATCAATCGGAAGGAATCGCCGAGCGCCTTCTTCATGCGCCCTTTCATGATCCTCGCCATCGTCCACAGATGCAGCCCGACGGCGCCCAGGCCGGCCAGCCCGGCCAGCCACAGCAGCGGCGCGATGCCATGCACCAGGCCGGCCAGCGACAGCAGCAGGGCGGCCGCCGCCAGCCAGGCCGAACGGCGGCCCAGCCGGCCGTCCGGCTGCGGCGCCAGGGTGAACATCGGCACCAGGATGTAGGAAAAGCCGAGCGCCATCATCCCCATGAAGCCATAGGCGGCGATCACCGCATGGGCGAGGGCCACGCCCTGATGGTCTTCGAGGAAGCCGAGGCTGAAATCGGCCACCAGTACCAGGCCGAGGACCACCAGGAGGACGAGACTGGCCAAGGCCACCCAGACATGCTCGGTAACCACCCGCATATCCTTGACCTGGCGCAGATTGTCGGCCACCAGCAGGGCGAACAGGAGCAGCCCGGACACCGCCAGGCTACCCCCCGCATCCATGGCCGAGGTATGGTCCTCGGCCATGCCCCACAGCAGCAGCAGGAGCCCGGGCAGAAACAGCCAGAAGGCCAGCTTGCAGGCGCCGACCGAGCGCAGCGGCCGTTTGGTGGCCACCGGCAGCAGCTGAAAAGCGGCGCCCATGGCGGTCATTGCAGCGACCCCGAGGGTCATCATGTGCAAGGCGGCCAACACCAGCCCGGGACCACCGAGAAAGCCCGGCAGGTCGTCGGCGGCGAAAACCAGGGTGGCCCATCCCAACAGGTGGAAGATCACGGCCGCGCCAAAGAAACGGAACGGCACCGAGGCCGGCAATAGGCGCCCGGTGGCGCCGGCGAGGAAGTCGCGGAACATCAGGTCATCCCCCGCCGCAGCAGCAAACGCACCTCGCCCGGCGTGCCGGGCAGCGGGTCGGCCGTCCAGCCGATCTCGGCCAGTTCGGGATAGAGATAGACCGGATCGCGGTCGTGATGAACGATCACCGCGGCATCCCCGCTCAGCGAGGCGCACAGCCGCAGGATCGCCACCATCGGCTGCGGGGCCTCGAGACCGCGGACGTCGATATGGAGGCCGTCGGCCTGCCGCTGCACCGGCGCCCCCAAATCGGTCGGGCCGGGGCAATCCTCCGTCGTCGGCTCACCCTCGACCCGGCCCTGCCCATCGCGCAACAACGAGATGCGCCATTCGCCGTCCCCCTGCCGCAGGGCGGTCGAGGAGAAGCCCATCTGGGCGAGGACCCGGCGCAGCGGCAACGGATTGAACGGCGCCAGCAGGACCAGCGCCCCGCCCGCGCCAACCGCCCGCGCCCGCTCGACCACCGTCTGCAAGGGATCGATCCCTTGGGTCAGTAAAGGTCGGAGGTCGAAGAGGGTGTTGTCGCTCATCATGGTCTCGCAGTTTGGCGTGGGGATAAGGTGCCGCCCCCGGAGCGCAGGCACCTTGATGTTAAGCAAGGCTCCCGCAGTCAAAAATTCACCACGGAGACACGGAGTGGATGGAGTCTAGTGGGGCCGGCGTCCCCGCCGGTGTCCGCCGCGGAGCGGCGGAAATGCAGGTCTTCCGGCTCCACCGGAACACCGGCCCGGAGGCCGGTGCCCCTAACTTTATTCACAGGCTCAGATGCCGGCGCCACTGGCACCTGGGAGCCCATCCTCCGTGCCCTCCGTATCTCCGTAGTGAAATTACCTCAATCCGCCCCGCAGAAAGTCCGCAAGGCGGTGCGGTCGCCGATCTCGATCCGCCGGCCCTTGGTGGTGACGCCCAGCGGGCGCAGCCGCGCCATGGCCCGGGACAGGCTTTCCGGGGTGATGCCGATACGACTGGCCAATTCGCTCTTGGTCAGCGGCAGGTCCAATTCGGCCTGATTGTCGCCCTCGGGTTCGGCCAGGGCCAAAAGAAACAGACCGAGGCGTTGCACCGGGCTGCGCCCCTTCAGGTCGGCGATCTCGCCGCTCAGGCGCCGCTCCCAGCGGGCCAACGAGGCGAGCAGTTGCGCCGCCAACCCTCGCTGTTCCGACAACCGCTTGAGGAACGGCTGGGCCGGGACTTCCAGCAGCCGGGTCCCCGGGGCCAGTTCGGCGTTCAGCGGAAAGCGGGCATTGGCGAAGATCGCCGCCTCGGCAAAACTCTCGCCCTTGTCCACCACCTCGATGATCGACTGGTCGCCGGTCTCGGAGAGCGCGAACAGATTGACCCGCCCGGCCAGCACGACGAAGAAGCGGTCGGCCCGGTCGCCCCGGCTGAACAGCAATCCACCATCCGGATGGTAGCTGACATAGGCCTGGTCGAGCAGTCCGAGAATGGTGTCGCGGTCGCTCTCGGCAAACATCGGCGCGGCGAGGGCTGCCCTTTCGTCGGCGGCGTCGAGGGCGAGGCTCATTCCGCCCCCTCCTCGACGCAGAAGTCGCGCAGCGCCACCAGGTCGGCGATGGCCACTACGTTATCCGGGCGGCTCTCGATGCCGAGCAGGGCCAGCCGGGCGAGGGCCCGCGACAGGCTTTCCGCCGTCATGCCGAGGGTCTCGGCGGCGAGACGCTTGTCGTAGGGAAAGCGCACCACGGCCGGTCCCTCCGTCTTCTTGGTGAGGCCGAGCAGGAATCCGGCCAGTCGCTGCGCCGTCGACTTCATCTTCAATTGGCCGATCTGGCCGATCAGACCGCGCAGGCGGATCGACATCGAGCCCAGCATGCGGATCGCCAGGTCGAAACGGGCGTCGAGGGCCTGCAGGAACGGCTCGGCCGGCACCACCAGCACCTTGGCGTAGCCCACCACGCGGGCCGAGGTGCCGTAGCGGCGATCCATGAACAGCGCCGCCTCGCCCAGCACCGCAGGTCGCTTGGCGACCTCGACCACGCTTCGGCGCCCGCCCTCTTCGACGAAGACTTCGACATGGCCGTCGAGGACGACGAAGAAATGCGAGGCCGGCTGGCCCTTGGCGAACAGCAGGTCGCCATCGGGATGGGCCTCGCTCTGGGCGCCGGCCAGAAGCGACAGCAAATCCGCCTCGGCCATCCCGGTGAACAGCGGGGTCAGGGAAAGCTCGATCAAGGCGTCGCGGCCGAGAGGGGTAACGCGGGAAGCAGTCATGATGCGAATTAATACCCTCCGGCGGCGCCCGGTCAAGCCGGCATGGCTTGGGGTCGCCCGTCTAGCGCGAAGAACCACATTCACCCAGAACTGAGGTAGAAGCCCAAATCAATTGGTGATAGAAAGACATGATATAGAGGCATTCGTGTTACAGGTGTCATTCGCAATGCTAACAGGATCCGCCCGAAGAACGGTTGCTGTTACAACTGCAATATTTATTCTTGCTTTGTGGAGCCTGGTCGCCTACTGGGTCGCTGCCGAGCGCCAACGCACGCTCGATGCGGCCACTCAGCAGCTCGAGCAATTGAATGCGGCGGTGTCGGGGCAAATCGAGACCCTGCTGAAGCTGGCCGAGACCTCGTTCAGCGCGGCCAATCATTGGTTGGTCGAAAACCCCGACGCCGACCCTTATGAATCCCCTGCCTTTCTCGGTTTGATCGAAGAGCTGCATCGGCTGACCGACGGCATCGTCGATCTCCGCGCCGCCGACCACACCGGCAACAGCCAATGGTTCGGACGGGAGCGGCGGGAGCGGCCGCTCGACGTCGCCGACCGCGATTACTTCCTGGCCCAATTCGACCCGAAGACGCAGGGCCTGTTCATCGGCCACACCTTCGTCGGACGCCAGAGCGCGCTGCTCGGCATCCCGCTGTCGGTCCGGGCCGAGGGCCGACGCCTGGCCGTTCTCTTCGCGGTGATCAAACTCGACCATCTGCGTGCCCTGCACGAGCCGCAACGGATGAAGCCGAACGGCAGCATCACGCTGATCCGGCAGGATGGGATCATCCTGAGCCGAACCCCCTTCGCCGAGAGCGCGCTCAACCAGGACATCTCGCATCATCCCGACTATGTCGATCACCTGGCGCGGGCAAGCAGCGGCGTGCTCACCTCCGGCGTCGGTCCGGTCGATTCGAAGTCGCGCCTGGTGGGATTTGCCAAGCTCGACCACTATCCGCTGTTCGTCATCTGCAGCGCCCTGATCGACGACGTTCTCCTTCCATGGCGCAAGGAAGCCGGCCGCCTGGGCGCCGTCGTCGGGCTGGTCACCCTCCTCACCCTGGTTCTGGCCGGCCGCCTGCTGCGCGCCATGCAGGCCCGCGAGCAGGCCAGCTCACCGCCGAGCAGGCCTATTGCCGCTTCTCCGACATCGTCGAAACGGCGTCGGACATGGTCTGGGAAATGGATGCCGACGGACGCTTCAGCTACGCGTCGGAGCGATGCGAGACCCTGCAAGGCATCGCCCCGCAGGACATGATCGGCAAGACGCCGGCCGAGCTCGGCTGGGAGGTTCCAGAGCTCACAGCCTTGCGACAGGCCAGGAAGCCGATCGCCGGGATCAATATTGCCGGATTCCACCGCCACGACGGATCACCGATGATCCTGCGCTGTTTCGCCCGGCCGTTCGACGACGAGCACGGGCAATTCGCCGGCTATCGCGGCACCGTCACCGACGTCACCGACAGCGAGCAGTTGCGTGAACTGGTCAAGGTGATCAACGACAATGTCGGCCACCGCGTCGGCGAAGAATTCCTCAAGACCCTGTTGGTCGACGCCAGCCGGGCCCTGCATGCGAGTGCCGCCTATATCGGGCGCTTCGATTGGCAAAGCCGGCAGGCCGAGGCCGCCTATCTCTACGAGGACGGCGCCTTTCGCGGGCCGGAATGGTTTTCCATGGACGGCTCGCCGATCGAAGCCATCGCCGCCGGCGAAACGACCATCGTGACCAGCGGGGCCCGTGAACGTTATCCGGCGGCGCCCCTGATCAATCGCCAGCACGGCGAGAGCTATGCCGGCACCCCGCTGCGCGACGAATTCGGACAGGTCTTCGGGCTGTTGGCGTTGGTTGGCCGCCGTCCCTTCGAGGATGCCGAGCGAGTCAAGGCGGTGCTGCAATTATTTGCCGGGCGAGTCGCGGCGGAAATGGCCCGCGCCACGGCCCAGACCGCCGCCGAGCAAAGCCGGCAGGAGATGTCGCGGGTGCTGGCGGCGCTCGACTTGAGCCGCGACCATATCTGCGTCCTCGATGAAATCGGCAGGATCCTTTACGCCAATCGGACGGCCTGCGAATCGGCCGGTCTGCCGCCCGAGATTGCCGATTTCAAGGGTCTGCGCTGGCGCGATTTCCAGCCCGATGCGGAATACCATGCCCAGCTGGCGGAACGGCAGGCCGCCCTGTGCCAAGACGGGTTCTGGCAAGGCGAGGTGGATTGGGTGCGGCCGGTAGACGGCGTGGTCCTGGCCTGGGAACTGAGGCAGACTCTGCTGCCCAGCCGGGCCAGCGTGGTGGTGGCCACCGACATCTCCGAGCGTCGGCGCATCGAGGCGGAATGGCACCACCAGCAGCAGCTGCGGGCCCAGGCCAACAAGATGGAGGCGCTGGGCCAATTGGCCGGCGGCGTCGCCCATGATTTCAACAACCTGCTGGGCGCCATTCTCGGCTTCGCCCAACTGATCACCCAGGACCACCCGCCCGAGTCCGACACCGGCCGGTTCGCCGAACGCATCGTCCGGGCCGGGCAACGCGGCCGCTCGCTGATCGAGCAGATCCTCACCTTCTCGCGGCGCAACGTGATCGAACCGGTGACCCTCGAACTGACCGAGATCGTCGAAGAGACCCGGGATCTGCTGCGCCCGACCCTGCCCTCGACCACCCGCCTGGTGGTCTCCGGCGAGGCCGGCGCCTTGGTCTTCGTCGACCGCGGCCAAATGTCGCAGGTGCTGATCAATCTCGGCGTCAACGCCAGCGACGCCCTGCTGGGCGAGGCCGGCCTGGTGGAGATCCGCCTTGGCGCCACCGATCGTTCGGCCCCCGCGGTGGCGCGCCTGCCGCTGGCCGAGGGTCGCCCGACCCCGGCCTCGGTCGAGGCCTGGGAGGACGCCGACGGTACCGGTTGGATCGTCACCGGCGGCATCGGTCGCGGGCCCACCGTGTCGATCACCGTCAGCGACACGGGCGCGGGCATGCCAGCGGCGGTCCGCCCGCATATCTTCGAGCCGTTCTTCACCACCAAGGACAAGAGCCGCGGTACCGGGCTCGGATTGGCGGTGATCCATACCATCGTCATCGAGCATGGTGGGGCCATCGTGGTCCGCACGGCGAACGGGTGCGGCACCAGCTTCGAGGTCATCCTGCCGCTGGCCGAGGCGCAGGCCGCTGTCGCCGCTCCATCACCGCCGGCTTTGCTGCAGGCGCAACGGTCGGGCCGGGTGCTGCTGGTGGATGACGATCCCGACTTCCTGGCCATGGCCGGCGCCACCCTGCAGCGGCTGGGCCATCGGGTGCGATCCCTGGGCGACCCCATCGAGGCGCTGCAGACCCTGCGCAACGAGCCGGGGGCATGGGACATCCTGGTGACCGACCAGACCATGCCGCAGCTCAAAGGAGGCGAGCTGCTGATCGCCGCCAAAATGTTGGCGCCGCGCCTTCATTGCATCGTCTGCACCGGGAGCGGCCGCGTCTTGGATCTGGCCGAGGCGGCGGGCGCCGTCGCCACCTTCAGCAAGCCCCTCGACCTCGACGCCTTCGCCGACACCATCGGCAAATTGCTCGAGGAAACGTTCGAAACGAGCCGCCGAGCGCTGATCTGACCACCGCCCTGTTCCCCTTCACCGGATTCTGGTCTAGATCTCTGGCAGGCCGCAATCGCTTGGGGAGTCACCGTACATGCCGTCTTTCGACATCGTTTCCAAGACCAACATGGCCGAGGTCGACAATGCCTTGGCGGGGGTCGCCCGCGAGATCGCCCAGCGTTTCGACTTCAAAGGCAGCAAATGCTCGGCGGAACGGGCCGATCAGATCATCACCGTGCTGGCCGACGACGAAATGAAGCTGAAACAGATGCATGAGCTGCTGAAGGTCCACTTCACCCGACGCAACGTCGACGCCAAGGCCCTCGGCTTCAAGCCGGTGGAAAAGGCCTCGGGAAACAGCGTGCGCCAAGTCGTCGCGGTCAAGGAAGGCATCGACAAGGAACTGGCCAAGACCCTGGTCAAGGCGATCAAGGACAGCAAGATCAAGGTTCAGGTGGCGATCCAGGGTGACGAATTGCGGATCACCGGCAAGAAGCGCGACGAGCTTCAGGAGGTCATCGCGCTGGTCAAGCAAATGCCGGTCGACCAACCGCTGCAATACATCAATTTCCGCGATTAGAGTGCGAGACAGTGGCGCCGGCGCCGCTACCATTGTCCCTCAGGCGCCGGGCGTCCGCGGCCTTGGCTCGCTCCGCTGTGGCTGCGCGGGCCCTCAACGGGCCAGTCACGAGGCGTTGCCTCGTTCCAGTGGCACCGGAGCCGGAAGCCCGGCATTTCCGCCGCTCCGCGGCGGAGGCCGGCGGGGACGCCGGCCCCACTCTGCAGCCCTCCCGCCGGGAAAGCCACCGACCTTAATGGGCCTGCCGGCGCCCTTCGCTGACGCCCTCCGACACCGCCCCGGCCGCCCGCTCGACCACCCGACCGGCCTTCTGGATGGCCTGTCGGCCGGTCTCCCTGGCCGAGGCGAGAAGCTCGGCCGCAGTGTCACCCAACAGCTCCGTCTCGCGCCGGGTCCGCGGTATGGCCGCGCCCAGCGCCACCCCGGCCACCAGGGCGACCAAGCCGACGGTCAGCGGATGATCCTGGAACACATCGGCCAAATCCTCGGCTTGTCGGCTCACGCGACGCCCCAATCCGTCGACACCCGATCGGGTCGCTTCGGTCCATTTCTGGGCGGACTCGCCGAGATTCTGGGCCACGTCGCCGATCCGCTCGCGGGCCTTCGCCGCTAAGCCACGCTTCAGGCCATTGCCGCCGTCGGCGCCGTATCCGGCCCACTCCTCGGCTTTTTCCGCGGCGCGCGCCGCCGCGTCTTGCTCGGTGTCCTGGACCGCGGCGGCGAGCGAATGCGACGAGCCCCGGAGACTCGACAGGGCCAGCCAACCGAGACCGAGGCCGACCAGAGCCACGGGAACCGGATTGTCGCGCGCCAGGCCCACCAGGCCCGCATCACTCATCGTCATCTTGCGCATGGTATCCATCGCCTCATCGACTAGACGGTTGGGGGAAAGCTTCCGCTCGATCGCCTGCAGGGTACCCGACATCGCGCCGCGGGTTTGCTCGATGTCGGTCTCGATCTCTTCGGGCCGCTTCATCGAAGCTGCTCCTTGGCCCACTGGGTATTGCCCCGCAAGGAGGCCAGGGTTCGCCGCGGCGCCAACTGTTCGGCCCGCAGGCTGGCCAAGCCGCGCATGAGAATGGCGGTGCCGATCAGCAGGACGGCGACGCCCAGGATCAGTGCCGATTGCCACCAACCCAGGGTCTGCGCCAGAGCGATGATGGCCGCCGCCAACAGGGCCTGCAGCGACAGCACCAGGAGAATGCCACCGACCACCAAGGTGGCCGCCCCGGAACCGAGCCGCGACAACGTCTGGGTCATCTCGGCCCGAGCCAGAGCGACCTCATGGCGAAACAATAGGGAGGTTTCCTCGGTCAGCTCGCCGAGCAATTCGGCGATCGACTTGTCCGGTTGCACCGACTCGCTCATGGCGCATCTCCCAACTGCGGTTCACCGGTGATCGGGTTGGGCATGGGCGTGCCCCGACCGCCGGCGGCCGTATCGCCGATCACCGCCTCGGCCACCTGCCGCCCGACCTGTTGCACCGCCTCGCCGACCGCTTTGCCCGCCTCGCCGGCGGTGTCGCGCGCCTGGTCGGCCAAGCCTTCGGCCGTGCGGCCGGCGCTCTGCCGATCGCCGTTCCGGATCAGGCGGGCAACCAGAAATCCGGCGGCCATGGCGCCACCGACGAAGACCAGCGGCTGCCGACGGGCGAAGCGCTCGGTCTCTTTCACCAGGTCTTCCAGTTGGCGGTCGTTGAGGGCCTGCGAGACCCGTTCGATCTGGCCCGCCGCCAGACTGGCGTAACGACCCACGGTGACGTCCTGGAGCTCGAGGTTCCGGGCGGTTACCCGCAGGGCTTCCGCCACTCCGCCAAGTCGTTCCGCGATACGGGTCTTTTGGCTATCGGCAACGCTACGGATGGTTCCTTTCGCTTGCTCGGCCATCTGGCCCTCCACTCCTGGGATGCTGTCCCGGGAACAGTGGCAACGGCCTATGGTTCCGCCTCCGCCATCGGAGACGCACCAATGGGACGGGCGATCGCGCCGCCAGATCCACGCGACCAAGTGCCCCGTTTATTGCCGCAGGCCGGGCTGCTGCGCGGTGCCGACCGCCGGAACCGGGGCCCAGCCGAAATAGGCGGCGACGATCGCCGCTATGGCATGCAGCCAGATGTCGTTGGAGAACAGCGGCGCTAGGCCAAACAGGGTATTCAGCCCCGGAATCAACCCGCAGACCGCCAGCACCGCATAGATCACCGTCATGCTCCGTGCATAGGTCCGCGCCGCGGTAAAGCTGCGCCAAGCGGCAAGTCCCCACAGACCGAGCAGGACATGCCCGAGGTTATGCAGGACGTTCACCGGGAACAGGGCAAACAGATAGCCGTAATAGGATTCCACGGCCAGCGCCGGGGCACCGCCGGCGGGCGGCGTAAGCAGGCGTGGGATGAACCCGAGGATACCGGCGATCAGGAAGATGAATCCGAACACAAGGGCGAAATAGCGCGTTTTCATGGCAACCACCGCTCGAAGATGCACGCAATCCGGGATGATCCGCCCGGTGGCGGAGTCTCCCGCTTTTCCCATCGGTCAGGACTTGGGACCTTCGACCTGCCACGCAAGAGACGTTACCCCTGGGTGGCAAGCGGGTATCCGAAGTCGCGTCGTCGCCGCCGCTGCCCGCCGGCGGGTTTGCCCTCTTTGGTAGACGACGCCTTATCCGGCCACCGGTGCGACCTACATGGGGAGCATGCCCGATCCTTCACCTGCCCACCCGGGCGACATCGCCGTCGAGGGCCAGAACTGCTGGCGGCGGGTCACGGCCGAACGTCTGGCTTTCCTGGTCGATGGCGAGGGCTATTTCACCGCCCTCAAATCGGCGATGCAGCAGGCTCGGCACTCGGTGATCCTCCTCGGCTGGGAGTTCGACAGCCGGACCCGCCTGGAGCGCCGTCCCGGGGCCAGCCAGCCGGACGGCATCGGCGAGTTGTTGCGTGACCTGGTCCGTTCCCGTCCGTTTCTGCAGATCCATCTGCTGATCTGGGATCCGGCCCTGATCTACAGCTTCGACCGCGAATTCCTGCCGGTGGTCAAGCATGACTGGCTGAGCCATCCGCGCCTGCATTTTCGGCTCGACGACAGCCACCCGTTCGGCGGCTCGCATCACCAGAAGGTGGTGGTCATCGACGACCGGGTCGCCTTCCTGGGCGGGCTCGACATCTCCAGCAAGCGCTGGGACAGCCCACGCCACAGCCCTCGCGACGAACGCCGCAACGACCCGGGATTCCCCAATTATCCTCCCTACCACGACGTACAGGTGGTGTTGTCCGGGCCGGCGGCAGCCACCCTCGGCCAGATGGCCCGCTGGCGCTGGCAGAACGCCACCGGACGGCGTCTGCCAGTCCCGCCGGCGGTGCCGGACGCCCCCTGGCCGCGGGAGGTGGCCCCCGACATCGAGGCGGTCACCGTGGCCTTTGCCCGCACCCTGCCGCCGTGGGAAGGTGAGCCGGGGGTGCGCGAAGTCGAGCGGCTGTTCGCCGACATGGTGACCGCCGCCCGGCATAGTATCTATATCGAGAACCAGTATTTCGCCTCACGGGCGGTCGCCCGGGTTCTGGCCCGGCGACTGGCCGAGGACGACTGTCCGGAAATTGCCACGGTGACCTCCGGGTTCTCGACCGGCTTCATCGAACGGACCACCATGGGCGCCTCGCGCGAGCGCCTGCAGGGACGGCTGCACAGCTATGACCGACGCGGCCGGCTGGCCCTTTATGCGCCGATGGTCGAGGACAGCTACGTCAAGGTCCACGCCAAGGTCATGGTGGTGGACGACCGGATGCTACGCATCGGCTCGGCCAATTTGAACAATCGTTCGATGGGCCTGGACAGCGAATGCGATCTCCTCATCGAAGCCGGCGGCAGTCCAGCCGTGGCCCGCGCCATCGCCACCTTCCGCGATCGACTGCTGGCCGAACATCTTGGACGGCAGCCCGAGCAGATCGCCGCCGCCGTGGCGCGCTGGGGATTGCACGGAGCCATCCTGCGCTCCTCCTCCGGCGAACATCGTTTGATCCCACTGCAGCCGGAGGCGCCGGCGGGCGAGCTGCTCCCGGAGACCGAGCTTCTCGACCCCGAAGGTCCGGTCGAGACCATGCTGCTGGGCGCCGCCGCGGTGGATCCCGAACGCGCCAAACGCCCCCTGGCGGCCCGTTTCGCCACCGGTCTCGCCCTGTTGGCGGGTCTGGCCCTGCTGGCCGCATTCTGGCGCTGGCTGCCCCATGCGCCGATGGCCGATGCGGTGGTGGCGGCGCTGGCGGCCCTGCGCACCCAACCGCTGGCTCCTTTGCTGGTCGGCGGGGTATTCCTGCTGGTCGGTCTGACCGGCGTCCCGGTCTTCCTCCTGGTGGCCGCCGTCGGCTCGCTCTATGGCGCCTGGCCGGGCGGGCTGTATGCCTATCTGGGGATCATCCTCAGCGCGGCCTTTTCCTATTCCCTCGGCCATGCCCTGGGCCGCCACGCGGTACGCCGCCTGACCGGCCCGCGGGCCAGCCGGATCAGCCGGGCCCTGGTCCGTCATGGCATCATCGCCATGACCCTGCTGCGGGTGATGCCGGTGGCCTCGTTCACCGCGGTCAACGTCATGGCCGGCGCCTCGCGGCTTCGGCAGGTGGACTTTTTTGTCGGTTCGGCCATCGGCTTGGCGCCGATGGTGCTGGGGTTCTCCCTGTTCGGCGATCTCTTCGCCGCGACCATCGAGCGGCCCGGCGCCTTCAACACCGGCGCCCTCACCCTGCTCACCTTGTTGCTCGGCGTGGCCGGCTTGGCCATCTTCCTGCGCCTGTCTCGTGCCGATCCGGCGGCCCGCCGCCCGATCATCAGGCCATCGGCGGCACTGCACCGGCTCGGCGCGCGGCTGTGGCGCACCGCGCCGGGGACCGGCGCCGGAGATCTTCCCGGTGAGTGACCGCTACGCCCTGTCCCTGGCCAGCTACAACATTCACAGTTGCTTCGGAACAGACCGCAAATACTTGCCCGAACGGATCGTCGAAGTCATCCAGGCCCTCGACGTCGACGTTGTCGGCCTGCAGGAGGTCGATATGGGCCTTCTGGCGGACGGACAACCGCAACTCGATTTCTTGGCCTCCAGCCTGCGGCTGACGGCGATCGCCGGGGCCAGTTTCTGCGACCATCGGGGACATTTCGGCAACGCCCTGCTGACCCGGCTGCCGATCCAGTCGACGCGCCGGATCGATCTGTCGGTGCGACGGTTCGAGCCGCGCGGGG
This sequence comes from uncultured Telmatospirillum sp., assembly GCA_903858635.1. Lineage (GTDB taxonomy): Bacteria > Pseudomonadota > Alphaproteobacteria > Rhodospirillales > Magnetospirillaceae > DUZF01. The sequence goes on along the minus strand of CAIOJO010000182.1, from coordinate 4,439 downwards.
CCATTGACGCGCTTTTGCACATCGACGGTCTTGGATTGCGCGTGGTGGCAACCCATTTGGGGCTAAACGCCGCCGAGCGCCGCTTGCAGGTCCGCCACCTGCTGCATGCCCTCGACGCCGAACCGCAGGACCGGCCATGGCTGATGCTTGGCGACTTCAACGAGTGGCGGCCCACTGGCGGCGCCTTGCGGGCGCTCAACCGCCGTTTCGGGCCATCCGGCACTTTGCGCACCTTTCCGTCGCGCTTCCCGATGCTGCCACTGGACCGGATCTGGATTTGGCCACGGCCGGCCGTGCACCGGCTGCACACCTATGCGACGCCTCTTTCCCGGGTGGCCTCGGACCATTTACCCATCCGGGCAGAGGTGGCTTGGCAGGAGGCCGAGTTGGCCATAACCCGCATTGGCAGACAAACTATGTCAAAGGAGGTGATGCCAGGCGCTTTATGATTAAGCTATAAGAGCGGATGGGCTGCTGATTGCAGAGATCCAAGATCACCCCCAAATGTATAGTGTTGAAGGGTGTGATGTGCAATTGCACCTGTACTTACCGTCCATTGAACAAGCAGACATTCACCACTTCTCGCGGATAGCGCTGGAAGCGGTATACCCTCCCTTGGTATTGCTAAAGGGTAGATCCACTAAAGATGGATAATTTTTTCACGAGTTTCACGCTATACCGAAATCGCGGACACGCATTGAAGAGGCAGCCCAGGTGGTAGTGCTCATCGCCGACGACCATGCTCTGTTCCGGTTTGGCATCTCACTTGCCTTGGAGGGCCTGTACAAGGATGTAACCATCCTGCAGGCCTCGAGCGCCGAGGAAGCCAGCCGAATGGCGCACGAGGCTCCCAAACTCGACCTCATCCTGCTCGACCTGATGATGCCGGGCCTGAACGGGATCGCCGAATTAAAGAAATACATTGAAAGTCTGCCACGCGTGCCCGTGGTCGTGGTGTCCGGCTCGCGTCAGCGTTCGACCATCCGCGCCGCCATCGAATCCGGGGCCCGCGGCTATATCCTGAAGTCGTCGAACGGCGAAATTCTGAAGCATGTTCTGCCGTTGGTGCTGTCGGGCGAGCTCTATGTGCCGGCTCAGGCAGTGGCCCCCGACGAATTGAGCCAGGGCAGTGAATTCGAAACCTCGCCCCTCGAGGAAAACAGTGACTTCCATCCCGACTTCAAGTCGCTGACGCCGCGCGAGACCCAAGTCCTCAAACTGTTGACGCTGGGCTATTCCAACAAGGAGATCGCCCGCTCGTTGGGCATGCTGGAAGGCACGGTGAAGGTTCACGTGAAGTCCATCATGAAGAAGCTGGGCGTCAACAACCGCACCCAGGCCGCCATCGCCGCCAACCGGTCGTTCCGCAGCTCCAGTTCGGTGAATTAGCGCATCGTCACCAGAACAGTTAGTGGCTCCGTGCCGGTGTTTCGGCGGAGCCGGAAGACCAGCATTTCCGCCGCTCCGCGGCGGACACCGGCAGGGACGCCGGTGCCACTAAACTAATCAATTCACAGGCTCTCCGTGCCGCCGTTCCGGCAAAGCCGGAACCGGCTCCGCAGCGTCACCGTCCCATCGCCTCCGCTAGCACCGCCCGCAGTTTCCTTGCGTTGATCGGCTTGTGCAGCACGCGCAGATGGCGCCCCCCCTGCCCGGTCTGGGCACCCCGCGTATCGGTATCGCCGGTGAATAGGAAGCAAGGCACCTCGCGCTGCAGCACGCCATCCAGGTGACTGATGGCGCCCATACCGCCGCCGGCTTCCGGCAACCGCAGATCGGCCAGCACCACATCGGGACTGGCGCCGGCGATGCGCAATTTGTCCAAGGCCTCGTTGCTGCTTTCGGCCACGACGATGCGCGCCCCCCAATCTTCGATCAACATGGACAGCCCTTCCCGCACCGACTGGTCGTCGTCGATCACCAGCACGGTGCTACCCGACAGATCGCCGGGCGGGTCGGTCTCGGCATCGTCGTCACGGGAGGGCAGCGGCGCCTCGGCCAGCGGGACTTCCACCGAGAACAGGGCGCCACACCCCGGACGCGATCGCACGTCGAGGCGGTGGCCAAGCAGGCGGGCCAGCCTTTGGACGATGGCCAAGCCTAGTCCGAGACCTGAACTCGAGCCCCGGTCCGCCCCCTGAAAGAACTCCTCGAAGATGGCCAGACGTTGATCCTCGGGGATCCCGGGACCGGTGTCGGCGACGATGAGCGCCAACTTTCCGCCGCGCCGCTTGCAGCCCACCAGAATCTTGCCAGAAGGGGTATAGCGCACCGCATTGGACAGGAAATTACGCAAGATACGGCCGAGCAGCGCCGGGTCGCTCTTGACCGCCGCGCTGGTCGGCACCACACGCAGCGCCAGTGCCTTGCTGTCGGCCTGCGGGGCGAACTCGACCTCGAGCCGCTCGAGCAGGTCCTTGACCATGAAGACCTCGGGCTGGGCGGTGAGCACGCCGGCATCCAGGCGGGACATGTCCAGGAGGGTCTCGAACATGTCCTCCATGGTGGACAGGGACTGCTTGATCGACGACAGGATGGTCTGTCCCACCGGTGTCTTCAGATGCGGTTCCAGGGCCGTCGCGAACAAGGCCAGGGCCTGCAACGGCTGACGCAGGTCGTGGCTGGCCGCCGCGAAAAACCGCGACTTGGCCCGGATCGCCCGTTCGGCGTCGTCGCGGGCCCGCGCCAACTCGGCCTCCTTGCGTTTCTGCCGGTCGATATCGACGAAGACGACGATCGCCACGTCCTTCTTGGCCATGCTGAACGGAACCGCCGAGGCCAACAGCCAGCGTACCCGGCCATCTTCGGTCGGGCGGCGGATCTCCATTTGATGGACCCCGCGCTGGCTCTGCAATCGCTCCAAGAGGGGGGCGAATTCGACGAAGTCGCCCAGCAATCGGCCCGGCCCGAAGCCATCGCCACAGCCGGATTGCGCATAGGTGTTGGCTTCGATGATCCTTCCTGCGAAGTCGATGATGATCATCGGCAAGGGGATCGCCCCGGTGACCGCCTGCAGCCGCTCTTCCCGTTCGCGCGGCAATTCCGCCATCCGATGCGCCTCGGTGACGTCCTCCATGGTGCCCAGATGACGCACCACCTGTCCCGCCGCATCCGCCACCGGCGTGATCTGCAGCTTCATCCAGAAGGGTCCACCATCCTTGCGGTAGTTGAGCAATTCCGCCATGACCGGGCGATTCTCGGCCAGCGCCTGGCGTAGCGCGGCCTTGGCGGCGGGATCGGTTGCCGTGCCCTGCAATAGACGCAGATTGCGCCCCAGAACCTCGTCCGGCGCATAGCCGGTGATGGCGCAGAACTGCCGATTCACATATAGCACCGGATGGTCGGGCTGCGTCGCGTCGGTGACCGCCATGGCCACCGGTGCCAAATCGATGGCGGCCCGGAACAAACGTTCATCCGTGTCGTTCTGCGGTTTTGTCTGATGTCCCAGCATGGCGTTCAGGAACGGTAGCATCCAATGCCCTTCGGTGCTTTGCCCCCCGCGGCTAAGCTGGGGCACCGTTCCAGGGGAAGGTTGGCGTCCGGCATCGGTGGAACGGTACCTCCGATGGTTCGACTGACATTGGGCGGCAACCGAAAGGGTGAACAACCGCCATCACCACACCCATAGAAGATTACTCGACAGATCAGATGAATGTCGCACGTTTTTGCATATTCTATAAGTAAAGAGGCCTGTTTATTGCGACTATGACCCTCTGCCGAATTTTAGCCCTTCACTGCGGCGCCGCATGGCGCAAGCGACTCCAAAGATCACGCGCACAAACGGCTAGGCCTGCGTTACTACTTATGCCGCACAATATAATTGATGTCACTTTCTCCTACCCCAATCATCGGAAATAAATAAGCAATATATATATGCCTTTCCGCGCATTATCCGTCTTTTTATTTCACGCCCTTATGGGTTACCCCGATATGGCGGTTCTGTATATATGCAAATCCGTGTATATATTTCATCCACCCGAGAATCAAGGTCGAGCAATGCTTGAATTATCTCGCCCAACAAAAGCCCCGAGCGGACTTGAGTTCCCCGATAAGGAGGGCCGGAATGCAGAGAAACAGACAAATACCCAAGAAGGCCCTGGAACCGTCGTTACCCCCAAGTCTTGGCACTGGTGGGCGCTCCCTGGAACGGCACCTCCTTGAGTTCTTGGATCGCCTCGATCTCTACCTCTTTCTCTACGAACCCTCCTACCGAAGATGCCTCAACACCATGCTCGAACGCTTCAGCGACGAAGAGTTCGAGCGATTCGCGCGAGCCCACTCGCACCGCTTCACCCTGAACTAGCCGCTCTTATTCACCAGACCGCTGGTGGTGGCCCACTTTCAGATTTTCTTTATGCAAGGCGAGCATGACCGTAGGGGCCTACGGGCTCCTTGGTGGCGGTCAGTTTCTGGAGCGGAGGTTAGGTGTTTCGGAGGCG
>CAIOJO010000181.1 GCA_903858635.1 uncultured Telmatospirillum sp. | reverse complement strand
GTCCAGCACGCGCAGGGAACGTTCAACTTCAACCGTGAAGTCCACATGTCCGGGCGTATCGATGATGTTGATTCTGTGTCCTTTCCAGAAAGCGGTGGTCGCAGCAGAGGTGATAGTGATGCCCCTCTCCTGCTCCTGCTCCATCCAGTCCATGGTGGCGGTGCCTTCGTGCACTTCGCCGATCTTGTAGGACTTTCCGGTGTAATAGAGGATGCGCTCGGTCGTCGTCGTCTTCCCGGCATCAATGTGAGCCATGATGCCGATGTTGCGGTATCGATCGAGGGGAGTCTGACGTGCCATGGTGATCGTCCGAAGCCTTAAGGGTTACCAGCGATAATGCGAGAAGGCCTTGTTGGCCTCCGCCATGCGATGCGTATCTTCCCGCTTCTTCACCGCAGCGCCGCGGTTGGACGAGGCGTCGAGGAGTTCGCCCGAAAGACGGTCGATCATGGTGGTCTCGCCGCGCTTGCGGGCATTGTCGATCAGCCAGCGAATGGCCAATGCCTGACGACGCTCGGTGCGCACTTCGACCGGGACCTGATAGGTGGCGCCGCCGACCCGGCGGGAACGCACCTCCAACGAGGGCTTCACGTTGTCGAGGGCGGTATGGAAGACACCCAGGGCATCCTGGCCGGTCTTCTTCTCGATCTTGTCGAGCGCCCCGTAGACGATCGCCTCGGCGACGGACTTCTTACCGTCGAACATCAGGCAGTTCATGAACTTGGTCACCACCACGTCGCCAAATTTGGCGTCGGGCAGAACTTCGCGCTTCTCAGCAGCGTGACGACGAGACATGGTCTGCTTTCCTTACTTCGGACGCTTGGCGCCGTATTTCGAACGGCGCTGACGGCGGTCTTTGACGCCCTGGGTATCGAGGGTGCCGCGGATGATGTGGTAACGAACGCCGGGAAGATCCTTGACGCGGCCGCCGCGGATCATCACGACGGAATGTTCCTGCAGGTTGTGGCCTTCGCCGGGGATGTAGCTGGTAACTTCGAAACCGTTGGTCAGCCGCACGCGCGCCACCTTACGAAGGGCCGAGTTCGGCTTCTTCGGCGTGGTGGTATAGACTCGGGTACAGACGCCCCGCTTCTGCGGACAGGCCTGGAGAGCCGGCACCTTGTTGCGCGCCCCCAAGGGCTCGCGCGCAAAGCGGATCAACTGGTTAATCGTCGGCATACATCATTCCCTTTGCCAAGGATCCCTTTGCCACCACTGGCGCAGCGATAAAAAAAACACCCATCGGAGCCCAAGGTCTCCGGGGCTGTTTCGGGTGGTAAACGCCAACTTGTCTGGCGTTCAAATTTTGGTTCGTGAGCTCGAGGGAGCAGCGTCTAGGCTGTTCACCTACCACCAGCTTCTCGAGAGGGCCGGATAATAGGAAGGGGTCGGACCCCCGTCAAGCGATTCGTTTGCCCCCATTAAATCAGCAACGATATTGCGCGTTGCACGCTTGTTACGCACAATAATTGCTACCAATATTAATAGTTAGCAATATTATTTCAGATCGATAATCTCAACCCCGCGGTTTTCCTCGCGATATCGTCGTTCCGGCAAAACACCGGACTCTGCCCCTCGCCCGCTTGCGGGAGAGGGGGGGGGGGGCCCAGCCGCCAGGCTGGGTGGGTGAGGGCTGCAGGCGGCGGCGCGGTGGCCGAGCCACCCTCACCCGCCTCGCTGCCCTCGGCACCCTCTCCCGCAAGCGGGCCAGGGTCTTTCCCAGAATACGAAAGAAGCCGCGTGACCGGCGGTCACGCGGCTTCGTCTCGGTTGCGGTCCGGCCCCCTTATTCGGCGGGCGGCGGGGCCTCGTGGGCGGCGATCGCCGGGGCTGCCGCCTCGGGCGCATGCTCCTCCGCCGGCCCCTGCAGCTCGCGGTCCCGCGAGGCGGCGATCTCGCGCAGGCGGTTCATCACGGCACCGGTGCCGGCTGGGATAAGGCGGCCGACGATGACATTCTCCTTGAGGCCCATCAGGCGATCGATCTTGCCGGAGACGGCCGCCTCGGTCAGCACGCGGGTGGTCTCCTGGAACGACGCCGCCGAAATGAAGGAGTGCGTCTGCAGGCTGGCCTTGGTAATGCCCTGCAGCACCGGCGTGCCGCCGGCCGGCCGGCCCTGATCCTTGATCGCCTTCTGGTTCTCGGCGTCGAAGTCGTGACGATCGATCTGCTCGCCCACCAGGAAGGTGGTATCGCCGGGATCGGTAATCTCGACCTTCTGCAGCATCTGGCGGACGATCACTTCAATATGCTTGTCGTTGATCTTCACGCCCTGCAGCCGATAGACCTCCTGGATCTCGTTGATCAGGTAGTTGGCCAAGGCCTCGACCCCCAGCACCTTGAGGATGTCGTGCGGCACCGGGTTGCCGTCCATCAGCGGATCGCCCTTGCGGACATAGTCGCCTTCCTGGACCGAGATGTGCTTGCCCTTGGGGATCAGGTACTCGATCGGATCCCCTTGCTCCGGCACCACCAGGACGCGCCGCTTGGACTTGTAGTCCTTGCCGAACTCCACCTTGCCGTCGATGTCGGAGATGATGGCGTGGTCCTTCGGCCGCCGCGCCTCGAACAACTCGGCGACACGCGGCAGACCGCCGGTAATGTCGCGGGTCTTCGAGGATTCGCGCGGAATGCGGGCCAGCACGTCGCCGGCATTGACCCTTTGGCCGTTCTCCACCGACAGGATGGCGTCCACCGACATGAAGTAGCGGGCTTCCAATCCATTGCCCAACTGCACCACTTCGCCCTTCTCGTCGCGCAGAGTGATGCGCGGGCGCAGGTCGGAGCCGCGGGGCTGCTGCTTCCAGTCGACCACCACCTTGCTGGTGATGCCGGTCGCCTCGTCCAGCACCTCGCGCATGGAGAGGCCCTCGACCAGGTCGACGTAGTGGGCGATACCCTCGCGTTCGGTGAGGATCGGCAGGGTATAGGGATCCCACTCGGCCAGCTTGGTGCCCTTGGTCACCTGCGTCCCTTCGTCGGTCAGCAGTTTGGCGCCATAAGGCACGCGGTGGCGCGCCTTCTCGCGGCCATTGGCGTCGGTCAGCACCAGTTCGCAGTTGCGCGACATGATGACCACCTGGCCGGCCGAGTTGGCCACCACGCTGCGGTTGACCACCTGGACCTTGGCCTCGAAGGCCGATTCGATGCTCGACTGCTCGGCACCGCGCTGGGCGGCGCCGCCGATGTGGAAGGTCCGCATGGTGAGCTGGGTACCCGGCTCGCCGATCGACTGGGCGGCAATGACGCCCACCGCCTCGCCGACATTGACCCGCGTGCCGCGGGCCAGATCGCGGCCATAGCAGGCGCCGCAGGTGCCGGTCTCGGCCTCGCAGGTCAGCACCGAGCGGATGCCGACGATCTCGATGCCGGCCGCTTCGATGATTTCCACCAGGCTCTCGTCGATCAGCTCGCCGGCGGGGCAGATCATCTCGCCGGTGGCCGGATTGACCACGTCGCGGGACGCGGTCCGACCAAGAATGCGCTCACCGAGGCTGGCGATCACTTCACCGCCTTCGACCACCGGCGAGACGGTGAGGCCGCGCGTGGTGCCGCAATCCTCCTCGACGATGATGGCGTCCTGGGCGACGTCGACCAGACGCCGGGTCAGATAGCCCGAGTTCGCCGTCTTCAAGGCGGTGTCGGCCAGGCCCTTGCGGGCGCCGTGGGTGGAGTTGAAGTACTCCAACACGGTCAGGCCTTCCTTGAAGTTCGAGATGATCGGCGTCTCGATGATCTCGCCCGAGGGCTTGGCCATCAGGCCGCGCATGCCGGCCAGCTGCTTCATCTGGGCGGCCGAGCCGCGGGCGCCGGAATGGGCCATCATGAAGATCGAGTTGATCAG
>CAIOJO010000180.1 GCA_903858635.1 uncultured Telmatospirillum sp. | reverse complement strand
CGCTTGCCGCCATCCAGCGTCGCATAGCGCATCGCCTCGCGCAGGCGCGTCTCGGGCCCGTCTCCCAACGGCAGCAGCCGATCAAGCTCCTCGTTCAGCGCAACGCCGATCGATCCCAAACTCTCCTTCAAACTCGTCACGCTCTCACCCCAGATCGGTCGGTTGGGTCGTCACGCTGCCGTCCGGGCCGAGCACGATCTGCTCGACTCGCGCCTGCGCCTCGGCCAGTTTGGCTTCGCAATGGCGCTTCAGTTGGACGCCGCGGGTATAGGCATCGATCGCCTCGTCCAAGCGGCCCTTGCCTTCTTCCAGCTGGCGGACGATTCGTTCCAGCTCGGCCAACGCATCCTCGAAACTCAAGCCAGCAATGTCGGCGGGCAGCTCTACCAATTCTCAATTCCCTCAGCCAAAAGTGCGGCAGTCTACGCGGTCGGGCCACCACCCGCAACATGAGCCGGCATGACTCAGAAGCCCATCAGGGCCCGGACATGGGCGGCGGAAGACATTGCCAGGGCCCGCAGGTCGTAGCCGCCCTCGAGCACCGACACCACACGGTGCTCGCACAACTCGCGGGCCATGTCGCAGAGCTGTTCGGTGACCCAGTAATAGTCATTGGTGGTCAGCCGCATATGGGCCAGGGGGTCGGAGCCGTGCGCGTCGAAGCCGGTGGACATCATGATCAGATCGGGCTTGAAGGCGCGCAGCCGCGGCAGGATGGCGGTCGTCACCACGTGGCGCCAGGGTTCCGAGCCCGAACCGGCTGGCAACGGAGCGTTCAGGATGTTATCGGCGCAACCCGTTTCGTGGCGGAAACCGGTCCCCGGATAGGCCTCGCTTTGATGGGTCGAGGCATAGAACAGGTCGGGATTGTTGAAGAAGATCTCTTGCGTGCCGTTGCCGTGATGGACATCGATATCGATCACCGCCACCCGCTTCAGGCCGTGCTCGGCCTGGGCGTGCAGCGCGCCGATGGCGACGTTGTTGAACAGGCAAAAGCCCATCGCATTCTTCGGCTCGGCATGGTGGCCGGGCGGCCGCACGGCGCAGAAGGCGTTGCGGCATTGGCCGGTGGCCACCGCATCGACCGCCGCCACCACCGCCCCGGCGGCATGGAGCGCCGCGTTCCACGACCCTTCGCTGATCACCGTATCGGGGTCGAGATGGGCCTGTTCCCCAGGGCGCGGCATGTTTCGGCGGATGTAATCGATATGCCCCATCGAATGGGCCCGCAGCAGATGGTCCATGGTGGCTTGCGGCGCCTGCTCGCGGTGCAGGGTCATGAACTCCTCCTCCTCGAGCGCCACCAGGATCGCCTTCAGCCGGTCGGCACATTCGGGATGGTAATCGCCGGTGTCGTGGGCGAGGCAAGCCGGATGGGTGAGGAGGAGGGTTGGCATTGTTCTCCCGGGGGGTGGGGTTCTTGTTGTGCACTAAAATTACAGATTGGAGGCTGTCAGGGCAATTTCCAAAAAACGCATGGACCCTGGCCTTCAGCACAAGGCACGGGCATCATGCGGCCCGGATGGACGGAAATGCAGGCTAAGAAACTCAGGCTCGATCACCTTCTCGTCGACCGCGGCTTGGCGGAAAGCCGGACCCGTGCCCAGGCGCTGATCATGGCCGGCCTGGTCTATTCCGGCGAACGGCGTCTCGACAAGGCCGGTGTTCTGGTCGACCAGGGCATGGCCATCGAACTGCGCGGCCAGCCCCATCCCTGGGTATCGCGCGGCGGCCTGAAGCTGGCCCACGCCCTCGATGCCTTCGGCGTCGATCCGGCCGGGGCGGTCGCCATCGATGTCGGCGCTTCCACCGGCGGCTTCACCGACGTCCTGCTCGCCCACGGCGCCGCCAAGGTTTATGCGGTCGACGTCGGGCAGGGACAACTGGCCTGGAAGCTTCGCCAGGATCCCCGGGTCGTGGTGCTGGAAAAAACCAACGCCCGCCACCTTGGAGCCGAGCAGATCCCGGAACCGGTCGACCTGGTGGTCTGCGACGCCAGCTTCATCGGGTTGCAGGTGGTGTTGCCGGCGGCGCTGGCCCTGACCAAGCCCGAGGCCTGGGTGGTCGCCCTGATCAAGCCGCAATTCGAAGTGGGCAAGGGACGGGTCGGCAAGGGCGGCGTGGTCCGGGATCCCTTGCTGCATGCCGAGGTGTGCGGACAGATCGAGCAGTGGTTGGCGGCCCGACCCGGCTGGTCGGTGCAGGGCATCGTCGAAAGCCCGATCACCGGCCCCGAGGGCAACAAGGAATTCCTGATTGTCGGGCGCAAGGACGCCGCCGTCGCCGGCTAGGGTGCCTACTCCGCCACCGCCAGGGCGCGCCGCCGTCTGTGGGCCGAGCCGAGCAGGGTGAACGCGATCACCACGCAGGCGGTTCCGGCGATCAGGAACGAGTGCAAATAGGTCTGCAACTCGGTCCGCAGCAGGCCGGCGCCGAATGCCGCCGTGGCGGCGCCCAGCTGATGGCCGGCGATGATCCAGCCGAACAGGATCGGACCGTCCCGCTCGCCGAAAGCTTCGGTGGTCAGGCGGACGGTGGGAGGCACCGTGGCGATCCAGTCCAAGCCGTAGAACACGGCGAAGATCGACAGCTGGAAGAAGCTGAAATCGGAGAACGGCAGGCACAACAGGGACAGCCCCCGCAGACCGTAATACCAGGCCAACAGGACGCGATTGTTGAAGCGGTCCGACAACCAGCCCGAGGCGGTGGTGCCGAACAGGTCGAAGATCCCCATGGCGGCCGGCAGGGCGGCGGCGGTGGTTTCCGGAATGCCGTGATCGATGCAGAGCGCGATCAGATGGGTGCCGACCAGGCCATTGGTCGACAGCCCGCAGACGAAGAAACTGGCGAACAGCAGCCAGAATACCGGCGAGCCCATGCCGCGGCCGAGGACGGCGAAGGCGTTGTAGAGGGGATTGCCGACGCTGGGCCGCAGTTCCTCGTCGCTGGTCGCACCCAAGGGACGCATGCCCAGCGACGCGGGCCGCTCGGGCACCAGGAAGAAGACCAGGGGGAACACGGCCAGCGGGACGAAGGCCACCAGCAGCGTCGCCGAGCGCCAGCCGATATGCTCGATCAGGACCGCCAGCAGGGGCAGGAACACCAACTGGCCGGTCGCCGTGGCGGCCGACAGCAAGCCCATGGCCAAGCCGCGATGGCTGCGGAACCACCGTCCGACAATGGTCGCCCCCAGGACATTGGCCAGCGAGCCGGTGCCCAGCCCGGTCAGCAGGCCCCAGGTCAGCACCATTTGCCAGGGCCGGGTGACCAGCGTCGTCGACGCCACCGAGACGGCCAGCAGCAGCAGCGCCCCCAACATGATGCGCCGCACGCCGAACCGTTGCATGAGGGCGGCGGCGAAGGGACCGACCAAGCCATAGAGGGCGATGCCGACCGATACGGCGAAGGAGACGGTGGCGCGATCCCAGCCGAGATCCTTCTCCAGCGGCACCAAGAGGACGCCGGGCATGCTGCGGATCCCGGCCGCAGTCAACAGGGCGACGAACACCGCCACGGCCACGATCCAGGCGTAATGCAGGCGCCCATCGAGGCGGCGGGCAAGAACGTTCATCGGCAGAGGCATCGACCACATCTTTCCTGGCCGCGGGGTTGACCCGGCGGCGATTGCGTGCATATACACCTATGTATCGGCAACCGCGCTGTCAACAAGCATTATCGCGACACCGTCAGGATTCGTTGAATGGCTGATCCCGCCGCATTCCTTCCCACCCAGAGCGCATGCACCTGCTTTCGGATGCGCCGCGCCACCCGGCGCATGACCCAGCTCTACGACGCCCATCTGGCGCCGGCCGGCCTCACCCTGCCGCAATATTCGTTATTGGCCAATCTCGAGCGCCGCCAACGCCCCAGCATGCATGAATTGGCCGAGGTGATGGGCATGGACCGCACCACCCTGTCGCGCAACCTGCAGCCGCTGCGGGCCCGTTCCCTGGTCGAGGCGGTCGCCGGCGCCGATCGCCGCAGCAAGAGCCTGGCGCTGACCGCCGCCGGGCGGGCCCTGTGGGCCGAGGCCCGGCCGCTGTGGCTGGCAGCCCAGGCGGAGATAACGGCGCGCCTCGGGGCGCCGATGGTGGCCGAACTGCACCAGCTTCTCGACGCCAGTTTTGACAAACTGGCTAATTAAATGTCCCTCAGGCGCCGGGCGCCCGCATCCGCGGGCTTGGCTCCTCCGCTTCGCTTCGGGGCCCTCAATGGGCCAGTCACCAAGCTGCGCTTGGTTCCGGGAGTCTTGGTTAGTGGCACCGGCGTCCCTGCCGGTATCTTGTCCCTCAGGGGCCGTCCACACATGACGAATAGGGAAGCGGGGCCTCCCTACCTCACCTCGAATTCCGGCATGCGGAGTTCGGCCGGGGATCGGTCGAGCAGGTTCAGTACGGGGCCCAGCACTGCCACGATGCGACCGAGGCCGGTCAGGGTGTTGGCCATTTCCGGCGGCACCCGACCCTGCCGGGCCAGGTCCAGGAGGTATTCCAGGGGCTCCTTCTGCCGCGGAAACTGGATCAGCTGCACCGGCATCTGCGAGGGCAGATGGGCCAGTTGGCGGAGCAGGCCGGTCGCCGTCGCATAGCCGCCGGTCTGGTCGATCAGGCCGATCCCCTTGGCTTCTTCACCTGGCCAAATGCGGCCGCGGGCGATGCGATCCATGGATTCGGGTTTGATGCCGCGGTCTTGCGCCGCCTTGCCGGTGAAGTCGGCATAGACGTGATCCAAGAGCGCGTTGACCCGTTCCCAGGCCGACGGCGAGAACGGCTGGTTGGCGCTCCACATCGGGGCGTTCCGCCCGCTATGCACCTCGTCCCACGAGACGCCCAGCTTTTTCCAGAAATCGGCCAGCACCATCTTGCCCGAGAATACGCCGATCGAGCCGGTAATGGTGCCCGGCTGGGCGACGATCTTGTCGGCCGCCATGGCAGCGAAATAGCCCCCCGAGGCGGCCACGTTGCCCATCGAGACGACCACCGGCTTGCCGCCGGCGCGGGCGTCGCCGACCGCCTTCCAGATGGCGTCGGAAGCGGCGTAGGAACCGCCGGGGCTATCGATGCGGAACAGGATGGCCTTGATCGACGGGTCCTTGGCGGCATCGCGGAAGGCCTTGGTGATGCGCCGCGCCGACATGACGCCGCGCTCGCCCAGCGGGCCATCGTCGCCATCACCGTCCTGGACCGTGCCCACGCCATAGATCAGCGCCACCTGCACCGCATTGGCTTCGGGGCTGACGCGATCGACGTAGTCGGCAAGATCGATCAGCTTGCCGCCGCCTTCCGTCGTCAGTTTCTCAACGTCGCTCCAATAGCCGAGGCGGTCGACCAAGCCGGCCTGCCGGGCCTCCTCGGCGAGCAGCGGGGCGCGGTCGACCAACCCCTTGACCTGTTCCGGCTTCAGCTTGCGGGCCTCGGCAATGCCGTTGACCGCCTGACGGGTCCAGGAATCGATCAGCAACTGCAGCGATTCCCGGCCTTCCTGGGTGAATTTATTGCCGGTGAACATGTCGATGGCGGTCTTGTACTCGTAGCGCGCCCCGAACTCCGGCTTGATGTCCAAGAGGTCGAGGGTGCCCTTGAGGAAAGGTTGTTCCGCCATGAATCCGGTAAGGCCGACGGTTCCCGAGGGCTGCAGCCAGATCTCGCGGAAGGCCGAGGCCAGGTAGTAGGGCAGGCTCGACGTTTCGCCCAGGCTCGAGCTGAAGACCACCGCCGACTTGCCCGACTTCTGGAAGGCCAGGATGGCGTCGCGCAGTTCCTGGGCCCGTCCCATCCCCAGCGACGGCGAATCGAGACGGGCGACCAGCCCCTGAATGCGCGGATCGCGAGATGCCCGGTCGAGCCCTTCCAGCACATCCCGCAACGGATAGGCGTTGCTCAGGCGGAGCTTGGCCAACGGGCTGTCGGCCTCGGTTTCCACCACGCCGGCGTCGAGATCGAGGCTCAGCACCATGCGGCCGGGCAGCGGTTCCGGGCGGAATGTCTGGATGGCCGAGATGGCGGCAATGGCGCTCAGCAGCGTGAGGCTGCCGACGGCCGCCAGAATGATCAGGATGACGCGACCCAAGCGTCGCATGGCTGGCTCCCCAATGAACGCGTCTGGTGTGTTATGGGCCGAGCCGGTGCGGGTGGTCAATCACCGAGACGTCTCAGGCGACCGTGCCGAAGGGAGGAACCTCGTTTTTGATGGCTGCTCCGTCGCGGCGGCGGGCCCGTTCCAGGTCATAGGCCAATTGCGCCTCGAGCCAGAAGCGGTCCGAGGTCCCGAAATAAGATGACAGGCGTAACCCCGTGTCGACGGAGATGGCCTGGCGACCGCCGACGATGGCGTCGAGATGCTCGCGCGGCAGTTTCAACGCCGCGGCCAGGGTATTCGTGGTGACGCCAGCCGGTTTGAGGAATTCTTCGGCCAGGATCTCGCCCGGGTGGATGTTGGGACGGGTCATCGGTTTCCTCCAGCGCTCTGTTGCCCGGAACATGGCTGGACCGACGGGAAGGCCGCAATGCCTCGTCGGCGGTATTTATTTGGTGATGCTCTGCCCCTTTCGACGGAGGTCCCGGGGCTACCCCGTCCAAGGCGGGCCGGGCGCCGTTGCGGCATCTCCGCCATCGGTCTAGAGTCGCCCGATGAGCGAAATCTCTTCCGTCGTGCCCGGCCGCCACTGGCATCGGCTGGACGATGGCCGCATCCAATGCGACCTTTGCCCGCGCTTGTGCAAGCTGCATGATGGGCAGCGCGGGCTGTGCTTCGTGCGCGCCGTCGAGGGCGGGCAAATGGTGCTCGGCACCTATGGCCGATCTTCCGGCTTCTGCGTCGATCCGATCGAGAAAAAGCCGCTCAATCATTTCCTGCCCGGCACGCCGGTGCTGTCATTCGGCACGGCCGGCTGCAATCTCACCTGCAAGTTCTGCCAGAACTGGGACATCAGCAAGGCCCGCGAGGTCGATCGGTTGAACGACCGGGCGTCGCCCCGGGTCATCGCCGAAACGGCGCAACGGCTCGGCTGCCGGTCGGTCGCCTTCACCTACAATGACCCGGTGATCTTTCTCGAATATGCCGTCGACGTGGCCCGCGCCTGCCGGGCGTTGGGGCTGAAGACGGTGGCGGTCACCGCCGGCTATGTCATGCCGGAGGCGCGGCGCGAGTTCTTCGCCGAAATGGATGCCGCCAATGTGGATCTCAAAGGGTTTACCGAAGACTTCTACCGGCGGCTGTGCACTGCCCATCTGGGGCCGGTGCTGGAGACCTTGGAATATCTGCGCCATGAAACCAAGGTATGGCTCGAGATTACCACCTTGCTGATCCCCGGCGAGAACGACGGCGATGACGAGCTGCGCCAGTTGGCCGCCTGGGTGGCCGGCCAATTGGGGGCGGATGTGCCGCTGCATTTCAGCGCCTTCCATCCCGACTGGAAGATGACCGACAAGCCGCCGACGCCACCGGCCACCTTGCAGCGGGCGCGGGCCATTGCCATGGAGCAGGGGCTCCATTTCGTCTACACCGGCAATGTTCACGACCGCCAAGGCGGCAGCACCTGGTGTCCCGGCTGCGGCCGGCTGCTGATCGAGCGCGATTGGTACAGCTTGGGCGAATGGGGGCTCGACGCACAGGGCCGCTGCCTGTCCTGTGCCCGGCCCATTCCCGGGCTGTTCGAGGAAAAGGCCGGAACCTGGGGGGCGCGGCGTCAGCCGGTAAGGTTGCAAAGCACCGGGCGATGACCTAAAACCGCCCGGCGACAGCGGCGGTGTGAATCTATGGTCAGGCGTTGGGCCTCAGGGGCGGTAAAGCTCGTCCTTACTGCCGGGGCGTTATGGTATCTCCAAGACAAGGTTGACTTGCGCGCTGCCTGGGATGTCGGCAAGCGCATCGGCATCGCCATGTTCATTGCCGCCTTCCTTCTGCAATTGGTCCAGGTGGCGATCTGCGCCGGCCGTTGGCAGCTGGTGCTGCGGGCGATCGGGGCGTGGTTGCCGTTCGGCAAGGCCTGCGAACTGTTCTGCATCGGCAATTTCTTCGGTCAGGTGCTCCCCGGCGCGGTCGGCGGCGACGCGGTGCGCATTTGGACCACCCGCCGGGCCGGACTTGGACTGTCGGCCTCGATCAATTCGGTGATGTTGGAGCGGGTTGCCACGGTGTTCGGCCTGGTCCTGCTGGTCGCCGCCACCCAGCCGCTGCTGCTCGACCGGCTGCGCGACGCCTCGGGCCTGTGGGTGTTTCCGGCCCTGACCGCGGGCGGCCTGGCCGGCATCATCCTGTTGACCCAGCTCGACCGGCTGCCCGCCTCGCTCGACCGCTGGCGCCTGGTGCGCGGCTTCACCCTGCTGGCCGGCGACACCCGCCGGCTGTTCCTGCGTCCGGGCAACGCCCTGCCCACCCTGGTCCTGGTCGTCCTCGGCCACCTCAATCTGTCCCTGGTGGTCTGGGTGCTGGCCCTTGGCCTGGGCGCCCATGTCTCGGTGCTGGACTGCGTGGTGCTGGTGCCGCCGGTGATCCTCATCGCCACCCTGCCGATTTCCATCGCCGGCTGGGGGGCACGCGAGGTGGCCATGGTCACCGCCTTCGGTTTCGTCGGCGTGCCCCCGGCCCTGGCCACCGCCATGTCGGTGCTGTTCGGCCTGGTCTCCATCCTGATCGCCCTGCCCGGCGGCCTCTTCTGGCTGCTCTCGAAGGGCCGTGCCGTTGCGGCCGAGGACGAGGCCAAGGAAAAAATCGAGGCCTAGAAACCTGTTAGGATCTTTCCTTCGGCGGGGCGGGTGCTAAATTCTTGGCAAGCCACAACGATCCCGCGAAAAGGGGAAGCATCGCATGAAGATTTCCTTCGCCAAGGCCGCCCTGCCCACCGAGGGGGCGCTCGCCGTCGGCATTCTGGAAGGCCGGGTCCTGACCGCCACCGCCGGACAGATCGACCACAAGACCGGCGGGCTGATCGCCCGCGCCCTGGCGGCCAGCCGGTTCGAGGGCAAGAAGGATCAGACCCTGCTGCTGCTGGCCCCGGCCGGACTCACGGTGCAGCGCCTGCTGCTCATCGGCCTCGGCAAGCCCGATTCCGTGGACGGCCTGGCGGCCGAAGCCTATGGCGGGACCGCCGTGGCCCAGTTGCAGGCGGCCGGTGACCAATTGCTGACCATCGCCGTCGATCCGATCGGCGGCAGCCCGCTGGCGCCGGCCGAGTTCGCCGCCCATGCGGCGGCCGGCGCCCGGCTTCGCTCCTACCGTTTCGACAAATATCGCACCAAGGAAAAGAAAGAGGACAAGCCGAGCCTGAAGAAGGTCGTGCTGTCGCTCGACGAGAGCGGCGAGGCGAAGCGCCGGTTCGCCCGCCTCGACGGGATCATCGACGGCGTCTTCATGACCCGCGACCTGGCCAGCGAGCCGGCCAATGTGATCTTCCCGACCAGCCTGGCCGAACAGGCCAAGACGCTGGCCGAGCAGGGAGTCGATGTCGAGGTCCTGGGCGAAAAGCAGATGCGCAAGCTGGGCATGGGGGCGCTGCTCGGGGTCGGCCAGGGCAGCGCGCGCGAGTCGCAGCTGGTGGTGATGCGCTGGATGGGCGCCGAGGACCAGGACGCGGTGCCGGTGGCCTTCGTCGGCAAGGGCGTTACCTTCGACTCCGGGGGCATCTCGATCAAGCCGGCCGGCGGCATGGAAGACATGAAATGGGACATGGGCGGCTCCGCCGTGGTGATCGGGCTGATGAAGGCGCTGGCGCTGAGGAACGCCAAGGTCAATGCGGTCGGAATCATCGGCCTGGTCGAGAACATGCCGTCGGGCACCGCGCAGCGCCCCGGCGACGTGGTGACCACCATGTCCGGCCAGACGGTCGAGGTGATCAACACCGATGCCGAGGGGCGGCTCGTCCTGGCCGACGCCATGTGGTACACGCAGGACCGCTTCAAGCCGCAGGTGATGATCGATCTGGCTACCTTGACCGGCGCCATCATCATTTCCCTGGGTGATCATTACGCCGGACTGTTCTGCAATGACGACGGCCTTGCCGATAAGCTGGTCGCCGCCGGCAAGGGGGTGGGCGAGCTGTTGTGGCGCATGCCGATCGACGACCCCTACGACAAGCAGCTGAAGTCCGACATTGCCGATATGAAGAATGTCGGCGGCCGCGAGGGCGGCAGCATCACCGCGGCGATGTTCCTCAAGCGCTTCGTCAAGGATACCAAATGGGCCCATCTCGACATCGCCGGGGTCACTTGGGCGAAGAAGGACGGAGCGGTGACCCCCAAGGGCGCCACCGCCTTCGGCGTGCGTCTGCTGGACCGCCTGGTGGCCGACAACTACGAGCAGAAATAACGCGGTGCTGAAGATCAGCTTCGTCGCGGCGCCGTCGCGGGCCGAGGGGCTGGCTGTCGGCCTGCGGCCGGGGGGCGCTCTGCCGGACCTGGGGCGGGCCGCCGCGACGGCCCTCCTGCTCGGTCGCACCCTGGCCCGCCGGCACTCCTTCAAGGGCGAGGAAGGCGACGTCCTGCCGGTGCTCACCGCCGACCATTGGCTGGTCCTGGTCGGCTTGGGCCCGATCGAACAGCAGAATTCCCGGCGGCTGCGCCGGGTTGGCGGCGGCCTGTTCGCCGAACTGGCCACCAGTGGTATCGCCAAGCTCGATGTCGCTTTCGGTCTCGATCCGCTGGAGGCGGCCGAGCTGGCCTACGGCATGCTGTTGCGGGCCTGGCGGCCGGCCGCCCGCTATCGTTCGAAGGCGGATCCGGACCAGGTATGGAGCCTGTCGAAGATCGCCATCGTCAGCCCCGATCCATCCCTGTCGCAGCGGCGTCTCGATCGGCTGGCGGCGGTCGCCGCGGGCGCGGCCTACGCCCGCGACCTGGTGGTGGCGCCCGGCAACGAGCTCACCCCCCAGAGCTTCATCGACCGGCTCGACCGGCTGACCCGGCAGGGTATCAGTCTCGATGTGCTCGACGCCGCGACCCATGGCCTTCGTCTGCTGCAGGCGGTGGGGCAGGGCAGCGCGGTGCCGCCGCGCCTCGCCCTGCTGCATTGGCGCGGGGCGGGCAAGACGGAGCGGCCGCTGGTCTTCGTCGGCAAGGGCATCACCTTCGATACCGGCGGCATCGACATCAAGCCACGCGCCGATATGGAAGAGATGAAGGGCGATATGGCCGGCGCCGCGGCAGTCGCCGGGGCCCTCTACGCCCTGGCCCTGCGGCGGGCTCCGGTCAATGCCGTGGGGGTGCTGGCCCTGGCCGAGAACATGCCCTCGGGCCAGGCGACGCGGCCGGGCGATGTGGTGGCCAGCTACGCCGGAACCACCGTCGAAATCATCGACACCGACGCCGAAGGCCGACTGGTCTTGGCCGACGCCTTGGCCTATGCGGCGGCCAAGTACCGGCCGCGGGCCATGGTCGACCTGGCCACCTTGACCGGGGCGGTCGAGGTGGCCTTGGGGCGCCACCGGGCCGGTCTGTTCACCGCCGATGACCAGTTGGCGGAACGGCTGATGGCCGCCGGCGAAGCGGAAGACGAGCTGTTGTGGCGACTGCCGCTGACCGATGCCTATGACGACGCCCTGAAAAGCCTGGCCGCCGACCTCAGGAACTGCGACTGGGAGCATGGGCCCGATGCCCTGCACGCCGCCCGTTTCCTGCAGCATTTCGTTCCCGACGGCGTGGCCTGGGCGCATCTGGACATCGCCGGCCTGTCCGAGGCCGAAGAGGACGGACCGCTGGCGGCCGAAGGCCCAACCGGTTTCGGTGTGCGCCTGCTCGACCGGCTGGCCGAAGATCTGGCTGCCCATCCGTGGTCTAAGGGGGCGGGCGTTCCGAGCGTGTGAATAATTCGCCTGGTGGCGCCGGCTTCCAGCCGGCCTCCGCCGCAGAGATGGCGGCGGAAAGTCTTATGCCGGCTTCGCCGGCACGCCGGCTGGAAGCCGGTGCACTCGTATTATTTCACGCCTCACCGGGGGATTTCGCCTCCCCATTCGGCGCGCACGCGGGCGAGAAAAGCGTCAAGATCCCGCCCCAGGCGATCGGCATTGCCGGCCGATATGTCGGCCGAATTCAGTGCCTTTTTGGAGGCATCGCCGGTCAGCGAGGCAGCCTTCATCATACCCACCAGGTTTTCCGACACCTCACGCGTGCCCTCGGCGGCTTGCAGGCCGTTGCGGGCGATTTCGTCGGTCGCGGCGCCCTGTTGGTTGACGGCCGAGGCGATACCGAAGGAAAGCTCCTGAACCTCCTGGATGACATGGCCGATATTGCCGATCGCCGCGACGGCACGACGGGTCTCTTCCTGGACCGCGGAAATCTGCTGGCCGATCTCCTCGGTGGCTCTCGCCGTTTGATTGGCGAGGCTTTTGACCTCGTTGGCGACCACGGCGAAGCCCTTGCCGGCGTCGCCGGCGCGCGCCGCCTCGATGGTGGCGTTCAACGCCAGGAGATTGGTTTGGCTGGCGATGTCGTTGATCAGCTGAACCACCTCGCCGATGCGGTTGGCGGCGGCGGCCAAGGATTGCACCATTTCGTTGGTCCGCACGGTTTCGTCCGAGGCGGCTTTGGATATTTTCGCGGCCTGGTCGACGCGTCGGCTGACCTCGCTGATCGATGACGTCAGTTGTTTTGCCGCCACCGCGACGTTCTCCACCTTGGATGTCGCCGTCTCGGCCGCCGTGGCCACGATGGCCACCTGCGCTTCGGCTTGCTGCGCCGCTTCCGCCAATGTCACCGCCCGGGCCTTCTGATGGACGGCCGCGGTCGAGAACTCCTTGACCACACCCATGACGGTGGCTTCGAACCCGTCGGTAATGGCGGTCATTTCCTGCTGGCGTTCGGCCGCCGCGACGGCGGCGGCCTGTTCGCCTTCTCGGCGCAGGGTGGCCACCTTGATGGTATTCTGCCGCAGCACCTCCACATGCCTGGCCATGCGCCCGATCTCATCCCGCCGCTCGCCATGCGGCACCGTCACCTCGGTGTTGCCGTCGACGATGGATTGCATGGCGTGGCTGACGCCGAGAAGCGGCCGGCCGATCGACAAGGCGATGGCGACGGCGACACCGGCGGAAGCCAGCAGCACGGCGAAGGTGAGGGCGAGGCTCCAGTACATCTTGCTTTGCAGGCCGTCGATGCGGGCGCCCAGCAGATGGTCCAATTCCTTGCCGGAGACTTGCCACAGGGTGACCAGCGATTGCTGAACCGCACGCTGGGAAGAGCGCAGGGCATCGGCGCTCGGCCGCCCGCCTTCATCCACCGAAAGGGCGTCGAGCAGCTTGCCGTAAGCGGCAGCCTTGCGGGCAAGGTCGGTATAGGCCGGGTCGATGGCCGGCTTCAGGCTGCCGTCAGGATTGCCGCGCTCACCGGAGCTGATGTCGCCTTCGAGGCCGGCGAGCGCCCCGGTGTATTCGCCCTTGTGGGCGAGCAGGTGGACCGTCTGTTCGGGCGTGGGGGTCGTTGCCGCCAGTATTGCCGTGGCGGCGTCAATGGTGCGGCTGGAGGCGATGGCCAGGGCCGGCAGTTTGACGGTAACGAAATCCTGCGTGTAGTAGCTGTCGAGATCGGGGTCCAGGGTCAGGTTGGAGCCGTCCTCCACCTTGGCGATGTGGTCGGAGACGGTATCGATGGCGCCGTCGAACGCGTCCATCGGGCCGCCTTTCGGCAGTGCGAGGGATGCCCGCACCGCTTCGGTGGCCTGAGTCGCGGCGGTCTCGGCGTTCATTCGAGCCGCCTTGGCCAGGTCAAACCGCTGCACCGCCGCCTGGGCGGTGCGAAGCGCCTCGGCTCCCCCGGTCGCCCCCTGCGACAGGTCGATGAGGGCGGAGAGCTCGGATCGCAACACGGCGAAGTATTCGCTGCCCTCCAACTCCTTGGCGGCGAATGTCACGTCCTTTTCGGTTTGCGCGACGAAGAGGTAGATAAGAAACCCCACAGGGAGCAGGAACATCGAGCAGAGGAGGGCCAGTTTGTGCTGGATTTTCAGTCCACTAAACATGAATATTCCCCATGTGAAACACTACAAAGATCCTCGCCCACGGGTCATAGAGGTGCATTTTAGAACTGTGAATGCGCGCTGTGGTTGGCATTGCAGGACATTTGTACGCCTGAGATGTACGACGAATATGTAAACAGATTGTCTTCTCATATGTTAAGTTATGTTTGCATATGTTAACCGGTTGCCGTGCCTCGGCGAGCGCTCGATGCCGTCGGTCGCCCTGTCCGCGCCGCCTTGCCGCGGCCGGGAAGGGCATCTAGACTGCGCCCCATCATGACCACCCGGATCGGCTTCTATCACCTGCAGCAGACCTCGCTGGACCAAGCCTTGCCTCGCCTCATCGACAAGGCGGTGCAAGCCGGCCATCGGGTCGTGGTGATGGCCGGCTCGGCCGAGCGGGTGGCTTTTCTCGATTCCCTGCTGTGGACCTGGGAAGCCGATTCCTGGTTGCCGCACGGCACGGCGAAGGACGGCGACGCCCAATTGCAGCCGGTATTCCTGACGGACCAGGACGAGAACCCCAATGGGGCCGACCTGCTGTTGCTGACCGACGGGGTGCTGTCGGCCCATCTGGACAGTTTTGCCCGCTGCCTGACCCTGTTCGACGGCAATGACCAGACGGCGGTCGAGCAGGCTCGGGCCTTATGGAAGGAATGGAAGGACGGCGGCTACGACCTCACCTATTACCAGCAGACCGAGCGCGGCGGCTGGCAGGAGAAGGCGCGCGCCGCAAGCGGTCCGGTGAACTAGAAGAGGAGAGTGAGGATGTTGAGTGGCAAGGTGCTGGTCGCCCAGGGCGGCGGTCCGACGGCGGTGATCAACCAGTCGATGGTGGGCGCGGTGCTGGAATCGCGCAAGTTCCGCAATGTCGAACTGGTCTACGGCGCCTTTCACGGGGTGCGCGGGATCGTCAACGAGGACTTCCTCGATCTCACCCAGGAAACCACCCATAACCTCGAAATGGTGGCGCAGACACCGGCCTCGGCGCTGGGGTCGACCCGCGACAAGCCCGACCTCAAATACTGCCAGGAGATCTTCAAGGTCCTGAAGGCGCATGGCGTGACCTACTTCTTCTACATCGGCGGCAATGACAGCTCCGATACCGTGCGCATCGTCAGCGAGGAAGCGGCCAAGGCCGGCTATCCGCTGCGCTGCATCCATATCCCGAAGACCATCGACAACGACCTGGTGGAGAACGACCATACGCCCGGCTTCCCGTCGGCCGCCCGGTTCGTGGCGCAGGCCTTCATGGGGGTCAATCTGGACAACTGGGCCCTCCCCGGGGTCTATCTTGCGGTGGTGATGGGGCGCCATGCCGGCTTCCTCACCGCCGCCTCGGCCCTGGGCAAGAAATTTCCCGACGACGGGCCGCATCTGATCTACCTGCCGGAACGCGAATTCGTCATGGATCGCTTCCTGGGCGACGTCAAAGAGACCTACGAACGCTACGGCCGCTGCGTGGTGGCGGTGTCGGAAGGCATCCACGATGGCCTGGGGGCGCCGATCGCCGCCAAACTGGCCAAGGAGATGGAGCAGGACGCCCATGGCAATGTGCAGCTATCCGGCACCGGCGCCCTGGCCGACCTCTTGACCGAAGAAGTTCGGAGCAAGCTGAAGATCAAGCGGGTGCGCGGCGACACCCTGGGCTATCTGCAGCGCTCCTTCGTCGGCTGCGTCTCCGATGTCGACCAGCGGGAGGCCCGCGAGGTCGGCGAGAAGGCGGTGCAGTACGCCATGTGGGGCGACCAGGACGGGTCGGTGACCATCCAGCGCACCGGCTTCTATTCGGTGGACTACAAGCTGATGCCGTTGGCGGTGGTGGCCGGCAAGACACGGATCATGCCCGACGAGTTCATCTCGGCCTCGGGCACCGACATCACCGACGCCTTCCGCCTTTATCTGCGACCCCTGCTGGGTTCCGGCATGCCGGATGCCTACCGCCTCAGGACCCAGAGCAACACGGTGGCCAAGATCCTGCAAAAATAGGAACCGGTACGGCGCCTTCGCTGTTCTCTCCGATGAACGATATGGGAGAGAACAGCATGAACTGGGATCAGGTATCCGGCAACTGGACGCAATTCAAAGGCAAGCTGCGCGAGAAGTGGGGCGACTTGACCGATGACGATATGGCTCGTCTGGAGGGGAACCGCGAGCAGCTGGTCGGGCGCATCCAGGAACGTTACGGCATGGCCCGCGAGGATGCGGAACGCCAGATCTCCGACTGGCTCGACACCATGCACTGATCGGGGGCGCCGGTCATCGAGCCGGCGCTCTTCTCACGAACCCGCTTCTTCCAAGGCCTGGTGGGCGATCATCCAGGCGTCCTCGGCGGCGGCGATCTCCTTGCCCAGCGCGCCAAGGTCCCGTTGCAGGGCGGCGATCTTGTCGGCCGGACCTTGATAGAAGGCAGGGTCGGCCAACTGGGCCTGCAGGGCCTGCTTCTTCTTGCCCAGCCGCTCCAGCGTCCGTTCCGCTTCTTGTGCCGCCTTGCGCAACGGCGCCTGTTGGGCGCGCAGGTCGGCGGCGGCGCGCCGCTCGTCCTTGCGGCTGGGGGAGGTGACGCGGGGACCGTCGCGACGGCTCTCCCGGGCCTGGTCGAGCAACAGCCGGCGATAGTCGGCCAAGTCGCCGTCGAAGTCGGCAACCTGGCCGTCGCCGACCAGCCACAGGCGATCGGCCGCCAATTCGATCAGATGCGGGTCGTGGCTGATCAGGATGACGGCGCCCTCGTAGACGTTGAGGGCGGCGACCAGGGCCTCGCGGCTGTCGATGTCGAGATGGTTGGTTGGCTCATCGAGGATCATCAGATGCGGCGCATCGCGGCTCATCAGGGCGAACAGCAGCCGCGCCTTCTCGCCGCCGGACAGGTTGGCCACCTTGACATTGGCCCGGTCCTGCTCGAATCCGAAGCGGCCGAGCTGGGCTCGCACCTTGGATTCCAGCGCCTGCGGCATCAGCGCCTGCATATGGTCGAACGGCGTTGCCGCGAGGTTCAGCTCTTCGGTCTGGTGCTGGGCGAAATAACCGACCCGCAGTTTCGGCGCTTTGTGCAGGGACCCTTCGAGCAGTGCCAGCCGGCCGGCCAGCACCTTGGCCAGGGTCGATTTGCCGTTGCCGTTGGCCCCCAACAGGGCAATCCGATCGTCCATGTCGATGCGGAAATTGAGGCCGCGCAGCACCGGCCGGCCAGGGGCGTACCCCGCCTCGCCGCGTTCGATGGCCATCAGCGGCGGCGAGGCCGGCTCGGGATCGGGGAAGTCGAAGCTGACCGGGCGATCCTCGATCACCGTCAGCGGCGGCCCCAGCCGCTCCAGCATCTTGACCCGGCTCTGCGCCTGGGCCGCCTTGTTGGCCTTGGCGCGGAAGCGATCGATGAAGGCCTGCAGCTTCTTCCGCTGGTCGAGTTGCTTGCTGGCGGCCTTGGCCGCCAGCTCGAGCTTCTGGCGGCGGGTTTCCTCGAAGCGGTCATAGTTGCCGCCATAGGAGACCAGCTTGCCCTGGTCGATATGGATAATGCGCTCGGCGACCCGGTTCAGCAGTTCACGGTCATGGCTGATCACCACAAGGGTGCCGGGATAGGCCGCGAGATGGTTCTCCAGCCACAAGGTGGCCTCGAGGTCGAGGTGGTTGGTCGGCTCGTCCAGCAGCAACAGGTCGGGCATGGCGAATAGGGCGCCGGCCAAGGCCACCCGCATCCGCCATCCACCCGAGAAGCTGTTGACCGGCCGTGCCTGGGCCTCGGCGTCGAAGCCCAGTCCGGCCAGGATCGCCGCCGCCCGGGCCGGCGCCGCATGGCTGCCGATGGCGGTCATGCGCTCGTGCAGCTCGGCCAGCGCATGGCCGTCGGTGGTGCTTTCCGCTTCGCTCAACAGGCGGCTGCGCTCCGGGTCGTGGGCCAGCACGCAGTCGATCAGCGCTTCCGGCCCATCCGGCGCTTCCTGCGACACCCAGCCGATGCGGGCGCGCGGCCGCAGGGCGATCGACCCGCCGTCGGGGTGCAGTTCGTTCAGGATCAGCTTGAGCAGGGTCGACTTGCCGGCACCATTGCGGCCGACCAGGCCGACCCGCTGGCCGGCGGCGACGTGCACGGTGGCACCATCGAACAGGGTTCGCCCGCCGATTCGGAAGATGAGCGCATTAATGTGCAGCATAGGTCCGGCGGCTAGATATCATGTCGGGGTGGTTGTGGTAAAGGGAGGCCTTGATCCGGCCCCGGCGCGATGGCCGTCGCCAAGCTGTCCGTTGCCAGAGCCCCGTCGAGAGGGTATAAACCGCCGTCTCCCGCGGCGAGCGGGCCAAGAAACTCATTGGGCGTGCGTCAGAGGGTAAAGCCGCCCATCCACACAAGGATTCATCGCTATGGCCATCGAGCGCACCCTGTCGATCATCAAGCCGGACGCCACGCGCCGCAACCTGACCGGCAAGATCAACGCCCGTTTCGAAGATTCCGGGCTCCGCATCGTCGCGCAGCGGCGGGTGCGGCTGACCAAGGAGCAGGCCCGCGCCTTCTATGCGGTGCATGCCGAGCGGTCGTTCTTCAACGACCTCTGCGAATTCATGACCTCGGGTCCGGTGGTGGTTCAGGCCCTGGAAGGCGACAACGCGGTGGCCCGCAATCGTGAAATCATGGGCGCCACCAATCCGGCCAATGCCGCTCCCGGCACCATCCGCGCCGACTTCGCCGAATCGGTCGAAGCCAATTCGGTGCATGGTTCGGACTCGCTCGAGAACGCCCGCAACGAAATCGCCTTCTTCTTCGCCGAGGTCGACATCGTCGGCTGATGCATCTGCCGAAGACAGTCCAACGCCCCCGTTAGCGGGGGCGTTTTTTATTACTAACGGGCCAGTTCCACCTCGACCAGGGGGCTGGCGATATCGTCGAGCACCGATCGCAGGTAGCGCCGGAGTTCGTAATGGGCCCGCGCCTGTTTGGGTGAAACCCGGCTCTGCTTCGAATGCGCGATATGCAGGCGACGCGTCACTTCCGGCTGCACGATGTGCCAGGCGGAGATGCGGCCGGCGGCCAGGAGATGCTGGATCGCCAGGAAAGGCTGGACGGTGTAACCCTGGCCGGCTTCCACCATGCCGATGGTCAGGTCGACCGAATCGATCTCATGGGCGATCGACAAGCGGACGCTGCTGTATTCCGCTGCCGCGTCGATCAGTT
>CAIOJO010000179.1 GCA_903858635.1 uncultured Telmatospirillum sp. | reverse complement strand
TGCTGACAAGGCGTCCTCACGGACGCACTGGCACCGGCCTCCGCGCCGGTGGGAAAAGACTTTCGCCGCGACGCGGCGACCACCGGCACGGAGGCCGGTGCCACTGAGCTGAAGAGCTCGCGAATTTCACGTTAGTTATATTGACACTAAAACTCATTCGCGTTATCCCTCCTAACATGAAAAAGGAAACGCGACCCTATGTGATGACCGCGCGGGCGGCGAAAGCCGAGGCGACCAAGGCGCGCATCCGGACCAGCGCCATGCAGCTGTACCGCGAGCGGCCGATCGAGGACGTCACCCTGGACGAGGTCGCGCTGCGGGCGGAAACCACGGTTCAGACCGTGCTGCGCAACTTTGGCAGCAAGGACAACCTGGTTTACGCGGCGCTCGAGACGCTGGCGGCCGGCGGCGAACCACTCAAGCCCACCCCGCCGGGCGATGTGCCGGCGGCCGTTGCCGCCATCTACGACATCTACGAGACATTCGGCGATCAGGTCATCCGGCGCCTCGGCGACGAACACCGGCGTCCCCTGCTGAAGCCGACCCTGGACCGCGGGCGCGACAATCACCGCGATTGGGTGAGCACCGTGTTCGACCCGCAACTGCAACGGCGGCATGGCGCGGCACAGACCCAGCTGTTGGAAATCCTGTTGCTGGCGACCGACGTCACCGTATGGAAGCTGCTGCGCCGCGATCGCGGGTTGAGCCGGCCGGCGGCCGAATCTGTCGTTTGTTCCATGGTCACTGCAGTCACCAAGGAGGAACTGGCAAATGGCACGAATCCTATGGCTGAATTGGTCGGGCGGCGGAAATCTGCCTCCTAGCCTGGGCATCGCCCGGGTCTTGGCCGAGCGCGGACACACGGTCGCCTTCGCCGGGCGGCCGGAGATGGTGCCGCGGGTCGACGCCGCCGGGTTCCGGGCGATCGAATTGACCGAGGCCTATGCCCAGGTCGATCGCTACCCGGCCGGCAGCCCTCTGACCCGCGCCGCCTGTTATCTCACCTCGCCGGCCGTCGCCGCCCAATTGCGCGGAGTGCTGGCCAGCGAGGCCCCTGAGCTGATCCTGATCGACGGCATGTTCCCGGCGGCTCTGGCCGAGGCGCCGGCCTTCGGCTGCCCGACCGCAGCCATCGCCCATACCTTCGTCTTCCGCATGCTGGACCGCTGGCGCAACACCATCACCATGCTCGACGGGATGCGCCGGCAGGCCGGTTTCGACGGCCTGCCAGGGCTGGACACGCTGTGGCGGGCGCAGGACCGCGTCATCGTCACCACGCTGGGCGAATTCGACTCGCCGCGGCCGGAGGGCTGGGAGTCGCTGCGCCATGTCGGTCCGGTGCTGGAAAGCGAAAAATGCGCCGCGCCGGTGGCCCTGCCCTGGGACGAGGCCGATCCGACGCCGGTCGTGCTGGTCAGTTTCAGCACCGGCTTCGAGCAGCGGTCGGTGGACAAGCTGCAGCGCAGCCTCGACGCTTTGGCCGAACTCGCCGTCCACGTCGTGGCGACCACCGGCGGCATCGTCGAGCCGGCCGAACTTACGGCGCCGGCCAATGCCGTGGTGCTGAAATATGCGGCGCATGATCCGATCCTGCGCCGCGCCGCGCTGGCGGTGACCCATGGCGGCCACGGCACGCTGATGCGCGCGTTGCGACAGGGCGTCCCGATGGTGGTGATCCCCGGCCTCGCCCATGATCAGGCGCCCAACGCCGCCACGGTCCAGGACTGGAACGTCGGGCTGGGACTGCCGGGCGACGCCGATTCCGCCGCCATCCGCCGGGCAGCGCAGCAGATCCTGATGACGCCCTCGTACCGCCAGACCGCCCAGCGCCTGTCGACCGCCCTGCACGGGGTGGATGGTGCGGCCAGGGCCGCCGACGAGGTCGAGGCGCTATTGCCGGCAAAGGCAACGCACCTGGCCCAGAGAACCGGTTGAGCCGCCGAATCCGGGTCGCCGATTCGGCCTTGACAAGCGGATCTCCTTTCCGTCCACCGCGTTTCGTGATACTCGACCCGGCTCAGACATGATGGTGGTGATTCACAGATGAAGTCCCTTAAAGATGGTAGCGGCGGCAAGAAGATTATCGGGTTCGGCGATCGGCTGAATTCCGCCGCCGCCGCCAAGAAGGCCGAGCTGGAGCGGTGCCGCGCCAAGGCTGCAACCAACGACCCCGCCTTCGCCGAGCGCCAGGCCGCCCGCCAGGCCGCCAGCGCGGCGCGCGAACTGCGCGAGACGGAGCGCAAGGCACGGCGCGAAGCCAGCGCCGCCCAGGAAGCCGCCGAGAAGGCGGCCCGCGCCGCTGCCGCTGCCCAGGAAGCCGCCGAGCAACTGGCCCGCGACGCCGCCGCACAGGTCGAGGCCGAAGCGCGCAGCATCGAACTGGCCGCCCAGCAGAAAGCCGCCCGCGACGCCCGCTACGCCGCCCGCAAGGCACGCAAGTAAGAGTGCACCGACCGGTGGCGGGCAAGAGACCCTGTGATATAATTGTTTTTCAGTGGCACCGGCGTCTCTGCCGGTGTCCGCCGTGGAGCGACGGAAACGCTGGTCTTCCGGCTCCGCCGGATCACCGGCACGGAGGCCGGTGCCACTAACTTTTTTCACAGGCTCAGATGCCCGCCCCACTGGGAAAATTGGATGTCCGCGTCCGTCCGTGTTGCGCGAAGCCGGGCCTGACTGCCCATTATGCAGGCACGCACAATAAATGAGCATTCGCGCGGCAAGCCGGCGCGGTTCAGGGCCTGTTTCAAGGCCTTATGATGTGGCACGTGTCTTGCGTTTGTCATCAAGACCTACACAGGATCCACATCATGCGTACCGTAATCGGAAAATTCAGGGCATCAGAGAGCGAGGCGGCCCTGTGGCCGGCCATCGTGCTCGGCACGTCTTTGATGGTGACGCAAATCGTCGGAATTCTCGATTGGATGGCGACCCGCTGACCGGTTCGGTCGGTCACCTTGGATCGCGCACCACCCGGAAGCCGTTGGCGATATAGCGCACATCGGGTTCGTAATAGAAGCGGCTGGCGGCGGCGGCATAACTGTGGTCGTTGCGCCACGACCCGCCCCTGATCACCCGTTGGTGACAATCCCGCTTGTCCCGCACGCTGCCGTCCTTCGGCGCGCCGGCGTAATTCGGGAACCAGCAATCGGCCACCCATTGCGCGACCCCGCCGCCCATGCCGAACAGTCCGTTCGGATTGGCCGGGAACGCGCTGGCCAATTCAGGCGCATCCTTGTTGTAAGCACCGCCGCAGTCCTGGCAATTGGCATTGCCGCGCCCCAGCGAATCGCCCCACCAATAGGTGGTCGCGGTGCCGGCCCGGGCCGCATACTCCCATTCCGCCTCGCTCGGCAGACGATAGGATCGTCCCGAGATCTTGGATAGCCAAGCCAGGTAGTCCTGGGCGTCGTCCCAGCCGATATTGCGGGCCGGGCTTTCATCGGGGGCACCGGCCAATTCGACCACCGGCTTGCAGCCGCCGCCCGAGACGCAGGCCCGCCACTCGCCGGCGGTGACCACCGTCTTGCCGATGGCGAAGCCGTTCTTCAAGGTCACCCGGTGGGCCGGGCGCGAACTGGGGTCGCCGTCCTGCGAGCCCATCGTGAAACCGCCGGCGGGCAACTCGACCATGTCCGGACAATGGTCGCAGTCGCGCTCGCCCGGACGCCCGACCCCGGCCTGGGGCGACAGGCTGAGGGCCGGCTGAACCGCCGACGGCCGTGGCTCTGCCGCTTTTTTCTCGGGCGACGGCGTCGGCGCCGGCGTCGCCATGGCGATGACTGCGTTGTTGTCGACGCTCGGCTTCTTGGCCTCCGCCGGCTTGCCGGGCATGCTGCTCGGCAGCGCCGCGGTGCCGGCCGGCGCCGCACCGACCACGGTGAATTGCAGGCGGCCGGTCGTCTTGCCGCCGTGGCCGTCATCCACCAGATAGGCGAAGCTGCCGGCATCGCCACCGGGGGCCGCCCCGGGGTCATAACTGAGGCGGGTCAAATCCGCCGGTGACATCTTGTCGCCCAGCCGCAACTTGTGCCCTTCGTCGTTGAGGACGGCACCCTGGCCCGGCACTTCGGCGATGGTCACCACCATCGGATCGCCATCCGGCGCGGTCGGTTCGCGGATGCCCAAGGCTTGGCGGATGCCAAGGGAATTGCTGACCGCCAACACGGTGCGGTCGCGTTCGACTTCGGGCGGCCGCTTGGAGGGGACGATCTTGATGAACAAACTGGCCGGCACCACCCCGCCACGGCCGTCATCGGCGGAGAAACTGAAGGAGCCCGCCTGGCCGCGAAAGCTGCCGTCGGGGGTGAAGGCGACCTGGGCCAGTTGCTCCAGCGTCAGGGTATCGCCGATCAGCAATGCCCGCTCGCCGACGCGGATTACGCCGCCCTTGGGCAAGCCGGTGACATGAATGGTCACCGCGTCGCCGTCCGGGTCCTTGATGCCGGCAATGCCCAACACCTTGGACCCGACATTGTCCATCATTTCGACGGGAATCAGCGGCGGCACCAGCGGCGGCTGATTGGGTGCCTGCGGATTGAAATAGAAGGCTTGGGCGCCCAGGGAGCCGAAGGTGTAGGGCTCCTGCTGGCCATGGGTCGCCGCCAGGACCGCATCGCGCACCTTGCGGAAGAACAATCCCAGCTCCACTCCGGGAGTTTGGAAATTCGCCAACAGAGCCGCCGTGAACGGACTGTGGTTGGCATCGCCATCATCGGCCACCGCATTGGCGCGGGTCGCCATGGCGACGATGGTCCCCTTGGGAACGTCATCGACCCGCCCCAGGCCGGGGGTAACCTGCAGGCCACGGGTCGAACGGGCGATCTCGGTGCTGCTGCTCTTGAGGAAGGGGTTGTTGCGGCAGGCGTCGAGGATGACGATGCCGAGGTTGCGCGCTTGGCTCACCTCGCTGAGAATCAGGTCCAGGCGCATGGCCTCGTAGACCAGGTCGTGCTCGCGTTCCAGCACCGCATCGGCCGGCACCAGGTAATTCTCGCGGTCCACCTGCATGCCGTGCCCGGCGAAGTAGAACAGCGCCACGTCGGCGGATTGCGCCTTGATGCCGAACTCGCGTAGGGACGTGGCGAATTGCCGCTCGTCGACGTCGATCTTCTCGTCGACCTCGAAACCCAGCTTGGCCAGGGATTGGGCCACCGCATGGGCGTCCTTGGGTGGGTTGGGCAAGGTTGGTGCCGCCTTGTAGTTGCCGACTCCGATGATCAAGGCGATGCGCCGCTCGGCCGGGTCGGCCGAGGCCACCAAACCGGCCGCCAGCAGCCAGGCGGCAACCGCATACAACAACAACTTCGAAATCCAGGCCACCGGCATCCTCCCCTACGGATCATGAACCGGCTGACAACGCAGAGGTGCCATTATAATGGCTTGCATGGAATGAATTCAGGAAATGCAGGCGGTGCTTCTTTGGCAATACCTCATATTCCACAGGAGTATGCCTCGCCTGACGGCTCCAGAGAGCGGCAAATTGGTCCAGACTACTTTGTAGTGAAGCATTTGCGATTGCGGAGTAGCGAACATGGCCCGGGCAATCCCCCTCGACAAGGAAGCCATCATCGCCCAGAACTCGCTTCTCAAGGCGCTGGCGCCGGCCGATCGCCGCGCCCTTGCCGGCTATGCCCAGCCGGCCCGCTTCGATGCCGATGGCATCATCTTCCAGCATGGGGATCCCGGCGAAAGCATGATGGCGGTGGTGCGCGGACGGGTCAAAATCTGCAGCCACTCGATCGACGGCAAGGAATTGGTGCTCAACATCATCAAGCCGGGCGAGGTTTTCGGCGAAATCGCCCTCCTCGACGGCGCGGCGCGAACCGCCGATGCGGTGGCCCTGGAAACCTGTGACCTGCTGGTGCTGCGGCGGTCGGACTTCCTGCCCTTCCTGGAGCGGCATCCGGATGTCGCCCGACGGGTGATCGCCGTCCTCTGCCAGCGGCTGCGCCGCACCAGCGCGCATCTCGAAGCCACTCTGTTTCTCGAGGCGCCGGCCCGCCTGGCGCGCGCCCTGCTGAACCTGGCCGAGGCCCTGGGCGTCCCGGCCAAGAGCGGTGTCTGCATCGATATCCGCCTGTCGCAGCAGCAGCTGGGGGCGATCGTCGGGATCACCCGCGAGAGCGTGAACAAATGGCTGGGCGAGTGGCAGCGGGCCGGTTGGATCAGTATCAAGCAGGGCTATGTGACGATCGTCGAGGCGACCACTCTGGCCGCCCTGGCGGGCGAGGTCGACCGCGCCGATCACAAGGCCGTGGCGGCGTCGCGCCGTCCCGAGAGCGGATCGGCCAGACCCAGAATCTGATAGACCATCACCCGCTCCGCCTTGCCTTTGAGCTCCACCTCGCCGATCGGCCGCGCTTCCACCAGATGGGCGACCCGCTGCCAGGTCGATTGGGCGACCAGGATGCGGCACGGGCTGCCCGGCGCCGCCGTCGCCGTACGGGCCAATCCTTCCAGACGGGCCGCGGTGTTCACCACATCGCCCAGCAAGGTGTATTCCAGATGGCGGGCGGCGCCGACGCTGCCGCCGATCATCGGCCCGGTGACGATGCCGACCCGGATGCAGATCTCCGGCAGGGCTTGCTCGGCCAGCAAGCCGTTCAACCGATGCAACGCTCCTTCCATGGCCAAGGCGGCCCGCACCGCCTGGACCGCATCGGCATCGACCGCCGCCGCATCGAGCCGTGGCAGGGGCACGCCGAAGGCGGCCAGGATGCCGTCGCCGATGAAACGGAGAACGATCCCGTCATGCCCGGTTATGACCTCGGTCATCGCCTCCAGATAGGTTTCCAGCCACCCCATCAGCCGTTCGGGGCTCAAGCGCTCGGAAACCGGGGTAAACCCCTCGACGTCGGAGAACATCACGGTGGCCACCAGCCGCTGCGGCTTGGGGCGGCCGCCACGGAGGAAGGTGCGGCGCAATCGCCAGATCTCTTCCGCCACCGGCTTCGACAGATGGGCGGCGAACAGCTGCATGAGGGCGGCGCGCGAGCTCCGCTCGCGAACCGCGGTCAGCAGCGAGGTGGCGCCGAGGGCGCCGAGCCAAGCCAGGCTGGGGAGCAGCGGCGACCACAACGGCCCGCCCAGGATCAGCATGCCGGCGGCGGCCAGCCAAATCAGCGCCGCCCCCAGCAGGGCCGCGGCGGCCACCGCCAGGCTCGGCAATGCGGCAGCGGCCAAGGCGGTTCCCGAGGCGCTGGCGGCGACCACGGCAGCCGCGGCGGCAGCCGGCCCGATACCCGGTGCCGGGCGCCCTTCCAACAGCTGGACCAAGGTCTGCGCCTGGATTTCCACCCCGGCCATGGGCGGGGCGCCCACCGTCAGGGGGGTCCGGTGGCGATCGGTATCGGGCACCGTCAGCCCGACCAGGACGATCTTCCCGGCCAGCCACGCGGCCGGCAACAAGGCCACGGTCTCGACCGGATAGACCGGGATCACCGACCCGCCGGTCTTGCCCGGACGGCACCAGGCGATGCCGAAGTCGGTGGTCGGTGCGGGCGCGCCGACCGCCGCGGCGATGGCTGCGGGCAGGCTGGGCCGCCCCTCCAGCTGGGGAAAATGACGGCGCACCACCCCATCGAGGCGGTCCTTGGCAAGGTTGCCATGGCCGCTCGGCAGGCCGCTCAGGAAGGTCTGCTGGAACTTCCGCTGCTGGCCGGTCAATGGCGTCTCGGCTCCGGCGCTGAGCAGCACCACCGGCGGGCCCGCCGCGGCGACGGCGGCGTGCAAGGCCTCGTCCTTGGCGGCTTCGGTGGGTTGGTCGATCAGGACATCGAGCCCGATGGCGCGAACATTCCTGGCCTTGAGGAGGGTCACCAGCCGGGCCAGCAGGCCGCGGTCGAGGGGCGCCCGGTAGGGCAATGCCGCCAGGCTGTCCTCGGTGATGCCGATGATGGCGATGCCGGGATCCTGCCGGCAAGGCGGCGCCAGGCGAGCCATGGCGACGTCCTCGACCAGATGGTCGGCGATCGCCAGTGGCGGCAGGACCCGAACCGCCAACAGGATCGCCGCCGCCACCAGGGCGGCCAAAGCCAGGGCTTCCTTGATCGACAGCAGGCGTTCCACCATCGCCTCGCTTTACCTGACGGGCCGCTGCGGGGGCGGTCCCGGGCCGACAATCCTGCCTGAAACAACGCTTCGACCAAAACGCCCTTCCGGTGGGCTGGTTCACAGTCGGCGGAGCAGCCGGGCGATAGGGTGAGGTCCATCGGATCACCCCCTGCCCCTGGAGGCCCCCATGAAGACCATTTCGATGACCGCCGCCCTGATGCTTGCCGCGCCCTTGCTGGTCGTTTCGGCGGCCCATGCCGGGGCCCGCGAGGTCCATATGTTCGACTCCGTTCCTTCGGTGGAAGAATTGCAGGCCAACCTGGCCCCCGAAGCGCCCCATCACCGCCGCAGCATCGAGATCGCCGCCCCCGCGGCGGCGCCGGCGGCGGCCGCGGCGAGCAGGGAGAGG